>JADJAK010000002.1:0-300000 GCA_016704275.1 Gemmatimonadota bacterium
CGCGCTCCGCCAGGTAGACCTTCATGAGGCTCTGGTACGGGACGTCTTGCTCGTTCGCGAGCCGCTTCAGGTCCGTGAGCAGCGTCTCGGGCAAGCGCATCGAGATGGGGGTGGTCGTGGGCTTCAGGTTGGGGAAGACGACACGACGCGCCTGCGTCCAATCGAAGTACTCCGTCGTATCCGCCGTGGCCCAGAACTTCTGCTCAGCGGCTTCGGTCGCAAACTTCGGGATCGGCTTGAGCTTAGGCTTCGGCATATCGCTGACGCTCCTTCCGGTTCATGTCGCGCGCGGACAGAGGGCGGATCCGGTCGCCCCGCAGGGTGAAGACAATCGCAAGGGTCCGCCCCTCCGCGGTCTGGCCCCACGCGGCCCACCGCTCTTCGACCTTCGAATGCCGAGGGTCCGGGGCAATGAGCAGGGGCTCGTGAAAGAACACCTGCTCGCATTCCCCAGGTGTGACCTGATGGCGCGCCACGACCTTGGGAGCATTGCCGGCGTCCCACTCAAAGCCCGTGCACTGGGCCAATCGGTCAAAGATGTCGGCGGCCACGGTGGATGTATATACCCGGTCTATACGAGGCGCAAGAGTCCGGCGATAGGCCTAACGTGTATTGGACCCGCAGCCCCTGCGGCCCAATCCTGAAGAACGGTAGCGCCTGCAGCCTAATCGGGAAACCTGGCGGCTGGTTTCACCGGTCGAATCGCCGCAGGGGCTTCCAGGTCGCCGGAGAAGCTGCACCCCTGCCAGGAACGACCACCTTCCCCGCCCCGTCAGGCCTCGAATTCCCCGAAGGAAGCGCGATTTCGACCTCCTCGCCTGCAGGGGTGTCGATTTATCCTGCGAAGCGAGGGGCGCTACTGTGGACGCGCTGGGAAGCTGGAGGGCCGAGGACGGTTGCGTTCACGGCCTCACCGACCAAACCACCCGACCACGAACGCCGCGACGTTGGGGAAGGTGGCGGTGATCTGGCACGACAAACGGGGGCGCCCCCGCCTTGCGGCGCGAGCCGGGCGGTGCGATCCTCAGGGGATACGCCATACTGACCGCACCCCCACCACCTTCCGCGAGTCTCGCCCAATGCGCCTTGCCCGACCGACCGTCCTTACCCTGGCCACCCTGCTCGTCACTGCCTGCGGCAGCGACTCCGGCACCAATTCCGGCGATGACAACACCATGTCCGCCACCGTTGCTGGCACGGCCTGGAGCGGCACGCTCGCGGTGCAGGGCACGCACGGCGGCAACGTGCTCGCCGTGAGCGGCACCAACGGCACCTACCAGATCCAGCTGACCATCCCGGGCGTCGCCGCGACCGGCACCTTCAATGTCGGACCCGGCAACCTCGGTGTCGCGCAGCTGGTGCAGGTCACCACCGGCACCCCGGCGTGGACCTCCTCGCTCGTTGGGGGCGCGGGCTCGATCACCGTGACGACGCTGACCGCCACCCGCGCGGCCGGCACCTTTACCTTCACCGCCGCCGCCTCGCCGGGGACCTCCGCCACGGGAACGCGGTCGGTGACGAACGGGTCGTTTGATGTGCAGTTCTGAGGGGTCGTAGGTCGTAAGTCGTAGGTCCTGAACGCCGTCATCCCGAGCGAAGCGAGGGACCTGCGTGGCAGCCATCACGCGGGTCCCTCGTTTCACTCGGGATGACTTACGACTTACGACCTACGACCTACGACCTATGACCTACGACTTCGTCGCCCTACGACTTCTTCTGCATCCCCGCCGCCACCTTCTCCACCTCTCCCATCACCCGCAGCAGGTTCCCGCCCCAGATCTTGGCGATCTGCGCCTCGGTGTAGCCGCGCTTCACCAGTTCCAGCGTGACGTTGAAGGTCTCGCCCGCGTTGCGCCACCCCTCGACACCGCCGCCGCCGTCGAAGTCGGAGGAGATGCCGACATGATCGATGCCGATCAACTTGACGGCGTAGTCGATGTGATCGACGAAGTCGGCGACCGTCGCCGCCGCATCGGCCGGGTAGCGGCGGTTGGTGATGTCTTCCTGCGCGGCGAGGTAGCGGTTCCGCGCCTCGTTCGGCAGCGCCTCGACCTGGGCGGTCACCTGGGCCTGCTGCGTGGCCGTGATCCCGAACTGCTTCCGGAGGTCGGCGATCGCGTCGCGGCGGGCGGCGTCGCGTGCGGCGGCGTCGGCGTTGCACTTCACGTAGCCGTTGAAGGCGACCAGTTGAGCCACGCCACCGTTCTTCGCCAACGCACGCAGTTGCTCGTCGTCGAGGTTGCGGCTGTGGTTGCAGATGGCGCGGACGCCGGAGTGGGACGCGATGATCGGCGCCTTGGTGATCGCCAGCGTCTGCATCATCGATTCCTTCGACGGATGGGAGATGTCGATCATCATCCCGACCCGGTTCATTTCGACGATCACCTCGCGGCCCAGCGGCGAGAGGCCATGGTGCAGCCAGACGCCGTCGCGCTCCCCGGTGTTCGAGTCCGAGAGCTGCGAGTGGCCGTTGTGGGCCAGCGACATGTAGCGGCCACCGAGCGCGTGGAACTTCGCGACGTTGGTGATGTCGGTCCCGATCGAGAAGCCGTTCTCGATCCCGATGAAGATCACCTTCTTCCCTTCCTTGTGGATCCGGCGCGCATCAGCCGCGGTCAGCGCCAGCGCCGCGCGCGTCGGCGCGATTGAATCGACGAGGCGGTGCACCGCGGCGAACTTCTCGAGCGCCTGGGAGTTGGCGCGGGCGAAGCTCGCCGGGGTCAGGTCGGTGGACTGCCCGACGTAGGCGATCAGGAACGCCCCGCCGAGGCCGCCCTTCTCCATCTTGACCAGGTCGACCTGCTGGCGGCCGGGGAGATCGGTCGCGTAGTTGGGCATCCCCACGCGGAACTGCGCCGGCGAGATGTCGACGTGGGTGTCAATTGACAGGACCCGGTCGTGGATGGCGTGGGCCTT
Source organism: Gemmatimonadota bacterium (assembly GCA_016704275.1). Taxonomy (NCBI): domain Bacteria; kingdom Pseudomonadati; phylum Gemmatimonadota; species Gemmatimonadota bacterium. The sequence goes on from JADJAK010000002.1 coordinate 2,917, forward strand.
GGCCACCATCTTGGCATCCGGAGCCCCGGCGGGCGCCGGAGCGGCCACCGGGGGCGCGCCGGACGCGCACGCGACAGCGACGAACGTCAGCAGGGGCAGGACGGAACGAAAGCGGTTCACGACGGACTCCGGAGGCGAGGGAGACGGCGATGGCGTGGGGGCTGCCCGAAACGTAACGTCCGGCCCGCCACGTAGCATCGGCCGCTCAGGGATGCGCGGCAATGATCCGTTCGGCGGCGCGCAGACCACCCAACATGACTTCGTGCACGGCCAGGCCGGCACGCCAGGCGCCGGTGAACAGTAGTCCGGATCGATCCGCTTCCAACGCCTCGGCCGGTGCGATCCGTGCCGCATGCCCGGACGTGGCAATCGGCAGCGCCGCCCGCCACCGGCGCACCTCGCAGAAGGCCGGCTCACGGGTGACGCCGAGGAGGTCACCCAGCTCCGCACGCGCCATCTCGACGACGGTCGCGTCGGCCATCTCGGCGACCTGCGGTTGACGCATTCCTCCGGCGAAGGCCGTGAGGAGGACGTGGTTGACCGGGACGCGCTCCGGAAAGAGCGTCGAGGGGAAGAGCGCGCCAAGGATCCGGCGCCGCTCGCACGATGGCGCCAGCAGGCCCGAGCCATCGAGGGGGTGGGCGACCCTTTCGCGGGGATACCCCAGCGAGACGGTGACCAGCGACGAATGGGGGATCGTGGCAAGGCTCCGGATCGCCTCGCCGCCGGGGAGATCGAGTGCCAGGGTGGCGAAGGCCGTCGCCGGACAGGCGAAGACCACGCCGTCGACGTCCGTGGAGGTGCCGTCCGCGGTCTGCACGGTGTAGCCGCCGCCTCGCGCCGCGACGCGCACGACGGCGACCCCGGACCGTACCTGTGCCCCGAGCATCATCGCAAGGCGCGCGGTGATCTCCTCTAGACCCAGGCGACACGACCAGAGTCCGCCGCCGAGCACCTCCCCGCGGCGACGCGCCTGGCTGCGCGAGCGCACCGCCCCCTTGAGCACCGAGCCCCCGCGCTGCTCGTACTCGACGAGTTTCGGGAACGCGAAGCGCGCCAGCAGCTGCGTCGGGTCGGCCCCACTGGTACCTGCCACCAGAGGATCGAAGAGTCTGCTCGCGACCTCATCGCCGAAGCGCCGGCGCGCAAAGGCGTCCACCGTCTCCTCCGGATCGTCCCTGCCCTTCGCGACGAAGGGCTCCTTGAGCATCCGCAACCGACCGGCGACCGAGAGGATCGGCGTGGCGACGAGGTCGCCCGGCGACAGGGGGAGCACCTGGGGCACCCCATCGTGGACGATGTAGCGCCGCCTCACCGCGTCTCCCGGGTGCACGATGCGATCGGCAAGGCCGGCGCGGTCGAGCAGGGCGCGCACGTCCCGATCCGGTTCCATGATCGTGTTCGGCCCCGCTTCGGCCAGCCAGCCGTCGCGGCGCACCGTCTCGATCGAGCCGCCCACGCGCGGCGCGGCCTCGAACAACAGCGGCTCGGCGCCAAGTTCCTGCAGACGGCGCGCCGCGACGAGGCCTGCGGCCCCGGCGCCGACGATGGCGATGCGTGCCACCCTCAGCGGCTCCCGAGCGCCGGGACGCTCGAATGCCGCAGCCGACCAGGACGCTCGGAAAGGTCCACGATGCACCCTGTGGGCGTGAGGGGAAGACGGGGGTGATGTCTGGGAATGCCTGCGAAGATAGCGCAGGCTGGTCGCGTCAGGGACGGGTGACGAGCGTGGCCCCCCATTGCGCGGCGTCGAGGAGTGCGAAGGTCGACCCGTCGGCAACCTGCTCGACCCGCACGACATAGCGGCTCGCCAGTGCGCGATCGGGAATCCGCAGCACGGCGATCTCGCCGGTATTGGCCGCCCCCAGCAGGAGCAAGTGGGTTCCGCTGGCGTCGATGGTCATCGCGTCCTCGAGGCCACCGGCGGGCACGACACTGCCCACGACCCCACCACTGACCGTGAGGACGATCGCCCCGGCCGCCGCGCCCGCCGGCGTCGTGAGGTGAATCGCCAGCTCGCCCGGTGTCGGCGGCGGAACGTCGGTCCCACCGCAGCTTGCCAGCAGCACCGTCACGACGACGAGGCGCCGCATCAGCGTACCCCCGCGCCGAGCGCGCGACGGAGTGCCGTCGGCAGGGGCCGGCCCGTGCGCCGCAGCCATGCGAGCAGGTCGCCGACATCGTACCCGCCATTGCGATTGCCGATCACATCGAGATAGAGGCGCTGGTCCGCCGCGAGTGCCGGTCCGCCAAGGATCGCGGCAACCGCCGCGGTCGGATCGACGGCGACGACCTGGACGAAATCCGCGGTCAGGTCATAGGGATGCTGCAGCGTGACGTTCATCGACGCGGCGGGGGTGATGCTGTCGCCCCGCCACCCCAGGAATTCGACCCCCGGCCCGGGCACCGCGTCGAGCCGCAGCGCGACGCCGACATCGAAGAAGGCGCCGGTGCCGACGACCCCGGTGAGCGAGGAGGTCACGACGCCCGGGCCGTTGACGGCCACGCGCACTCGATGCGCCGCGGCAAAATCGGCGAAGAGGGAGTCGGGCGGTCCGGCCCGCGTCACCAGCACCTGGGTCCGTGGCCCGGCGTTGCTCCAGCTCAGCCACCGCAGCGCACTGCGGCCGTCGAGACTCGCCTGAATGGAGTCCGCGGTGATGGTCACCACCTCTCCAGGAGGAAAGACCTCGCGATACGTTTGACTGGCCACCGCGTTGACGCGCACGCGCGCCTGAGCCGCGCGCGACGCGATGACGGTCGGTGCGCGCCGGACGTACCGAAAGCTGACACGCCCCCCGGCCTCGGTGGTGATGCGGTCAATGCGGACCTGCAGCGGCGTGCCATCGGCGCGCGCAGCCTGGGGCGAGGTGGCGAGCCCGAACTCATGATTGGCCGTCGTCCCCGGAAAGGGATCACCGGCATCGCCACGATTCCTGATGCCCGTGATCGGGGAGCGCAACTGATTGAGCCCGTCCGCCTGGACCAGGGCCACACCCTGCGCGACGCCGGTGTTGACCGTGTTGCCGGAGCGACTGTTGGCGACTCGGGCTGCGTCGATTTGCCAGATCAGCAGACCGGGCCCCTTCATCCGACTGAACGCCGGGTTCATCATCGCGGTATCGCTGCCGACCCGCTGCCGATTCTCGAGCAGCAGGTAGGTCGAGGGGTCGGCGGTCGCCCCGTAGTAGACGGTGTCCCCGCTCTGCACCGCCGCCGCCGAGCGCTCGGCGGCACTCGCGAGGGTGTCGATCGTGACCCACCCGAGCTCAGCGAGCGACCACGCCTCGAAGGAGGCCGGCGACCACGGTCGCGCATAATTGCCCGAGCCCATCAGCCCCCATTCGCCGATCCCCTCGGTGTTCGAAGCCGCATCGGTGTCGTAGAGATCGGGGAGGCCGAACGCATGGCCGGTCTCGTGGGCCACGGTGCCGATCGGCATGATCTGTCCGGCCGTGCAGGCCGTGTTGCCGCCGACCGCGCTCTGCAAGGTGTAGGAGTTGACGCGGAGGAAGCTCCCCGGAATGATCGCGCCGCCCGCACCGCGCCGCGGGGTGCGGGTCGTGTACGCCTGCCCGCTGTTCCACCCGGAGATGCGGAAGCGATGGGCCCACAAGCCGCTGCCGCCGCACGCCCCATCGACTCGAGCCTGCAGGAAGGTGACGAAGTCGACAATGCCGTCGTCGTCGCCGGAATTGGGGAGGCCGTCGGGGCCATCGTTGTCGTAGGCATTCCACACGGTGGCACTGTCGCCGCGCAACGAGACGGCGTCGAGGGCCCCGAGGAGAAGATCGGCCATCCGGCTCCGCACTCGGGCCGGACAGGGGCCATTCACGCCGATGCCATTGCAGCCGTCTTCGTAGTACGCGGCGGCACTGTCCAGCGTGACCCAGTCGAAGACCGAACCGTCGAGGGTGATGTGCCCTCGCGACTGGGCCCCGTAGAACGTCTTGAGACTCCACGCCTGCCCCACCGGGGTCGCGGAGAAGAGCACCTGTTGATAGTCAGCCGACGGAAAGGGCTGCGCCACCCCAGGAAATGTCATCGGGATCACCGGCACGAAGTACCCACCCGAGACCTGCATCGAGGCGTCACCCGCGTTCAGGCGCGCCAACGCGCCGTCGCGGAGCAACGCGGCCCGCGTGGCGGCGATTCGCGCCGTGACCCGCCGCCACGCCCCGTCGGGGGCGATGTCGAAACCGCGGACTTCAAACTGCCCGGGCCGGGCACGCGGGTATTGCCCAGCGACCGGGAGGGCCGCGAGCAGGGCAAGGCCGGCCCCGAGGAGAGACCGAAGCCCCCCTCGCCGTCCCGCCCCTGCGGGGCGTCCTTCGCCTTGTCTCGCCCTGCCGTCGGTCATAGCTTTCCCCCTTGGCCCATGACCAACTTAGGCCCCATCCCACTCGAAGTTCCACCCGTAACTCCGCGAGGAACCGTGGCGACTGAGACGCACCCCACGCAGGAGGCCCAGGTGATGCTCTTCGACAAGTGTCGCCAGTTTACCCAGGCCCGCGAGATTCAAGCGGCCGGCCTCTACCCCTATTTCAAGCCGATCTCGGAATCCGAGGACACCGTCGTCACCATCGACGGTCAGAAGCGGATCATGCTTGGCTCGAACAATTACCTGGGGCTGACCCACCACCCGAAGGTGCTCGAGGCCGCCACCAAGGCGCTGCACCGCTACGGTGCCGGCTGCACGGGATCGCGTTTCCTCAACGGCTCCCTCGACCTGCATGAACAGCTCGAAGCGGCGCTGGCCAAGTTTCTCGGCAAGGAATCGGCCCTGGTCTTCTCGACCGGTTACGGCGCGAACCTCGGCCTCATCTCCGGCCTGCTCGGCCGTGGCGAGACCGTCTATCTCGACAAGCTCGACCACGCCTGTATCGTCGACGGCGCCAAGCTTTCGTACGGCGACACGCAGCGCTTCAATCACGGCGACCTCGACCACCTCACCCGCCTGCTCGAGCGCAACACGACCGGCAAGGGCACGATGGTGGTCGTCGACGGTGTCTACTCGATGGAAGGCGACATCGCCGACATTCCGGGGCTGAGCAAGATCTGCAATCGCTTCGGCGCGGCGCTTGTCGTGGACGACGCCCATGCCCTCGGCGTGATCGGCCCGAACGGCGATGGCACCGGTGCCCACTGGGGGATGCAGGACCAGGTCGACATCATCGCCGGCACCTTCTCGAAGTCGCTCGCCTCGGTCGGTGGCTTCGTCGCCGCGGACGAGTCGGTGATCCACTTCCTGAAGCACCATTCGCGGCCGTTCATCTTCACCGCCTCGCTCCCCCCGGCCAACACCGCCGGCGTGCTCGCCGCACTCCAGGTGCTGCAGGACGAGCCCGAGCGGCGCACCACGCTGTGGGCCAACGCCAAGCATCTGGCCGACGGCTTCCGGGCCCTCGGCTTCGAAATCGGCGAGACCGTCACGCCGATCATCCCGGTGCTCATCGGGCCGCTCGAGACCACCTTCGTCTTCTGGCGGAAGCTGTACGACGCCGGCGTCTTCACCAACCCGGTCGTGCCGCCGGCGGTGCCGCCGTCGCAGTGCCGCCTGCGCACCAGCGTGATGGCGACCCACACGCCGGCCCAGATCGACACCGCGCTGGAGGCCTTCGGGCGGATCGGCAAGGAGTTGGGGGTCATCTGAGCACTGCGCCGGTCATCCGGCGAGTCGAGACCGCCAAGGACCTCGCCGCCTTCATCGATCTGCCGTATCGGCTGCACCGGCGGGACCCGAACTGGGTCCCGCCGTTTCGCGCCGAAGTAAAGAAGCTCCTCGACCGCACCAAGAATCCCTTCTTTGCCCACGCCGAGGCCCAGTATTTCCTGGCCGAGCGCGGCGGCGAGGTCGTCGGGCGCGTCGCCGCGATTCACAATCGGCTGCACAACGAAGTGCACCACGACCGCGTCGGCTTCTTCGGCTTCTTCGAGTGCATCAACGACTTCACCGTGGCGGCGCCGCTGCTCGACACCGCGTCGGCGTGGGTGCAATCGCAGGGCCTCGACACCTTGCGCGGGCCGGCGTCCTTCTCCGTCAACGATGAGTGCGGCTTGCTGATCGACGGATTCGACACGCCGAACACGCTGATGATGCCGCACAATCCGCCATACTATCTCACGTTGCTCGAGACGGCGGGGTTCGCGAAGGCCAAGGACCTGATCTGCCTGCAGGCCGGCTCCCTGGAGAATCCGCTGGAGCCGCCCGAGCGCACCGCCCGCGCCGTCGCGCTGCTCACCAAGCGGTACGGCCTCACCATCCGGGCGCTCGACATGAAGCACTTCCAGAAGGAAGTCGAGCTGGTCAAGGTGCTCTACAATGCCTGCTGGGAGAGCAACTGGGGTTTCGTCCCGATGACCGACGCCGAGATCGATGCGCTGGCGGCAGGCTTCAAGCCGGTGGTGATCCCGAACCTGGTCCCGTTCATCGAGAAGGACGGCAAGCCGATCGCCTTCGGCCTCGCCATGCCTGACCTCAATGAAGTGTTGCACGGCAACCACTCGGGCGGGATGTTCCCCGCCTCGCTGACGATGCTCTGGAAGCTCAAGACGAAGCAGATCACGCGGGCGCGCATCCTCCTGCTCGGCGTCGTCCCCGAGTGGCGCGGCAAGGGGATCGACTCGGCCCTCTATCACTGGATCTGGAGCAAGGCCGCGGCGGCGGGGATCGGCTGGGGCGAGGCCGGCTGGCTGCTCGAGGACAACACGGCGATCATCCAGGGCCTGACCAAGACCGGCTTCACCCCGTACAAGACCTACCGGCTGCTCGACCGCCCCGTCACATGAGGGCGCTGGTCACCGGCGCGACCGGCTTCGTGGGTGGGCACCTGATCGATCGCCTGCTCGCGCGCGGGGACACCGTCACCGCGCTGATCCGTTCGCCCGCGAAGGCCGCCGATCTGGCGGCCCGCGGTGTTCGACTCGTGCGCGGTGATCTGGGCGACAAGCCGGCGCTGGCCGAAGCCTCGGCGGCGCAGGACGTCATCTATCACGTGGCGGCGCTCACCGGCGCCGTCGACGAAGCCGAATTCCTCCTCGCCAATCGCGACGGCACCGCCAACGTCGTGCACGCCGCGCGCGCCGATGGCGGGACCGCGCGGATCGTGCTGGTCAGTTCAATGGCCGCGGGTGGGCCGGCCGCGCGGGGGCGTCCCAAGGGCGCCGACGGACTCGACGCCCCGGTCACCATGTACGGCCGGAGCAAGCTCGCCTCGGAATTGGTGTTGCGCGGCGCCGACCTGCCATGGGTGATCCTGCGCCCGCCGACGGTTTACGGCCCGCGCGATCGCGACAATCTCATCACCGTCTTCAAGGCGGCGCGCCTTGGCATCGCCCCGGTCTTTGGCGACGGTTCGATGGAAGTGTCCGTCGTGCATGTCGAGGACCTCGCCGACGCGATCGTGCTCGCCGGCACCGCAGGCGAGGCTCTCCTTGGCAAGACGTACTACGTGAATCATCCGGAGCGGCTCTCCTCGGCGGAGCTCGTCCGCGAGATCGGTCGCACCATGGGCCGCAATGTGACCCTGCTGCCAATCCCCGAATGGGCCGCCCGCGTGGCACTCACGGCCACCGGAGCCTGGGCCGCGGCGCTCCGTCGCAAGACCATCCTCCGCGCCGACAAGGCGAACGAGTTCTTCCAGGCCGCCTGGACGGGCGACGCCGCCCCGTTCATCGCGGCCACCGGCTGGCAGCCACGCTTCGATGCCGCCACCGGACTCGCCCACACTCACGACTGGTATCGCCAGGCAGGCTGGCTCTGACGGCGGCGTGGCCGTGGCGGCGCGTCGACGTGATGGTGGCGAGCTACGGTCTCGTCGTCGCCGCACTCGGCGCCACCCGGCTGACGCAGCGCGGCGTGCCGTGGATCATCGGGGCGCACCTCGGCCTCCCGCTCCTCACCTGGCTGATCACCCGCGCCTCCCACAGTGTCGTGGGGCGCGTCCTGCGCGCGAGCTATCCGGTGGTGCTGCTGGCCGGTCTCTATTCCGCGATCGATGTCATGAACGGTTTCGGCGCCGCCACCACATGGGACGCGCCACTGCAGGCCGCCGATGCATGGCTCTTCCACAGTCAGCCGAGTCGTGATTGGTGGCGCGCCGCGCCGAGCGTGTTCTGGTCCACGCTGCTGCACGGCGTCTACTTCTCCTACTACATCCTGGTCCCGTTGCCGGTCATCGTCTTCCTGGCCCAGCGCCGCCCTGCGGCACTCGAGCGCTACCTCGACGGGCTGATCGCGACCTTTCTGCTCTGTTACGTCACCTATCTGCTGCTGCCGGTGGCGGGACCCTACTATGAGTTCGCGCGGCCAACCGGCGCCTTCGTCGACAACGAGGCGGCGCGGCTTGTCTATGCCACGCTCGCCCGGGGGAGCGCGTTCGGTGCCGCGTTTCCCTCGTCGCATGTTGCCGCGACCGTCGCCGCCACTGTCGGTGCCTGGCTCGGCTCGCGCCGACTCGGCATGGCGATGGCCGTGCCCACCGCGCTGCTGGCCGTCGGCGTGGTCTACTGCCAGATGCACTACGTCGTCGACAGCGCGGCGGGCGTGCTGCTTGGTGTGAGCGTTCCGTTGGTGATGGCGTGGGGGCAACGCAACGCGGGGGCGTCCGATGGACGCCCCCGCGAAGATGGTGCAACCAACGTCCAGCTTACTGGACGGTGATCTTGCCGTGCATGCCCATCGCCATGTGCGGCAGGCAGGTGAACCGGTAATCACCCACCGGCGCGCCGGCGAAATTGATCGTGATCTCTTCGCCCGTGTTCAGCAGCGCCGACGCCAGCGGACCCTGCTTGTTCAGGATCGCCGCATCGATGACCGCCGCCGCGCCGGCCGGGATGCTGTCGGCATGGAACTGGACGTTGTGCAGGCCGCCCGAGACGCTCTTGAACGTCACGGCATCGCCGGCCTTGATGGTCAGTTCGGCCGGCGAGAACTTGAACGTCGTGCCGTCCTGGATCATCTCGACCACGTGGGTGGTGCCCGTCACGGCCGCCGTCGTCGGTGCGGTCGCTTCCGGAGTCTCGGTCGACTCCGCCCCTTCCTTCTTCTCTCCACCGCAGGCCGCGAGCACCAGGGCCACTGCAGCAATCATCGCAGGAACGCGCATTGTTCGTCTTGCCTCATCCCTGGTGTGTGATGTATGCGTCGATGCTGCCCCCCGGCAGCGCCGGCTCCCGGCCACCAGGATCACGGGAAGGCGGAAGGATAACGCCATGGCCGTCGATCCTCTAGGCAAGGGGAACCCGCCGCTGGCGATTCCGTCCGGCTCCGCTACTTTCCGCCCGGTCACCAGCCCCCCCAGCACCTCTCGCCACGGATTGTCATGCCGCTCCCTCCATGTAGATCGGTTGGTGGACATTGCCGGTCGTTGAAGCTCACCATTCGGGTTGCGGCCATCGAAGGGGACGAGGACCACGACGCCACTTGGCTCTTTGGCCACACCCAGCGCATCGACTTCGGGAAGACCTTCGTCGACGACGAAGAGCTCTGGGTCGACGCTGATGTGCATGTCCCCTGTCGCCATCTGGAACAGCTGGAGAACGGCTCCGTCCGGTGTGGCGGCTATGGCTACACCGGAAAAGTCGCCATCCCGAAGCGGCCCCCTGCCCCGCGCCGCCTCGGCGGAGACCAGTTCAAGATCGTCGACAATCATCGCCTGGTCACCCGGACGCTGAAGGCGCCGCACCGCATGCTGCCGGTGCTCGAGCACGACCTCGCCCCGGACCTGAACCCATGCGCCGAGGCGCCTTGCCGCACCGCCGACCACACCCGCAAGGCGGCCTGCTGTCGAGACCTGCATGTGGATATCCGGTGCACGCCGAAGCAGACTCGACTTGAGCTCCTCCTCAGGAACCGGAAGTCTCCCTACCTGTGCAAGGTGGAGCGTGAGGACGACCAGCTGCTCAACGCGGAGATCATTTCGGCCTGTACCTACTTGCTGGAGGACGGGCTACATTGTGATCTGCATGGGCGGCTCCGGGCCGACGGCCGCCCCGCCAAGCCGCTGATGTGTTCACACTGGCCTGAAAAGAGGACAGGTCTCCATCCGGGGTGCGCCTTCCGAAACCGACGGATACCGCTGTAAGTCGTTGCAGGACAATCGCTTGCGTTGATGTGTGCAAGATGGCGCGTGGCGTGCGTCTTCTATGTGGCGTCTCTCGCCCCCTGGAGGACCAATGGCATTCGATCTTGAAGGTCTCTACCGCACCACCTATGACTCCGTTGTCCGCTTCCTGTACCGCAAGGTGTGGGATGCCGATCGTGCCGAGGATCTTGCGCAGGAAGTCTTCATGCGCGCCCTGCACCACCAGCCCGAAAAGCCGCGTTCCTGGGTCTTCGCCGTTGCCGCCAATATTGCGCGCGACGAGGCTCGCTCGGCGATTCGCCGCCGGAAGCACCTGGTCCTGCTGACGCACGAACCGATCGCCTCGCCCTCGGTGGGCAAGGAAGTCGAGGAGCGAATGGATTCGGAGGCGCAGCAGGCCGAGGTGCAGCGCGCCCTGGCCACGCTCTCGCCGCGAGATCGCGAGGTCCTGTTGCTGTGGGATGCCGGATTGTCCTATCCTGAAATTGCGGAACAGACTGGGCTGGCGGTCGGCGCCGTGGGCACGACCCTCGCCCGCGCCCGCAAGCGTCTGGTGGCTGCCCACGACATGCTGGAGGAATCCGATGAGCAGGTGCGCTCGTCCGCACGTGCCTGAGGAGGAGTTCCACGCCTGGCTGGACGGTGCCCTCTCCAAGGTGCAGTCAGCCGAGATCGCGGAACATCTGCTTGGATGCCTGATCTGCCGTGCAGCGTACTCCGAGGCTGTGGCGACGCGTGACCGCGCCACCGCCATCCTCGCCTTCGCTGCCCCTCTGGGCCACCGTCGGGCGCTGCCGATGGTCCAGCATACCTCGCGGCGCCGGCAGTCCGGTATCGCGGCGGCGGTAGGCGTGTTGATGCTCGGTGGCTGGCTCGCGAATCAACCCGCGACCCTCGCCCTCCCGACACCGCGCCTCTCGACGATGGCCTTCGTGGCGCCGGCGATGCACGCCTCCTTCCTGGAGAACGCGGCGCTGCAGGGCACCGCCAACCGTTCGCGGAGCGAGCGACTTGCCGTCGAGGCCACCCTGCGGCCGCAGATGGTCCGTCCGGCCGCCGCCGGCCGGGGCATGGTCGCGCTGGCCCCGGTGGCCGACGTGGACCCCGCCATCAGCTGGGAAGCGATCAGCTGGGACGAGGCGCTGACCGCTGCCGGTGGCTCCCTCGCGCGCCTCGACGGCCTCCCGGTGACCGGCGTCCGGCTGCAGCGGAACGGGGTCGGTATCCGGCCGACGTTCTTCGTGAAGCAGCGGCTGCCCGACGGGCGCGCCGTCTGGGTCATCGAAGGCCCCGAGGATCGCGTGGAGCCGGTGCACGCGGCCGTGGAAGCCTCCGGGCTCTCCTCCTCGGTCGCCCTCCGGACCAAGCCGGACTACGTCACCAGTGGCGAGTCGACGATCCGCACGCTCCGGTTGGTGACCATCTCCGCCGCACTGCCAAAGGACTCGGTCGATGCGTTGACGGCGAAGTTGAGGCTGGAGTAAGTCGTAAGTCGTAAGTCGTAGGTCGTAGGTCGTAGGGACAACGAAGAAGGCCGGCATCCCATTGAGATGCCGGCCTTCTTCCTTCTTGGACTTACGACTTACGACCTATGACTTACGACCCTCTAGTGCCCCTGCTCCTTCTCCAACGTGATCATCGCCAGCCGCGGACTCACCATCGGATACGTCTTGGCGAACCAGCCGTAGCAGAGGAAGAAGAGGCCGAGGAAGAGGAGGATCGGACCGACTTCGGGGAGGCCGAAGACCGGGCCGGCCTCGAGCGTGACCGAGGGCATCACCATCAGGTAGCGCTCGAGCCAGAGGGCGCAGAGCGAGATCGTGGCGAAGAGGCCCATCGTCAGCGGCATCTTCTTGGGGCCAACGCCGAGAAGGCCCGTGAACGGAATCACGAACATCCCCAGGAAGACGGCGGTGCCGACCGGGCGCCACGGTCCCCAGAGGCGCGCGAAGACGAAGCCGGTTTCTTCCGGAAGGTTGCCGTACCAGATCACCAGGAACTGGGCCCACATCAGGTAGGTCCAGAACACCGTGAAGCCAAAGCAGAGCTTGCCGAGGTCGTGGCGCTGCTTGGCCGAGATGAACTCGTCGAGGCCGACGGCCTTGCGCGAGTGCAGCATGAGGAGCGCCAGCAGCATGTGGCCGCCGAGGAACGATCCCATGAAGTACCAGCCGCCGAGCAGGTTCGAGAACCAGTGCGGCTGCAGGGCCATGATGGCGTCGAAGGCGACCATGGTGAAGACCATGGCGTAGGCCGCGGCATAGATCGGCGCCAGCTTGTAGGTGCTGGTGTGGTTCTTCGCCTCGTCGTACCCCTGCAACATCGCGTCGTACTTGGCCTGCCGCGCCCCCGCCTTCCCCTTCATCAACGCCAGGTCGGCGAGGATGTCGGTGCGGATGAGGCGGATGCCGATCCAGTAGAGCAGCGCGAGGCCGCCAACGAGGCGCACGGCCATCCACGGCCGCGACAGCCAGAGCGCCTTGCCGTGCGACAGCCCGCCGAGCTCCTCGGCCATGTGGCCGTAGATGTCGTGGTAGCCCAGCGTCAGCACGAGGACGGCGCCGATGAGCGACACGGGGATCATCGCCGACATCGCCTGCGAGAGGCGGATGATGACACCCGACCACTTGGCATTGGCGATCTTGTGCACCGCCGTGATGGCGATCGAGCCGCCGGTGAGGCCGGTCCAGAAGACCCAGTTCACGTGGAACGTCTGCCAGGCGCGGTGCGACCCTTCGCCCATCAACGCCATCACGAAGAGCGCGAGACCGACGACGGCGAGGCCGCCGCCGATCATCGTGAAATTCTTGTAGTCAGCGGTCAGGCTCTTCTCGACCAACCGGTCGCGGATCGCCATCAGATCGGCGGCCATTACTTGGTCCCTCCGGCAGGGGCGGCCGGCAGCGGCGAGGCCGCCTGCAGCGAACGCACGTAATCGACCACGGCCCAGCGCTCATCGCGGCGGATGATCTTGTCGCCGTACTGCGGCATGCCGGCCCGGCCATACCGAACGATGCTGTAGAGGTAGCCGTCGGACCAACCGCGCGCGACCGGCGTCAGCAGCGAAAACGCCGCGACATACGGGCCGACGGGGCCGTCACCGACGCCAGTCTGACCGTGACAGGTGGAGCAGTAGACCTCGTACAGCTCCTGGCCGCTCCGCGCGCCCGGCTGGGGCGGCGTGGTCGGACGGACCTGACGGTTGGCCACCACGGTGTCGAAGCCGTACTGCGGGAACGCCGCCGACGGATCGCCAACGCGCCAGTCGCGCTCACCGCCGCCAACGGGAACGATCCCGGCCGGGACGTTCCGCGGGATGTCGGTCCGCTGATACGGATGCACGCCCTTCGAGAGGATCATGTGGTCGAACCAGGGGACCTTGTGCATCAGCTGGTCCGGCGACGGCACCTCGTTGTACCACCAGTTGCAACCACCCGTCCCCAGGAGGACGGCGGCGAGGAGGACCTTACGCATCACGGGTGACCTCCACGGAGCCATGCCCCGTCAGGAGCTGCTCGACCGCCGCGGCCTGATCGGCTCGGCACGGAACGAAGACGCCGATGTGGTCGTCGCTGAACTTGGGATGATACGGCCGGCCCTTGAGCGACTTCATCGCGGAGAGGATGATCACGCCGAGGACGGTGGCCAACGAACCGAAGAGAATCGTCAGCTCGAAGCCGATGACGACGAACGACGGGATCGCCGTGATCGGCTTGCCGCCGACGAGGAGCGGCCAGTCGCTCGACATCCAGATCGCCAGCGAGAAGCCGGCGGCGCAGCCGGTCAGGCCGGCGAAGAGCGTCCAGAGGCGCACCGGCGAGATCGGGTCGCCGACGGCGGCCTCGAGCTCGTGGTTGTGCGCGGCACAGTAGACCGTGAGGTCCTTGTGCCCCGTCGCCTTGAGCTCGCGGATCGCGTCCGCGGCGGCATCGACATGGGCGAAGTGGGCCAGCACGCCCGACACGGAGGCGGCCATCAGTGCGCCCCCCCGTGGCTGGACGCCTTCCGGCGGGGCATCGGGATCATTTCCTTGATCTCCTGGATCGCCACGATGGGGAAGTTCTTGTAGAACAGCGTGAACCAGAGGCCGAACCAGCCGAAGGAGCCGAGCAGGACGAGCCAGTCCGCCCACGTCGGGTTCATCTGGCCCCAGGCGTACGGGACGTAGTCATTCGACAGCGACGACGTGACGATGACGTAGCGCTCGAACCACATCCCGAGGTTGATGAAGATCGAGATGATGAAGAGCGACGTCAGGTTGGTCCGGATCTTCTTGAACCAGAGCAGCTGCGAGACGAAGGCGTTGCAGATGATCATCGTCCAGCCGGCCCACCAGGCCGGGCCGAACGCGCGCCGCCAGAAGGTCACCTGCTCGAAGGTGCTCCCCGAGTACCAGGCGACGAAGTACTCCATCGCGTAGGCGTAGAAGAGGATCGTGCCAGTGAACAGCGTCAGCTTCGAGAGGTTGTCGAAGTGGTAGTCGGTGATCATGTGCTCGACCTTGAGCACCTTGCGGAGCGGGATCATCAGCGTCAGCACCATGCCGATGCCGGAATAGATCGCGCCGGCAACGAAGTACGGGGCGAAGATCGTCCCGTGCCAGCCCGGCACGATCGAGACGGCGAAGTCCCACGAAACGACCGAGTGCACCGAGAGCACCAGCGGCGTCGCGAGGGCGGCCAGGTACAGGTAGGCGCGGCTGTAGTGGCGCCACTGCGAGTCCGCGCCGGTCCAGCCGAGCGCGAGCGCACCGTAGAGCTTCTTCCGCCAGCCGCTGACGTGGTCACGGACCGCCGCGATGTCCGGCACGAGGCCGACCATGAGGAAGGTCGACGACACCGTGAGGTAGGTCGAGATCGCGAAGACGTCCCAGAGCAGCGGCGACTTGAAGTTCGGCCAGAGGTAGCGCGCGTTCGGGTACGGGATCAGCCAGTAGAAGATCCACTGCCGGCCGATGTGGATGATCGGGAAGAGCGCGGCCGTCATGACGGCGAACACCGTCATCGCTTCCGTCGCCCGGTACACCGCGGTACGCCACGGCGAGCGGAAGAGGAAGAGAATCGCCGAGATCAGCGTGCCGGCGTGGCCGATACCGACCCAGAAGACGAAGGTCGTGATGTACACCGACCACATGATCGGCGGGGCGTAGCCGGCGAGGCCGAGGCCCTCCTTCAACAACAGCGTCACCGTGCCGAGAAGCACCGCGGTGAGGAACGCCATGGTGCCGAGCAGGATGTAGTAGCCCTTGGTCGGCTTCGACGTGATGGTCGCCAGGACGTCACGGGTGACTTCACCGTGGGTCTGGGTCGGCAGGGACGGATCGTGCGCGATCACGGCCATCTCAGTGGCCCTCCCCGGCGGCGGCCGGTGCATGGGCGACGGGCTCCTGATGGAGCACCTTGGCCAGGTACGTCACGACGGGCCGCACATTGGTCTCCTCGAGCATGGTGTAGCCACGCGGATCGCGCTTTGCCTTGACCACCGCTGCCTCCGGATCCTTCACGTTGCCGAAGGTGAGCGCGCCGGACGGGCAGCCCTGCACGCAGGCCGGCAGGATCTCGCCATCGCGGACGGTGCGATCCTCGAGCTTCGCGATGTTCTGCTTGTCGCGGATGCGCTGGACGCAGAAGGTGCACTTCTCCATCACGCCACGGGCACGCGTCGTCACCTCGGGATTGAGCTGGAGGTTGAGCGGCGCCGGCCAGGCGGTCTCGTTGTACTTGAGCCAGTTGAAGTAGCGGACCTTGAACGGGCAGTTGTTGCTGCAGTAGCGCGTCCCGACGCAGCGGTTGTAGACCTGGCCGTTGAGGCCGTCCGGCGTGTGGTACGCCGCGTAGACCGGGCAGACCGGCTCGCACGGCGCGTTGTCGCAGTGCTGGCACATGACCGGGGCGAAGCGCGCCTCGAGCTTCTCGCCGTCGGTGCCACCTTCCCAGTACCGTTCGATGCGCATCCAGCTCATCTCGCGGCCCTTGAAGATCTGCTCTTCGCCAACGGTCGGAATGTTGTTCTCGGCGTAACACGCCGTGACGCAGGCCGAGCAGCCGGTGCAGCGCGACAGGTCGACAGCCATCCCCCACTTCGGGGTGGCATCGTCGGCGTAGTTGCCGAGCTTCCAGCGCTCCTTCTGTGCCTCATACCAGCCGTCGATCGCCTCGGTCTCCTTCGGCGTGTTGACCTCGTGCTCGGCATGACCGGCGGCGCTGTACGCCTCCTTCGGTGTCATCCCCTTGGCGGCATAGGCGAGCGGCATCGCTTCGATGATGCCACGGCCCAACTGCCGCGGATTGCCTTCCGTCTTGGAGACCTTCCGGTAATCGCCGGTGGTCTTCACCGAGACCTTGGTGGCGACGTACGGGAGGAAGCCCTGGCCGTCGGCCGCACCGAGGAGGTCGAGCGGATTGGCGCCGCGACCCTTGGCGTACCGGCCATACTCGGTGTGCCCGAGGCCGAGCGGCATAGCGAGCACGTTCGGGTGGACGCCCGGGAAGACATACACCTGCGCGCGCACGCTGCCGTGCGGCGACGTCAGCTCGAGGATCTCGCCCTCGCGGACGTCGATCGCCTTGGCGGTGTCGGGGTGGACCTCGACCCAGCTCTGCCAGGTGATCTTGGTCATCGGATCAGGATTCTCGAGCAGCCACGGCTTGTTGGCGCCACGGCCGTCGTAGTACATCGACGAGGCGTACGGGAGCAGCGTGTAGGCGCCGTCCCCGTCGAACGTCGGCGCCTTCCAGGCAGGCGCACCAGTGCCGAGCGTCGTCGGCTGCGCCGTCGCCGGGGCCGCCGCGTAGACGCCACCATTGCCGAGCGCGGTGCGCCAGGCGTCGTCGGCATCGCCCACCAGCGTCGGCGCCCAGGCGCTCTTCAGGTAGGTCTCGAAGTTCGGCGCGGTGAAGGCAGCCATCGGGCCGGCGACCTTCTTCGCCACGGCGAGCAGGACGTCGCCGGTGTGCTTCGCGGCGAACACCGGCTCGGTGACCGGCTGCAGCAGCCCGGTGACGCCGGCGCGCGGCCGGAGGTCATCCCACCGCTCCAGCGCGTGCAGGTTCGGAATGATCAGGTCACACGCCGCCGCCGTCTCGTCGAGCACCTGCGCGGTCGAGACCTTGAAGCCCGCCTTGGCGAAACGCTCGGTGAACTTGCCGCTCTTCGGCAGCGCGTACAGCGGGTTGGCCTCGTGCACCAGCAGCACGCCGACCTGCCCCTTGTCGATCGCGTCAAAGAGACCAGTCACGCCGGCGTAGCCATCGTTCGTCGCCGGCTCGGCGCCGAAGACCACCGTCTTGCCGAGGTTGCCCGCGACCAGGTTCAGCGTGTTGACGGCGGCACAGAGGTCAATCGCGCCGCGGTGCTGCGCGGCGATGCCGCCGGCGACCGCGAGCGACGGCTGGGCCGCCGCGAAGGCATCGGCGATGGCGGTCAGCTGCGCTTCGCTGACCCCCGTCTCCTTGGCCACCATGGCGGGGGTGTAGCTCGACAGCGAACCAGCCTGCGGATGGCCACGCTTCTCGGCGACGAGATGCGCGATGCCGAGGGCGACCAGGGTCTCCTGCCCCGGAGCGACCTGCACGTACTCGTCGGCATTGGCGCCGGTCAGCGACATCCGCGGGCCGACAAAGACATGCTTCGACATCGTGCCGTCATGCATGCCGTGCGAGGTGGCGAAGCCCCGCTGCTGCTCGACCACCGGACCCCAGGTCTCGAGGAAGTCCGCGCCGAACGAGAGGATGTGCTTCGCGGCGCCGAACTGGTAGCTCGGGAGGTCGGTGCGACCAAAGCTCAGCTCATTCGCCTTCCGTTCCGCCTCACGCGCGAACGGCTCCCACTGCACCACCTGACCGCCGATGGCGGCGACCCAGTCGCGCACCAGGCCGGTGAATGTGGACGGACCGTAACCGTTGAGGACGGCGACCTTCCCCGGTGCCGCGGCGACCTTGGCGGCGAGGCGGGCGATGGCGTCGTCCCAGGTGATCTCGTCGAAGCCGCCGGCGGCATTCCGCGCCATGGGGGCGCCGAGACGATCGGGATTGTAGAGGGCCTGCAACCCGGCCTGGCCACGGCTGCAGAGCGTCCCCGCGTTGACGGGATGCTCCGGATTTCCCTCGAGCTTGATGGGCCGTGCCTCGCGCGTCTTCACGTGCAGGCCGCAACCCGTCGCGCACTCGGTGCACGTGCTGGCATACCACGTCGCCACGCCGGGCACCTGCTGCTCCGACTGGACGAGATAGGGGACCAGCTTCGCCACTCGGTCGGTCGAGCAGCCCGAGAGGGCCGCCGTTCCCGCGCCAGTGACGCCAAGCACCTTGAGGAACTGTCGCCGGTCGACCCCGGTGGTTCCCTGTTCGTCGGCCATCGCCGCTCCCTGGTCAGGCAGTCGCGTCGTCATACTAGTAGTGGCACACGGTGCAGTCGCGCGAAACCTTCCGCTCGATGTGACAGCTGATGCAGAAGCCCATGTTGTTCACGTTGTTGACCTTGTAGACCTGCGGCATGCGCGCGACGTTGCCGTGGCAGGTGGCGCAGGCGTTCGCCCCGAGCGCCTTGATATGGCGCTGATGCGGGAAGTGAACGTGGCGGGCGAGCTCGTGCACGCGCGTCCACTCCACCGGGAGTTTCTTGCTCCAGGCGTCCTTGAGCTTCTGGATCTCGACCTTGTTCTCCTTGGTCTTCCCGCTCACGGCGATGTGGCAGCCCATGCAGGTCTGCATGCTCGGAATGCCAGGCTCGGACGAAACGTTGGCCGAGTAGTGGCAGTACTGGCACTGCATCTTCAGCATCCCCGCGTGCACATCGTGCCGGAAGAGGATCGGCTGCTTCGGCCCCTTGAACGCCGACGAGTCGGTGAGGGCCGCGATGGTGGGGGGGGCCGCCTTTTGGGCGCCGAGCGGCGTGAGAAGCGCCATCGCGCCCATCACCGCCACTGCCGCACCAAGTCCACGGAAGAACCGCTTGCGCATAGTCGCTGACCGCCGAAGAGGATCCGACTTTGTGAAAGATTTCACGATCGAGGTCCTGCAATAGGAAGGGGTCGAACGACGACCCCTTCTGCCGGGCGCAAAGTTAGCGGAGGACCCCCCTCCGTTCAACTACGGCCCGTCAACCGATGGAGGAGGATCGACGGCGGTACCCGCCGGTTCCACCGGGGTTCCGGCGGCACTGTCGCGTGGCCGGGGGGGCAGGAGCCCGGCACGGCGCATATAGTGGCCGACCTCGAGGCCGATCGCTCGGAGGAGGGTCGCCTCTCGGCCGTCGGGGTCCGCCCGGAAGATGACTTCCCGGAAGCCTCGCATGACCAGCTCCGGATCGCGCTTCTTGAAGAACTGGATCGCCGTCAGCGCCCCTTCCCAGTCCTGAAAGAGCGCTTCGAGCTGCTCATGGGTGGCCGGGCCAGCGGCATGCCGGGGGGCCTTGAGCGGAATGCTGTCTCCGCCGCGGGCCACCCACAGCTCGTGCGCCATCACGGCCCATGCCTGCGCCAGGTTGAGCGAGGAGTAGTCGGGGTTGGCTGAGATCGTCACCAGCTGGGCGCAGCGGTCGAGCTCCTCGTTCTGCAGCCCATGCGCTTCCCGGCCGGCGAGGATCCCCACCCGTCCGACGCGAGAGCGCTCCACCAGCTCTGCCGCCGCCTCGCGCGGGCGGAGCGTGGTCCGCTTGGCGGTCCGCTCCCGACCCGTCAGTGCCACAACGTGGGTCAGGTCGGCGAAGGCCTCGTCGAGGGAATCGTGGATCGTCATCCTCTCAAGGAGGTCCGCCGTGTTGTGCGCGACGCCTTCGATGCGATAGTGATCGATCGGGCACTCGGGCTGCACCAGCCGCACATCCATCACGCCGAAGTTCTTCGCGATGCGGATGCACGACGCGAGGTTCACCAGATCCTGGATCGCGACCAGGATCAACACCGGCGGCTCGCCCTGCAGCTGGTCGGTCATCCGCGAAGCAGCACGCCGGCCGCCGCTTCGGCCGCACGGATCGGATCGAGATAGTCGGCCTGCTCGCCAAGCGAGGCCCGCAGACCGCGGTACTCCTCGCGCACGGACGCGAGCACCGGAGCCGCCACGCCCAGCTCGCGCGCCAGCGCCTCCGCGATGCCGATGTCCTTCTCCAGCAGCGCCAGGCGGAAGAGCTGCGGGTAGAGCCCGGTGAGCACTCGCTCGGGAATGAGGACCTCGCTCGCCAACGACCGGCCGCTCGATGCATTGAGCACGTCGATTGCCGCGCGCGGATCAATCCCCGCCTTGGCCAGCGTGACCATCCCTTCGCCGAGCGCAAGAATGTGCACGGCGAGCAATGCGTTGTTGACTGCCTTCATCGCGTGCCCGGCGCCCACCGGGCCGAGGTGGACCACCTTTCCGGCGAACGGGGCAACCACCTCCTCGGCACGGGCCACGTCCTCCGCGCTGCCGCCGCACATGATCGTCAACGCGCCCTTCGCCGCGAGTGGCGGGCCGCCGCTGACCGGCGCATCGACGAAGGCGACGCCGACCTCGGCCAAACGGGCCGCGATCTCACGCGAGGTGGCCGGGTCGCCGGAGGTGCAATCGACCAGGATGGACCCCGCCGCCAGGCCGGCGAGGAGGCCATCGGAGCCCTCAAGCAGGGCGGCCACGTCGCCCGACGTGGGAAGACAGGTGATCACTGCATCCATCCCGGCCGCCACCTCGCGGGGAGTTCGGGCCACGGACACGCCGGGGTGGTCGGTGGCGAACGCCTCCGCCTTGGTCGCGGTCCGATTCCAGACGGCGAGCCCCTCGCGGGCGGCGCAGCGGTCGGCCATCGGGGTGCCAATCGCTCCCAGGCCGGCAAATCCGATCTTCATCACGACTCCAATCGTGCGGGACGGCTAGAATCTAGGGGATGTCCACCCGGATCCTGCATTGCGATCTCGACGCCTTCTTCGTCGAGGTCTGCCGCCGCCACGACCCCGCCCTCGAGGGCGTCGACCTGCTGATCGTCGGCGGTCGGCGGCAATCGCGCGGCGTGGTGCAGTCGGCCTCGTACGGGGCGCGCGCCTTCGGGGTGCGGAGCGGAATGCCGATCGCCGAGGCGGCACGGCGTTGCCCGGGCGCGACGTTCGTGAAGGGGGAGTTCGCCTGGTACAAGGAGGCGTCGCGTGCGGTGCGCACCGTGCTCGAGCGGCACGCGCCGCTGGTGGTGATGACCGGCATGGACGAGGGCTACCTCGACTTCAGCGGCACCGATCTGCTGCACCCGGTCTCGCTGCTCGAGGTGGCGACGCAGATCCGCCACGATGTGCGTCGCAGCGCGGATCTCGATTGCTCGATCGGCATCGGCCCGAATCGCATGCTGGCGAAGCTCGCCTCCGACTACGCCAAACCGCGCGGCGTCTGCGAAGTGCGCAGCGGCTGGGAGCGCGGCTTCCTGGCGGGATTGCCGCTGAAGGCGCTGCCGGGGATCGGCCCCAAGACCGCGGACCGTCTGGCCGCGCGTGGGCTCAACGACGTCGCCCAGGTGCAGGAGATGCCACTCGACGAGCTCGGCGCGCTGCTCGGCCGCGAGGAGGCGATCGCGCTCAAGCGACGCGCCGACGGCGCGGGGGGCAGCATCGTGCGCGCCTCGGGCCCACCAAAATCGGTGTCACGCGAAACCACCTTTCCGCGCGATGTCACCGATGCCGCGGCCCTCGACCGCATGCTTCACCTGCTGACGGCACGCGTCGCGGGCCAGCTCCGCGACGAAGCGCTGCAGGCGGGTGCCGTCGTGCTCAAGTTGCGGCATTCCGATTTCACGACCGTCACGCGACGCACGACGCTCACGTCGCCGACCGCGCTCGATGCCGAGTTGATGGCGGCGGCGCGCCGGTTGCTCGCGCCGGCACTCGCTGCCGCCCGTGGCAAGCGACAAGCGGTCCGGCTCCTGGGCATCGCCGCGACCGCGCTCGGCCAGGCCGAGGCGCCCGACCTCTTCGAGCCGGAAGCGCGGGGCAAGGCGCGCGACGTCTCGCGCGCGGTGGATGCCGTACGGGCACGCTTCGGCTTCGAGGCGATGCAGAGTGCCCGGCTCGTCGGCCGCCCCGATCCGCGTCGCGCCGAGGCCGACGGGGACGCCGACTAGATTTCCGGCTGGACACTTCTTTCTGGAGCACTGCATGGCGACCGCCGAAGGCCGCACCATTTCATTCACCGGACCCGAGGCCATCGACGTGGCCGTCCTCGAGACCTTTCCGTATCAGGGGCCCGATCAGCAGATCGTGACCACCACGGACGAGTTCTCGGCGGTCTGCCCCTTCAGCGGACTGCCTGATATCGCGAGGCTCACGCTCGAGTACGTCCCGAGCGAGGCCTGCATCGAGCTCAAGAGCCTCAAGTACTACATGATGAGCTATCGCAACGTGGGGATCTTCCAGGAGCACGCCACCGCGCGCTTCGCGGAGGACCTGCAGCGAGTGCTCAAGGCGAAGCGCCTCTCGGTCACGACGGTCTACAACGTCCGCGGCGGCTTCCTCACGACGTGCACGGTGGCGCTTCCGGGGTAGTTGGCGGCTTGCTGGTTCCGGTACCGGACTGCATCCTCAAGGTGGCGCCGTTTGCCCGTTCTGCAGCCTGTCGCCACCCTCGGACCGGAGAGCCCACCACCATGCGTCTTCCCCTGCTCTGCACCATCCTCCTCGCCGCTTGCGCTGGTGGCGAGAAGGCCCCCGCTCCAGGCGATTCGACCCCGCCCGCCGCGCCGGCGCCACCGCCGGCATTGACGGTCGCCCAGGTGACCGGCAGCTGGAACGGCACCTCCAAGCTGGCCGGGACCGACTCGGTGGTCAGTACGTGGACTGCCACCACGACCAGCGACAGCACCGGGGTCTTTGCCGAGCCGGGGCAGAAGGACGTCAAGTACACGACCGTCCTTGCGGGCGACAGCATGATCGTGACCTCTGAGCCCCATGTGGCCCCGATGATGGGAAAGGCCAAGGTCATGTGGGTGTCTGTTGGTCGGCTCGATGCCAGCGGGGCCCTCGTTGGCACCGGGGTGACGATGCTGGCCGAGAAGCACGACTCCGTGCTCGGCCGGGTGACCTGGACGGCAACCAAGAAGCCCTGACGCATCCTGAAACGTGAGCGGCGGCCCCCACCGACCTGCTGGTGGGGGCCGCCGTTTTGTCAGCCAGCGACCGCACGATTCTTGCTCAAGCAGGCGGCGTCATGGCCCTCTCCCCCGAATTCATCGCCCTGCAGGAATCCGTCCTGGGCCGCTACTCCCTCGAGCGCGAACTCGGGAGGGGCGGGATGGGGACGGTCTATCTGGCGCGTGACGTGAAACTGGACCGTCCGGTCGCCATCAAGTTTCTCCACACGGACCTCGCGGCCGATCCTGCCGCGCGCTCCCGCTTCCTGCACGAAGCCCGCACGGCGGCCCGTCTGGCGCACCCGCACATCGTGCCGATCTACGCCGTCGAGGCGGAGGGGGCTCGCCCCTTCCTGGTCATGGCCCTGGTCGACGGGGAGACGCTGGGGTCACGGGTGCGCCGCCGCGGCGCGCTGCCACCAGACGAAGGGGAGCGGTTGCTGCGCGAGGTCGCCTGGGCGCTTGGCTACGCCCACGCCCAAGGGGTGGTGCACCGCGATCTGACCCTGGAGAACGTCCTCATCGAGCGCGACTCCGGGCGCGTGTTGCTCGGCGACTTCGGCCTCGCGACGGCGCTCGAGGCGATCGAGGCACAACCACGCTTCGGCACCCCAGGCTATCTCGCCCCCGAGGTGATTCGCGGCGAGCCGGCCACCCCCGCGAGCGATCTCTATGCCCTCGGCGTGGTGACCTGGCATGCGCTGGCGGGGCGAGCGCCATTCGAAGCGGAGACGGCAGCGGCCGTGCTCGCGAAGCACCTGGTGCAACCCGCGCCCGCGTTGGCACCACTCGCGCGCGGTGCGTCGCGCCGACTCGTCGCGGCCGTCGAGCAGTGCCTCGCGAAGGACGCCGACGCGCGACCTGCCGATGCGGCGACGCTGCTGGGCCTGTTGGAGCGCGCGCCGGAACCGGTCGCGATCGCGCCGGCGCTTCGGCATTGGTTCACACGCTGGGAACGCTTCCGGCCGATCTACTCGCTGGCGACGCCGATCCTCGCGCTGCAGACGTGGCTGTTGTTCTGGGGAGCCCAGCGGTTCGAATCGCGCGCGCTGCTCGTTGCGGCCGGGGTCTCGTCGGTGCTGAGCATCACGGCCATCCCGCTGCTGGCGCACCTCGGCTTCGAGGCGTGGGCGCTCCGTGCCCTGCACCGCGTCGGCTTCGGCATTGCGGACATTCGCGCGGCCTACCCCCATTGGCGCGACGCCCTCGAGCGCGAGCGGCGCAAGGAGGGCATCCCGCCGCTTCCCGGGCGCGTCGTCTTCGACCTGACGGTCGTCGGCGCCGTCGTGCTCGCGATCGTCTTCGGCTTCATCTATCCCAACATCGAATCGTGGTACAGCTGGAGTGCCGAGGCGATCTACGTGAAGTCCACGATCCTCACCCTGTCGAGCACGCTCTATCTCGCGACGCTCACCGGGGTCGGCATCGGCTTCGCCTCGCCGGGCTTCCGGATCGCGCCGAATGGTCGCTTCCGTCGGCTGGTCGAGCGCTTCTGGCAGTCGCGCTTCGCCGCGGCCGTGACGACGCTCGCCTCACTGGGCCAGCCGCAGCGCCTCGCGGCCGCCTCGACGCTCCATCGCAACACCGAGCTCGTCCTCGGCCTCGCCGTCGACGATCTCTGGCACGCGATCCCCGCGGCGCTGCGCGAGGGGCTCGGTGACGTGCCGGCGCTGGCGCACATGCTGCAAGCGAGTGCCGGCGAGCTGCGCGACATCGCCGACCGCCTCCGCGAGAGCGAGCGCGAGACCGACCACGACGAACTGGAGCAACGCCGGTTGACGACGTCGCGCGAGGCGGTCGAGCTGCGCCACCGCGAGGCCGTCGCCACGCTCGAGCGTCTGCGACTGCAGCTGCTCCGGTTGGTGGCCTCGAAGGAGCAGAGCCAGGAGTTGACCGCGCACCTTGCAGGCGCGCGCGAACTGGAGCAGTCGCTGCTGGTCGATCTCGCGGCCCACAACGAGGTGCGTGTGTTGCTCGGCCGCCCGGTGCGCCGCGCCGACGGGAGCTCCACGCCGACGCCCACCCCGAAGGCTGCGTGACGGCACCCGCCGACGAGGCGCAGCTCTTCGAGCGTTTGCAGGAGTCGCTGGCTGGCACCTGGTCCATCGAGCGTGAACTCGGTCGCGGCGGGATGGGTACCGTCTACCTCGCTCGCGACGTCGCGCTCGATCGGCCCGTGGCGCTGAAGGTGCTCCACCCCGCCCTCGCCGCCGACCCCGAGCAGCGCGAGCGCTTCCTCCGCGAGGCCCGCACCGGCGCCCGGCTCTCGCATCCGCACATCGTTCCGATCTATGCCGTGGAGGCCCAGGACGATCTGGTCTTCTTTGTGATGGGGCTGATTGACGGCGAGAGCGTCGGTGATCGGCTGCGTCGCGAAGGCCCGCTGCGGGGCGAGGACGCCGAACGCATCCTCCGCGAAGTGGCATGGGCGCTCTCCTACGCCCACGCGATGGGGATCGTCCATCGCGACGTCACCATCGAGAACATCCTCCTCGAACGGCAGACAGGCCGGGCCGTGCTGGCCGATTTCGGTATCGCCGCCGCGGTCGATCGCGACGGCGAGGAGCCGTTGCTCGGGACGCCATCGTACATCGCCCCCGAGGTGATCCAGGGCGCGCAGGCCACCGCCGCCAGCGACCTCTACGCGCTCGGCGTCACCGGCTGGACCATGCTCGCTGGGCACACCCCGTTCATGGCGGACGACACCCCGGCACTCCTCCTCAAGCACCTGACGGAACCGGTCCCGCCGCTCTTGCGGGCCGCGCCGGGCACCTCCTCGCGCTTGGCACGCGCGCTCGAGGCCGCGCTGGCAAAGGACCCCGACGAGCGCCCCGATGGTGCCGAGGCCTGGCTCGCCTTGGTGGCGGGCGATGGCGAACGGGTGGCGCTCGCGGATCCGCTTCGCCGCTGGGTCACGCGATGGGAAATGGTGCGCCCGTTCTACGCCCTCGGCATGTCGGTCACCGCGATGCTGAGCATCGGCGCCATGACCAACTTCAACAGCTTGCCCTTCTATGGTCGGTACGGCAGTCTGCTGTCCGCCGGCTTCTTTGCCGCGATGACCTTCGCCGTCATCGGCATCGTGCACCTCGGCATCGAGATGAGCCTGCTGCGCCGTCTCGCGAGTGCCGGCTTTCACCACGGTGACCTGGTGCAGGCGCTCGCACGGGCGCGTCAGGCGGCGCAACGCGTGGGGCGACGCACACCGTCGCTGCTTGGGCGGGTGGTCAACGACGTGGCGTGGCTGACCGGCCTCACCTGGCTCCTCCTTGCCATGGGCCTGGTGCCCTTCCTGTTGCCCTACTCGCCGACCGGCAGCGACTGGTCGCGCTTCGGGGACGTGATGGAACTCGCCGCCTCCATCAGCCAGTACTGCCTACTGACCTTCTTCTCCGGCCTCGGCTTCAATTTCCTGGTGCCCGCGTTCCACTTCACGCCGAATGGTCTCTGGGCACGCCTCCGCGACGGTTTCTGGGGTTCCGCCCTCGGCGCGGGGATGTTGAAGCTGGCCTCGTTCGGCCTCGGCAAGTCCGAGGGGACCGACCGCACGCTGCACCGCCCCACCGAACTGGTGCTCGACCTGGCCATCGAGGAGATGTGGCAGGCACTGCCCCCGAGCGCGCGTGAAGGCACCGCCGACCTGCCGAAGATTGCGCGGGCACTCAGCAACCGCGTCGCCGAGGCGCGCGAACTGCGCGCCGCGCTGCAGGGCCCGCGGGTGCGGCGCTCCGCCGAGGCCGACGCGCTCGACGCACGATTGGCCACGCGACAGGAGCGAGCGGTGATCGCGCTGGAGCGGCTCCGGATGGTGCTGGGTCGGGTCGGCGGCGCTGCGGCGATGAGTGGAGAACTCACGGCGAAGCTGCACGATGCGCGCGCGCTGGAGCAGGAGCTGTTGCTCGAGCTCGGGGCGCACGCCGAGGTGAAGCGGCTGCTGCGACAGGGGCGGGCGCCGAACAGGAGCCTGACGCCAAAGGCAACGCCGGCGTGACGGCGCGGGCCGAGTTCATCGCGCTGCAGCAGGCGCTGCTCGGCCGCTATTCACTCGAGCGTGAACTCGGCCGCGGCGGGATGGGGACCGTCTATCTGGCGCGCGACCTCCGCCTTGAGCGGCCGGTCGCGATCAAGGCGCTGCATCCCGCACTGGCCGCCGACCCCGAGGCGTGTGCCCGCTTCCTGCGCGAGGCTCGCACCGCCGCGGCGCTGGCCCATCCGCACATCGTGCCGATCTATGCCGTGGAGGAATCGGACGCGGCGCCGCTGCTGGTGATGGCGATGATCGACGGCGAGACGCTCGGGGCCAGGCTCCGGAGTCGCGGGCCACTGCCCACCGACGACGCCGCGCGCGTCCTCCGGGAGATCGCCTGGGCGCTCGACCACGCCCACGCCCACGGCGTGGTGCACCGAGATCTCACCCTCGACAACATCCTCATTGAGCGGCACACGGGGCGCGCGCTGCTCAGCGACTTCGGACTCGCGCAACGCAGTGATACCATCGACGCGGGACCGGTCTTCGGCACGCCGGGGTACCTCGCCCCCGAACTGATCCGCGGTGATGCGGCCACGCCGGCGAGTGATCTCTATGCCCTCGGCGTCGTGGGCTGGGCCGCGCTCACCGGCAAGCTCCCCTTCGCGGGGGATGCTTCGGCGGTGCTCGCGAAGCACCTGATGCAGCCGGCACCAGCGCTGGCGCCGCTCGCGCAGGGGGCGTCGCCGCGGCTGGTGGGTGGCATCATGCAATGCCTGGCGAAGGACCCCGATGCTCGCCCGGCGAGTGCCACGGCGTTCCTGGGGGCACTTGAGCGGGCGCCGGAGCCGATCGCGATCGCCGCGCCACTCCGGGGGTGGTTCACCCGGTGGGAGCGGATCGCGCCGATCTATTCGATCGCGACCCCACTCCTCGCCTTGCCCTCGTCCCTCCTGGCCTATGCGTTTTACCGCACGGTGGATCAGCGCGTTCTCGTGGCGATGATGGTCAGCACGGCGTTGTCCCTCTCGGCGATCCCGCTCGCCACCCACCTGATGTTCGAGTTCGCGCAGTGGCGACGTCTCCGCGGCGAAGGATTCACCCTGGCCGATGTCCAGGCGGCGCTCCCGCACTGGCGCGCTGCAGAGCGCATCCTGCAGGAGCGGGAGGGAATGCGGCCCCTCGCAAGCCGGGTGATTCTCGACCTGACCGTCGTCTTTGCCGCTACGATCCTGATCGACCTCCTGGTCATCGAGCCGAACATCAGCCTCCTGACATTCACTTCAGAGGCGGTGCGCATGTGGGTACTCGGCCTCACCGGCTTCATGCCGACGCTCTACCTCTTCACGATGATCGGCGTCGGGGTCGGCTTCGTGTCCCCCGGTTTCCGGATCTCGGCACAGGGAAAGGCCAGACGGCTGCTCGACCGATTCTGGGGCACGTCGGTGGCCCAGCGTTTCGCCGCGCTCGCCGGACGAGGGCAGCGTACCCTGGCCGCGAATGCCTCGACGCTGCACCGCCCCACCGAAATGGTCCTGGGCTTGGCCGTGGACGATCTGTGGCGTGCCATACCGGATGCCCTGCGCGCCGACCTCGGTGACGTCCCGGCACTCGCCCACACGCTGGAGCGGGGCGCGACCGAGTTGCGCGGGCTGATTACGTCGCTGCAGGAGAGCGAGGCGAGCGATGGGGTCTCCGATGTCGATCGCGCGGCAATCGTCGAGACGCGTCTCGGCCTTGAGGTGCGCCATCGCGAGACGATCGCCACGCTGGAGCGCGTGCGGCTGCAACTGCTCCGGCTGCTCGCGGACCGGCAGCAGACCGGCGCACTCACGCAGCAACTCGAGGCCGCGCGGGCCATCGAGGCGTCGCTCCACCGCGACGTCGCCGGGCACGCCGAGGTTCGCCGCTTGTTGCATCGGCCGAAGCGCACCACTAGTCCAGGCACGCCAACGCCGACACCACCGCCCGAGCGCGCCGCCGCATGAACACCGCCGCTTCGCCCGACGACGAGTTTCTCGCGCTGCAGGACGCACTCGCGGGACAATGGTCCCTGGAGCGCGAACTCGGGCGTGGCGGGATGGCGACGGTCTATCTGGCGCGCGATGTGTCGCTCGACCGGCCCGTGGCGATCAAGGTACTCGCCGCCGACCATGCCGCCGACCCAACGATGCGGGCCCGGTTCGAACGCGAGGCGATCACCAGCGCGGCATTGTCCCACCCGCACATCGCCCCGACCTATGCGGTCGCCGAGGCAGCAGGGCGGCCCTACCTGGTCATGGGCTACATCGATGGCGAGTCGCTTGCGCAGCGACTGCACCGCACCGGGCCGCTGTCGGTCGCGGAGGGGGAACGCGTCATCCGTGAGGTCGCGTGGGCGCTTGGGCATGCGCATGCCACTGGCGTGCTGCACCGTGACGTCACCCTCGACAACATCCTGCTCGAACGGAGCACCGGCCGCGCCGTGCTGGTGGACTTCGGCATCGCCGCCCTCGTCGATGGCGACGGCGACGGTCCCCTGCTCGGCACGCCGGCATACCTGGCGCCAGAAGTCATTCAGGGAGAATCAGCGTCGCGCGCAAGCGATCTCTACGCACTCGCCACCGTGGCGTGGGCCACCTTCGCTGGACGGCTCCCCTACCATGGTGACGACAGCGCGGCTGTGCTGCTCGAGCAGGTGACGGCCCCGGTGCCATCGCTCGCGTCCGCGGCGCCTGCGGTGCCGCGGAGGATCGTCGCGGCGATCGAGGGGGCGCTCGCCAAGGCTCCAGTGGAGCGTCCCACGACGGTGGAGGCGTGGATCGGTTCGTGGGAGGGGCATCAGGTGGCAGTGCCTCTCGCAGCGCCATTGGAGCGCTGGCGCGGGCATTGGAAGCAGGTACGGACGTTCTACGCATTCGCCGCGACGATTACCGCCATGTTTGGGGGAATGGCGGGTGGAGCCGGGAGTTACACCGACAGGATCGCCCTCTGGATGGCCTACCTCTTCATCTTCGCGGTGCCGGGCCTAGTGGTGGCAGCAGCGATCCACGTCGCGATGGCCGCCCACCAGATCCGACGCCTTGCAAGATCAGGCTTCGGCATTGAGGATCTTCGACTGACCCTCCGTCGTGCCGATCCGGAATCGTCGCGGACCCCCATCCCACTGGTGGGCCGGCTCACCTCGGACGCCGTCGTGGTCTCCCTGGTCGCCTATCTCGCCATGGCCGTCATGGTCCGCATGGAACCGGACTGGCGGTATGACTGGCTGATCCAGGACTTCTATCGTGAAGTGGCGAGGTGGGCCTTCGTCGGATTCTGGACGAGCCTTGGGCTGTCGGTCTTAACCCCGACCCGCCCATTCCTCCGGCCCGGGACGCGCGAGGGAATTCGCCGCGCGTTTTGGAACTCCCCACTCGGCGCGCTCTGGTT
The DNA here is from genome assembly GCA_016704275.1 of Gemmatimonadota bacterium. Classification (NCBI taxonomy): domain Bacteria; kingdom Pseudomonadati; phylum Gemmatimonadota; species Gemmatimonadota bacterium. The sequence continues at coordinate 33,460 of JADJAK010000002.1, forward strand.
CGGCCTGACGCGCGTGGGCCTCGGCAAGCGGATCGCCGCCGCCGAGACGCTGCACCGCCCCACCGAGCTGGTACTGGACCTCGCCATCGAAGAGCTGTGGCGCGCTTTGCCGGCCGGCGCGCGCCACGATGCAGCCGAGCTGCCGACGGTGGCGCGGGACCTCCGCCGCCGGGTGGCGTCGTTGCGCACCATCGCGAGCCACTTCGGCGATCCGAGTCACGACTCGCCGGCTGAGGCGGCAATGCGGGCCAAGGTCGGTGGACGCATCACGGCCGCGCTGACGGCGCTCGAGCAGCTGCGCCTGCAGTTGCTGCGGCTCGACGATGCCACCGTGCCGACTGGCGCCCTCACCGCGCAGCTGCATGACGCCCGCACCTTGGAGCGGGAGTTGCTGACCGACCTCGGGGCGCATCACGGCATTGGCCGATTGCTGCGGCGGGGTCCGACGCGGCGGTCGCCAGGGATGACGCCGACGCCGGCGTAGCGCAGTGGGGAACGGTGAACGGGGCCGATTGTGTCATCCTGAGCGAAGCCCGCGAAGCGGGCGAAGTCGAAGGACCTCTCTCCGAGCGCATCGGGAAGAGGTCCTTCGACTGCGCACCCCTGCGGGGTGCTCCGCTCAGGATGACAACTTCCCCTCACCCCTCACCGCTTCTTACTTCGCCGTACAGTCACCCCGCACGCCCGTCGCCTTCGCGATCGCCTCCCACGAGATCGCCGCGACGCCGCCATCGTCGTGCACCGCGAAGAGCGCGCCCGCCGGGAACCCCGGGAGGGCACGCTGCGTCAGCGCGATGCCATCGGTGTTCTTGATGGTGGGCGACCCGAAGGCACCGACATGGGCCAGCGTCTTCCGATCGAAGAGGTGATAGGTGTTGATGACCTTCCCCTGGTCGGTCGCGACCCAATAGCCGGCAGTGTCGCCGCAGGCATAGAGGACGATCCCTTCCGCCTGGTTCGGAAAGAAGCGCTGCGGCACGGTGTCGCCGGTGAAGCGGCCGGTGAGCGTATAGCGCTTCAATTGTGACGCCCCCTCCAGTTCCTCCGCGATCAGCAGCTGATCATTGGCCGGGTCGGCCATGATCGACTCGACCACGCGCAAGACGCCGGCGCCAGTCGTATCCCCAAAGGTGCGCAACAGCTTGGCCGTGGCGCGCCCGCCTTCGACCATCACCTGATACTCCCGCACCCGACGCCCCAGCGCACTGTCCGGCGGCACCGAGTCCGCCACCAGTTCATAGCTGTCGGTGATCCAGGTGCGGTACCGCCCCGCACCCTGGTCCGCAATCGTGACACCGTAGGGCTTCACCAGGTCATCCTCGCCGTAACTCCCGAGCGGCGTGAATGCCGGAAGCTGCAGCACCTGCACGCGCCTGCCATCGCGCTCCACCACCCACAGCAAGTCCCCCGAGACCGCGAGGCCGTTCGGTCGCTCGAACTGCGCCGGCCCCCGCCCCGTCGTCCCGACATCCCGCAGCCACTTCCCGGTGGCCGCCTCGTGGACGCGAATCAGGTCGCCCGCCTTGGCCGACACCAGCAGCCACGCTTCGCCATTCGGTCCGTGCCAGATCGCCGGGGAATCGATGTCCATCAGCGTGTCGCGGACGGTCTGCCATGCCTCGCGCACGTCCGCGGCGACTGGTGCACGCTCTGTCACGTCGGTGGCAGGCGGCGCGGCCGGACGGTCGCACGCCGAGAGAAGGAGGAGCACCAGCAACGCCGAAACGGACGACGAGAAGGACACGACGCGACCTCGCGCGGAAGGGAGGAGAATTGATCGGCGACGAATCTCGCGGCCACATGTCACGAACGTTTCACAGAAAGAGCAGGTGGTCGTGACCGAAATGCGACACGCCGTACCGTGACTCGTGACAGGCGGGAGAGATCATCTGCCCGTTGCATTCCGCACACCCTGACCACCCTCGCCTCAGGATTCGACTCATGCCGTTTGTCGGTCTGTCCCGCGCCCTCCGTTGGGCCGCCCTCTCCCTGCTCCTCCCCGCGGCTGCGCTGGCGCAGGGCGCCGTCGCCGGCACCGTGGTGGATGACGCCTCGGGCATCGCGCTCACCGGCGTGGTCGTCCGTGTCGAGGGCACCACGCGCGAGGCGCTCACGGACCGCACTGGGCGATTCCTCCTCACTGGCCTCCCCACCGGACGGCAGGAGATCGTCACCCGCTACATCGGTTACGCCGTGGCCCGGGCCACCGTCACCGTCGAGGCGGGGCGCACGGTCAGCACGACTTTCCGGCTCCGGTCGGTCACGACCGACCTCGGTACCCTCGTGGTGACTGCCACGCGTAGCGGCCAGGCCTCGGCCCTCAATCAGCAGCAGAACGCCGCGAACGTGACCAACGTCGTCGCCGCCGATCAGATCGGCCGCTTCCCCGATGCCAACATCGGCGACGCCCTGAAGCGCATCCCCGGCATCACCGTCGCGATCGACCAGGGCGAGGCGCGCTTCGGGTCGATCCGTGGCACCGAGCCGCGCTTCAACTCGGTCATGGTCAACGGCGAGCGGGTCCCGTCGGCGGAGGCCGAGGTTCGCCAGGTGCAGCTCGACCTGATCCCGGCGGACATGGTGCAGGCAGTCGAGGTCAACAAGTCGCTCACGCCGGAGATGGATGCCGACGCCATCGGCGGGTCGGTCAACATCGTGACCCGCGCAGCACCGACAGGCTTCCGGCTCTCGACCACGCTCGGCTCCGGCTACAACTGGATCCGCAACGAGCCGGTCCTGCTCGGCTCGGCGATCATCGGCACGCGCTTCCTGAACGACCGGCTCGGCGTCATCGCCAGCGGCTCGTACTACGATCAGCAGTACGGCTCGGACAACAAGGAAGGGGTCTGGGACAAGACGGCGGCCGGTGCGGCCTACGCGACGCAGTTCGACGTTCGACGCTACGACATCCAGCGGATTCGCAAGTCGGTCTCCGGCTCGGTGGACTACCGCTTCGATGCCGGCAACACCGTCATGTTCCGGGCGATCTACAACAACCGCAATGACTGGGAGAACCGCTTCCGGGCACGCTACATCTTCGGGGCGCCCAATGCCAGCGGGGTGCAGAACACCGAAATCCGCCGGCAGACCAAGGGCGGCGGTCCAGAGGACCGACTCAAGGCCACTCGCCTCGAAGACCAGCGCACCCAGAGCTATCAGCTCTCTGGCGAGCATCTGATCGGCCGCCGGGCGCAGGTCAGCTGGTCGGCGTCGACGGCGAAGGCCTCCGAGACTCGCCCGGACGAGCGCTACATCGACTGGCGCGTGCGGAACATCGCCTACACCGCCGACTATTCGGATGAGCAGACGCCCCAGTTCGCGCCGGTCAACGCCGCGCTGGTGACCCCGGACCGCTACACCTTCCGCCGGATCGAGCAGCTGGAGAGCTTCACCGAGGACCGCGATCGCAACGGGCGCCTGGACCTCCGGCTTCCGCTGGCGGATGGCGATCGGGGCACCACGCTGAAGGTGGGCGCGCGCTACCGCGACAAGGAGAAGCTCCGCGACAACAGCTACGATTTCGCGGCACCGGTCACCGGCAGCGCCTTTGCCAACTTGACGCTCAAGGGCAACGCCGACTTCACGACCGATCGGAACTACGCCGGCAATTATCAGTACGGCGTCTTCACGACGCCCGCCCAGCTGGCCGCCCTCGACCTCTTCAACGCGGCGCAGTTCACGCTCTCGGACCAGCCGGCAGAGTACGCGGCCGGCAACTTCACGGCGACCGAGACGATCACCGCCGGCTATGCCCAGGTCGAGCAGCGCCTCGGCGCGGCCGTCTCGCTGATCGGCGGCGCGCGCGTCGAGCGCACCAAGGTGGATTACCGCGGCTTCGAGTTCAACGTGGACGACGAGACCATCTCCCCCACCGTGGGCGGCCAGTCCTATACCGATGTCCTCCCCAGCGTGAACCTGCGCTGGCAGGCCGCGCCGAGCACCGTCGTGCGGGCCGCGTGGACGAACTCGCTGGCTCGGCCGAACTACTATGACCTCGTGCCGTACCGCTCCGTGTCGCTCGATGACGACGAGCTGTCGACCGGCAATCCGGACTTGAAGCCGACGCGTGCGATGAACCTCGACTTGACCGCGGAACGCTATTTCGCCTCGGTCGGTCTCGTTTCCGGCGGCGTCTTCCACAAGCAGATCGACGACTTCATCTACAACTTCACCGCGTTCAACGAAGTGGATGCCGTCACCGGGCGGACCTTCGCGCAGATTTCGCGGCCGCGGAACGGCGCCAAGGCGCGCCTCACCGGCGTGGAAGTCGCCGTGCAGCGGCAGCTGGACTTCCTCCCCGGCGTCCTGAAGGGTCTGGGCGTCTACCTGAACTACACCTACACCGATTCGAAGGTGGAAGGGCTCGACATCGCCGGGCGCGAGAACGAGAAGCTGCCGCTCCTCGGCACGGCGAAGCACAGCGCGAACGCCTCCCTCTCCTACGATGGCACGCGACTCGCCTTCCGCGTCGCGCTCAACTACCAGAGCGAAGCGCTCGACGCCGGCGAGGGGGGCTACAACGAGGACGCCTTCTTCGACCGCTGGGCGGACCGGCGCACCGACATCGACGCGAACGCCACCTTTGCCCTGACCCCGAAGGCACGGTTCTTCGTCGAAGCCAACAACCTCAACAACCGCCCGCTGCGTTACTTCCAGGGCACCCGCGGCCGCCTGGCGCAGGACGAGTTCTACGGGCGCCGGGTGCAGACGGGGTTGAAGATCGACTTCTGACGGCAGGGTGGGGTAGGTGAACGGTGAACGGTGAACGGTGGATTGGTGCGGGGTTGGGTTCCAGGGAGCAGCACCCTGTGACCCGTGACCTGTGACCTGTTCACCGTTCACTGGTCACTGGTCACTGGTCACTGGTCACTGGTCACTGGTCACTCCTCCCCCTTGCCCCCCGCCGCCCCCGCCCCTAACTTGCTTGCTGACAAGTAAGCGAGGTTCTCCGATGCCCCGCCCCACCCCGGTCGCCCCACCCGCGCGGCTCCGCGACGCGGAGCGCAGCCGCACCGCCATTCTCGAGGCCGGCGCCGAGCTCTTTGCGGAGCTGGGCTACGAGGCCACCTCGCTCGCTGCGGTCGGCGTGCGCGCCGGTCTCTCGCGCGGCACCCCGGGCTACTTCTTCGGCTCCAAGGCCGAGCTGTACCACGCGGTGCTCGAGCAGGCCTTCGCCGATGCGCTGGAGACCATCCGCGCCGGGCAGCTCCGCGCCATGCGCAGCGCCCGGCCCCCGGCGGAGGTCCTCGCTGGCGTCGTCTCCGACTACGTCGACTTCGTGGTGGCGCATCCGAATTTCCTCCGGCTGATCCAGCGCGAGGCGCTCGGCGAGGGCGCCGGCCTCGATTCGCGGTCGCTCCGGCAGGCCGTCGGCAGTGAGGCGGTCACCGCGCTGGCCCAGGAACTCGGCTTTGCCCCGCGCGCACGGACGCAGGTCATGCACCTCCTCCTCTCGATGCTCGCGCTCACCTGGTTTCCGGCGCTGCACGAGACCACGCTCGTCCCGGCGATCGGTTTCGATCGCCCGTCGGGCGCGTTCCTCACGGCCCGCAAGCGGCACATCACCACCCTGTTGCTCGGCGCGCTCCCTTCCCGCCGCGCCACCCCGACCAAGCGGAGACCCCGATGACCGACGTCCTCACGCCCACCGCCTCTGCTCCTGCCGCTCCGTCGGTCGACGAGGCGCGCGCGGTCGCCGAAGCGGCCCGCGAAGCGGAATGGACCGCGCCGTCGTTCCTGCGGGAGCTCTTTGCCGGGCGCCTGCCGATCGGCCTGGTCCACCCCTTCCCCGCCCCCGATCCCGCGATGGTCGCCAAGGCCGCCCCTTTCCTCCAGGAACTCGAACGCTTCCTTCGCGAGGAGGTCGACAGCGACGCCATCGATCGCGCGGGGAAGGTTCCCGCCGACGTGGTGCAATCACTCCGCGAGATGGGCGCCTTCGGCATCAAGATCGACGAGCAGTACGGCGGCCTGGGCCTCTCGCAACTGATGTACACCAAGGCGATCGGCATGGTGACGTCGCAGGACGGGTCGCTCACCGCCCTGCTCTCGGCGTCGCAGTCGATCGGCGTGGCCGTTCCGTTGAAGCTCTTTGGCACACCGGAACAGAAGCAGCGCTTCCTCCCCCGCCTCGCCCAGGGGGCCATCTCCGCCTTTGCCCTGACCGAGACCGGCGTCGGCTCCGATCCGGCCGGGCTCGCCACCACCGCCGAGAAGAGCGAGGATGGGACCCACTGGATCCTCAACGGCGAGAAGCTCTGGTGCACCAACGGTCCCGTGGCTGAGGTGATGGTGGTCATGGCGAAGACCGGGACGCGGATCACCGCCTTCATCGTCGAGGCCGACATGCCCGGCGTCGAAGTGGTGCACCGGCTCGGCTTCATGGGACTGAAGGCGATCGAGAATGGCGTGATGCGCTTCACCAACGTGAAGGTGCCCGCCGAGAACGTGATCTGGGGCGAGGGGAAGGGATTGAAGCTGGCGTTGATCACCCTCAACACCGGACGGCTCACCTTGCCGGCCTCGGGCGTCGCCGGCGCCAAGCGCGCGCTCCAGATCGCCAGGAAGTGGGCGGCGACGCGCACGCAGTGGGGGAAGCCGATCGGCAAGCACGACGCGGTGGCCCAGATGCTTGGCAAGATGACTGCTGACACCTTCGCGATGGAGGCAGTCGCGGAACTCGCCTCGCTGCTCGCCGATCGCGGCGACACCGACATTCGCCTCGAGGCGGCGATCGCCAAGCTCTGGAACTCGGAGATCAGCGGGCGCATCGTCGACGACTGCCTGCAGATCAAGGGGGGGCGCGGCTACGAGACCGCCGACTCGCTCCGGATGCGCGGCGAAGTGCCCGACCCTGTCGAGCGGATGTATCGTGACTCGCGGATCAACCGGATCTTCGAAGGCTCCAGCGAAATCATGCGCCTCTTCATCGCGCGCGAAGCCGTCGACACCCACCTCAAGGTCGCCGGTGATCTGATCGACCCACGGATGCCGCTCGCCGCGAAGGGAAAGGCATTGCTCCGCTCGGCGGGCTTCTACGCCGTCTGGTATCCGCGACTCTGGCTCGGTACGGAGTGGCTGCGCTTCGGCAACTTCGGCGCGCTCGCCGGACATCTCCGCTTCGTCGGCCGCCGCTCCCGCAAGCTCGCGCGCACGCTCTTCCATGCCATGGTCCGCTTCGGCCCGAAGCTGGAGCAGCGCCAGGCCGTGCTCTTCCGCCTGGTCGATGTCGGCGCCGAACTCTTCGCGATGACCGCGGCGATCAGCCGAGCCGAGACGATGGCGCGCGCGGGCAACCGCGATGCGGTCGCGGTCGCCGACGTCTTCTGTCGGCACGCCCGCCAGCGCGTGGATCACCTCTTCCGGCAGGCGTTCGGGCCGGATGACGTGGCTACCTATCAGCTCGCGCAGCGGGTCGTGAAGGAGGAGATGACGTGGTTGGAGGCGGGGATTGTTCGTGAGGGGTGAGCACCGATAGTTGACCGGTGAAGTGTGTGATGGACGATTGAGGCGGTCGCCAGGTGAAAGGTGAAACAGCGAAAGCATTCGCGTTTCACCTTTCACCTTTCACCTTTGCGCGCAGGACGCACTCATCGCCGAGTGTGCCAATGTGCGCGGACCCGGGCGTCACCCCCCTGTCCGCGCCATCGAACTCCGCGCGGCGCAAACAATTGGATCCGCACCCGATACTAGCCGAACGGCTGGCTGATCTCATCCCGCGACCCGGAGTACCTCATGACCCGCACTGCGCTCTTCACTGCCCTCGTGCTCTCCGCCGCCGTGGCGGCGTGTAGCGACGACCCCACTGGCAACGGCGATCCTGGGCCGATCCTCATTGCCGGCGGCGACATGGGGCCGCGGTTCGAGAATTTCTCGCTGAGTCGTGACGGCGCGCCGCTGACCGATGCCGTGGTCAAGATCAACGGGACCACGCTGCCGGCCAGCAGCACGGGGAGCTACAACTACGACCGGGGCTCCGCCCTCGCTGCAGGGGAGGAGCTGGTGATCCGCGTGGAGCATGACGGCGACGTCGTCGAGGGGCGGGCGACGATGATCGAGGGGCCTACGCTGACCGCACCGGTCGCGGACCAGGTGATCACGTACGGCCAGCCGCTCACCGTGACGTGGACCTCCGTCCCGCAGCCCGATTATTGGACCATTTCCATGACCTACAGTGTGAATGGGGCGGGCAACGGGCACACCGATTCCCTGCCCCCGGCGGCGCGGAGCAGCAGCTTCCCCACCACGGTCGTGCCGGCCAGCGCCATCAACCCCGCCATCGGCATCTACAGCTATCTGCGCGGGACGTTCACCGGGCCAGCTGATCCCGCCTCGAACATGCGCGTGCGGGCTGGGTCGTCCGTCGTGAATCTGGTCAAGGCGCCGTAACGCATCTTGGTGAGGGGTGAGGGGTGAGGGGTACGCGCTCTGTCATCCTGAGCGAAGCCCGCGAAGCGGGCGGAGTCGAAGGACCTCTTTCCGAGCGCATCGGGAAGAGGTCCTTCGACTGCGCGCCGGCTCCGCCGACGCTTCGCTCAGGATGACAACACACCCCTCACCCCTCACTCCTCACCCTGCGCGGGCATTGCCCGCCCCCGTTCACCGTTCACCCGTCAACCTACCTTCTCACCCCCACCACAATCGTCGGATTCCAATTCCCCACGATCCCGCCGGAGTAATTGTGAATCAGCCGCGTCATCCGCCCCTCGGCGTAGAGCGCGACGGGCCATGACGCCGGACGCGCTGTCACGCCGGCGCCCAAATGGCCCTGCAGCGCCTGGTCATTGAAGCTTGCGTCGTAGGAGAAGTTTGGCAGTGTGGCGCCGGTGTCGTCGGTGACCACCTGCCGGTTGCGCTCGCGGACCGTGAGGTAGCCGAGCCCGACCACGGCGTACGGGCGCACCGATCCCTCAGCCGGGGCAATGCGCAGCGTGGTCCCCAACGACCAGCCGGTGTCCCGGTTACGGCTATCGAAGTGGCAGGGACCGGTCCCGCCACCAGGAAGGAAGCAGTCGGTCGTCGACTGACGGTGGACTTCGTTCAGCCGCTCCACGCCCCCCTCGAGGCCCCAGGTGAGGTACCGGCGGGTGACGAGGTCGACGCCGAGGCGGACGATCATCCCATGATCCGACTGGGAGTCGCCGATGCGGCCTTCCATTCTTGTGTAGCCGGCACCGAGGGAAAGCTGCTGCGCTGTGGCTGGTGCCGCGGCTGGCATGAGGAGCAAGAGCAGCAACGACCCGCGCGTCAGGGTCGGCCGGATGGCGATGGTGGGTACACGCATGGGAACCTCCTCGATGGTCAAGCGTCCGGTCACCCTCCGAGACGGGGTGCCGGACGCCGACCTAACGGGACCCCGAACGCAATTGTTTCAAAACGTTACGGTCGATCCTCAAACAGGCCCCGATACGCCCCGTACCCGTTCGCCTCGAGCTCGGCCACCGGAATGAACCGGAGCGCCGCCGAGTTCATGCAGAAACGAACCCCCTCGGGCCCTGGGCCATCATCGAAGACGTGGCCGAGGTGCGAGTCTGCCTGCGCGGACCGGACCTCGGTGCGCGTCATGTAGGGCAGCGAGCGGTCGGTCCGGGTCGCCACGGCGTCGTGGTTGATCGGCTTGGTGAACGACGGCCAGCCCGTGCCGGAGTCGAACTTGTCGCGAGACGAGAAGAGCGGTTCGCCCGAGACGACATCCACATAGATGCCATCCTCGTGACGGTCCCAGTACTCGTTCTCGAACGGCGGCTCGGTCCCCTCGTGCTGGGTGACGCGATACTGCATCGGATTGAGGCGGCGACGGAGTTCTTCGTCGGTGGGCTTTTGAAACGACACGGCACGCTCCGGGGGTGAAGGTCTCACACCCGGAACATACGCCTGTCGGATGTTTCTGGTTCCCTGCCCGGCCTGGACGCTATTGCCGGCGGGGGATCGCCGTGCCGTGGCACGCCATGCAGAGTTGCGGATTCTTGCGGAGCATCCGTTCGGAGTCGAACCCGGGGCCGTGCGGCGAGAAGCCGCGGCCCTTCTGCGCCGAGTGGCAGGTCAGGCAATCCCGCTCCACGTGACACGATGCGCAGCTTTCGAGGGACTGCCGCGCCGCCTGCCCATGGCCCACGAAGAACTGGCGATTGCCGTCGTGATAGCCGCCGGCGCCGAGGAGGGCGCGCTGCGACACGACGCCGGACTGCTGGTGGCAGCTTTGGCAGAACTGCTGCTGGTTATGGCACTCGGCACACGAACTCGCGCGCGAGTAGGCATCGGCCGGATGCCGCGTCAGGAAGCTCGCGGGATGGTACTGCCCGCGATTGGCGGTGTTCGGCACGTGGCACGTCAGGCAGCTCTGCCGTGTGTGACAGGACGCGCAGGTCTGCATCGTGGCCGCGGCGACGGTTCCATGCTTGGTTGGCCAGGTCGGCGTGTGGGTCAACGGTGCCTTCGCCTTCGGCATCGCGCCGGCCCCACGACCGGGGCCTGCCGGATAGAGGCCGCGTGCCGCGGCCGGCAACTGGTTGACGTGGCAGACCGCGCAGCTCTCCCGCGTGTGGCAGGTCTGGCATGCCTGTGCCCCGTGCCCGGCCTGCTTGCCATGTTGCGACTCGAAATCCGCCCGTTGGTGCGTGGCGGGCTGGTCGAACTTCCTCGGCAACGCCACCGCCGCGTTGAAGAAGCCGAGCGCCTGAATGGCGGGAATCTCTGGCGCGTTCACGTGGCAGTAGGTGCAGTAGGGCCGCACGTGGCACGTGGCACAACTCGAGGCGACCTGCTGCGTCCCGACCGTGGCCTTCGCCTGCTTCCCGTGACCAGCCTTCGACTGGAAATTGGGGTCATCGTGGCTCAGCGGTCGCGGGAACCGGGCGATCCGCTCGCGGCTCAGGCCCGTCGCCTTCGACAGGGCGATGTGGCACGTGGCACACGCCGAATCGGGCAGCGAAAAGTGATTCTCGCGTCCAAGCTTGTGACAGCTCAGGCACTGGGGGGCGTCGGGCCCCCGCACGTCCATCCACTGGGCGCCGCCCGTGGCATGGCAGTCGACGCAGGTGCCGGACGAGTCGGCATGCCGGGCCCGACGCCGCTCAATGTGGACGCGGTGATTGAAATTCAGGTGGGTGATCGGCGGACCGACGCGCGGTTGCCAATCGACGATGCGCTGCGCCGCGCCGTCATGGCAGGTGGCGCATTGGGCGGCGGTCGGGAAGATGCTGACTCCGGCCCGCTCGGCACCGACGTGGCATGCCGTGCAGGAGACGAACAACTTGGCATGCTTGCCGTGATCGAACGGATCGGGGGCGCGCGGCGCACGAGCCGCGCCGATCGCGATGCCAGCGACGGTTCCGAGGAGCAGCACCAGTCCGCTGATGCGACGGATCATGGCGTTCTCCCGGCCGGGCGCGCCGGCGGCAAGGCCCACCGATCGGCACTGGATCGGAGCGTCATCGAGGCGCGCAACCCGAGGCGCCACTGATTCCAGTCGAAGGCGGCGGCGTCGAGTCGATCGCGCGATTCCCAGTAGCGATCCACCGTGGCACCGACCTGCCACCGCTCGGCGACATGATAGCTGGCCGCGGCGCCGAACCAGGTCAAGCCGGCATCCTGGAACCGAAACTCGAGCGGACGCTGCAGCGAACCGCCTTCGATGGACAGCGTGATCGGATCCCGAGGATGCCAGGAGACGCGGGCATCAACGCCCACGCTGCTCGCGCCCGGGAGGCGCTCAGTGTGCGCGCCACCCGTCACGACCCACTGCGGGCGGGGCGTCAGCGTGGCCTCGACACCGGCCCGCCATCCGCTCTCCTTGGCATTCACCTGCGGGGTGCTCGCCTCGGTGGGCTCGTAGCGGAACCACTCGCCACGACCGCGCAGTTGGAGGTTCTTCACCACGCCGACCGCGAGCGAGCCATTCACGCCGCGGTACGGGACCGGCGAGAAGGCGCCCCACACGGTCCAGAGATCGAAGTATGGCCGGTAGTGTCGCGCCCCGACGGTCGCCCAGAGTCGTGGCGCGCTGTACGCGAGCGTCGCCTCGGCCGTACCGAGCTGCGCCAGCGCCACGTCATAGTCGGCGCCCGCCACCAGCGAGAGTCGCTTGAACGGGCGCAGCTGGGTGGAGATGCCCGCACGCTCGGCCACCATGTAGTTCGTGAGCGGGTCGATTTCGCGACGATACTCGATCATTGCGTCGACGTCGCGCAGTCGCGCCCCGATGCTGCCCCCTGCCACGATCTGCCGAACGCCCGGGTTGTAGTCCAGCAACGGATTGACCGCGGGAGACGTCACCGGCAAGACCGTGCCGCGCGCCATCCCCCACCCGCCATAGAGCGAGAGGTCGAGCGGCAGCCGATCGAGGCGCAGGGCGGCACGAGCACCGTCAATCACCCCGAGCCCGGCGTTGCCGAGTCGACCCTGATCGAGCAGCCGCCCACCTTGCACCGTGAGGCCGTCGCGGATGTACTCGGCAAAGCCCTCCGTCACCTGGAGACGCGGCGTCGTGCCCGCCCACGCCTGTTCTCCGGCGAGGTCGGTGTTCAGGCGCGCATGCACCCGCACGCGGAGCCCAGGCACGCCGAGCCCCCACATCGTCAGGTCCGTGGAGGCCATCGCGGGCATCCCGCGGCGCACACTGCCGGGGCGGAAGAACTGACAGAAGCCGTTGTTGAAGCAGGTGACCGCAAAACCATCGGGCGAGACCGGGCCGCCTGTCGGGCCGGTCTGCACCTCGGCCTCCGTGATGCTGTCGGGGGAGATGGCTCGAATGGCCACACGCTGCGCGGCCGCGTCGAAGCGCAGGCGCCAGGACTGTGCCGTCAGCGGTGCGGCGCCGAGCACGGCGAGCGCCATCAGAATCCGCAACGCCTCGCGGCCGCCGGTCATTGCGCGTCCCCAGCCGTCATCAGATGGAAGCGATACTCCGCGGGCGACTGCAGGAAGTGGCAGGTGCTGCACTCCCCGGCCGGTTTGTGGTTTCGCTGGGCCTCGTGGCACGTCACGCAGAAGGTGCGGTTCGGCACCAGCGCGTTGATGACGGTGGCGCGGTGGCACTTGTCGCACGCCGAGTGGGTCTGTCGCACGTGCACCGCGCGCACCACCGCCTGCGACGTGACGGCCGCGTGGCAGGTCGCGCAATCGCGGCCGACGGTGTGGTGCGGCACATGGCACCCCTGACAACGACGCACGCTGTCGGTGGGCATGGCGTTCGGCGGTCGATGGCAGTCGACGCATTGCACGGTGGCGGCGTGCTGCCCGTGCGCAAAGCGCACTTCGCGCACGCGCGGGGGATGCTCGGGGCCCTGCACCGACATCAGCGCCACGCGCGGGCCCTCGATCTTGGCCGTGGTATGGCAGGCAGCGCAGGCCTTCGGCTCGAGCGTGCCGCGGTACAGGGCTTGGTGATGGCAGAGGTCGCAGCCACGCGGCACGGCGAAGACGAGCTTGCCTCCGGCCCCACTCAACGTGTGACAGGTGATGCAGGCCAGCGACGTGTGACGCGAATGGGGGAACGTATCGACTGGAGCGGAGGGGATGATCGGGACGGCGGACGCGACCGAGGGCCCGGGAGGCGGATCCTCCTCGGGCGGGACGTCTCCCTTGCCGCGCGGCGGCATGGGCTCCTCGATCGGCGCCGTGAGCACCGGCGCATGCACCGCGCTGACCCGCGTCCGGACGACGCTCATGGTGTCAAACGGGAGCGGCGGCTTGACGTTGCCCCGCTTCCGCGCCTGGGTGTGGCAGCCGACGCAATCCGAGGCGTCGACCGAGGCGGCATGCGGCTCGTGGCAGGTCAGGCACTGCTTCGCCACGCGCTTGTGGCTTGGCCCCGCGTGGAAGGGGCTCTTCTCGAGGTTGGCGTGGCACTTGTCGCAGGAGCCGCGCGCATCCTCTGGTGTCCGGTGCGCGTGGACATCGTGGCAGGCGCCGCAGGTGCCGTCGTGCGGATCGCGCTCGACACGGTAGTTCGGGAGCCGAGCCTTCATCTGATGGCACGCGGTGCACTGCCCGACTGCAGGGACCAGCGCCTGCCGCGCGGCGCTGTCAGTCGCGAGTGCCGGGAGATCCTTCCGGAAGGCATGGCAGACCGCGCAATTGATCTCCGCGAGGTCGGTCATCTTGTTGAGCTTGATCCCCTGCTTCTCGTGGCACCCCGACTGCTGACAGGTGCGCGCCGAGGGGATGAACTTGTGCACCTCCTGCCCGTGGCAGGTAACGCACTGGAGGTCCTTGAGCGGCAGCGAATCGGAATCGAAGTGGACGCGATGCCCCGCGAGGTTGCGGACATGTTCCCACTTCTTGGTCTTCGGCCCCTCGAGCGAATGGCAACTTTCGCAGCGCGTATTCGGCACCGGGGCATGCTTGCCGATCTCGGTCGGGCGATTGGCCACCCAGAGCACCAGCTGCCGCGTGCTGGCGAAGATGCTCTGCTGGTGACAGTTGTGGCACTGGAGCGTGTCGTGCTTGCCGGCACCGATCTGGAAGCGGGCGAACGGCTTCTCCATCACGTGACAGCCGGTGCAGAAGCCATTGTCGTGCTGCATGTAGTTCCAGCTCTTGATGCCGGCGAACCCGGCCACGAAGAGCGCAATCAACGCACCGCCCGCGAGGGTGAACTGGATCTCGCGGGAGCGGGTGCGCAACCAGCCAACTTCGCGGTCGCGCTTCTGCCAGAGCAGGTAGACGGCGGCGAGCGCCACCAGCCCGCCCACGACGACGCCGGCGATCTGGACCCACTGCGGCACCGACATGAGGAAGCGGACCGTCTCGGCCACGCCGCCCGGGAGGGGCGGCGGCGTGAGGGTGTCACGCAACATGCCGACGGCGGCCCCGAGGGTGTCGCCGACCGCACGCACTGAATCCCCCGCGGCGCCAGTGTCGGCGCCGGGGGGATTCTGCATGACGAACAGGGTGGAGACGCTCACTCCCCGGACACGTGCCGGGTCGTGATGAAGTTCGGCTGCCGGACGGCGGCGGCCTGCAGCGACTGCTCCACGAGTGCACTCACGGCGGCCGGGGGAGCCGGCAGGACGTAGCGCGCCCGCAGTTCATTGATGTTGGCGCCCAGGAGGGCGCGGGCCAGGAACGGATTGTGGACGCCCTTCGAGCGGTCGCCGTTGGAGTAGCGCTCGGCGAAGGTCTTCACGTTGAACTCGGCACCGCGCGCGGGCGTGATGACCGTCGGGTTGGAGAGCTCCAGCGGCATGTCCCGCTTGATGATGGCCAGGTACCCGCCATCCGTCGGTGCCGCGTCGATGGTCTGGTTGGCGTTCAGGTCGGTCCAGATCTGCGCTGCGAGCAGCTCGATGTCGTTCCGGGCACTCGCCAGGCGACCCGCCGCGATGGCCTCCGTGGCATGGCAACCGGCGCTGACACAGGTCTTGAAGGAACGCGCCGGCGGCGAGAAGGCGCAGGTCTCCAGGTTGTTCGGCTTGCCGTTCGCGTCGAGGCAGGGGATCGCCTTGAAGCTGTGGCCGCTCGCGTTGAAGACGAAGCCACCGGTGGCCGGATCGGTGATGGTCCACCGGTTCACGTGGCAGCCGGCGCAGAGGCGCGGGTTGGCGGTGCTGGCGTGCGTCGTCAGTCCGATGAGGGTGTCGATCACGACGCCGGACGGACGGTAGCCGCCGATGCCCAGCACCACGAAGCCCTGCGGCGCGTGCGGGGTGCTGCGCCCTGCTTCGGGCTCACCGCGGCGCATGTGGCACTTCATGCAGAGGTTCTGCTCGCGATCGGGCGTCTCGATCGGGAAGCGCAGCATCGCCGGGTTGGCCGAGCCGTGCGGATCGTGACAGACGGCACAGGTGATCGGGGCGGCGCCGACGGAATCGCGCTCGACGTAGTTGGTGGTCGTCACGCCCCACGCCTTCAGGACCGTCTTGCCGTTGTGACAGGCATCGCCGCAGGTGCTGGTGGTCACCACCTGGGCATGGCCGCTCAGCTTCCACTCATCCGCGAAGGGATGGTGGGTCCCGCTGTGGCAGGCGGCGCACGAGGCGCCGTCGACCGTCATCGTCACGCGCGCCAGCGGCCAGGTCGCCCGCACTTCAGGATTCTGCACATGCAGGCCGCCGGGACCATGGCACGCCTCGCACTGCACGTCCTGATAGGCGGAGTCGGTCTTGACGTTCCAGCCCGCCGCCGTCGTCAGCGCGTTGCCGCGCTCGTTGACGGTGTGGCATCCCCAGCACGTCGCCGTCGGCGCCGTGTTGAGGTCCTTCAGCGTCTTGTGCGCCAGCGCGTGCTTGGTCTGGACCCAGCGCGACTGGTGGCCGACGTGGCAATTGCCGCAGCTGGTCTGCTTTGTCGAGACCTTGTAGTAACCGAGCAGGCCGCTCGCCGCATCGGGCGGGGCGTTGAACGGCTCGCGATCACGATAGACGATTTCCGTGGTCGTGCATCCCGCCGCGACGAGCGCGAGGAAGGCGACACGGGCGACTGAACGGAGGAAAGACATCGGGGCCTCCCGATGAAGGAACGAACTGATGGCAACTGTGAGGGAGCGCGTCAAGCGGCGACTGCGGTCGTCGGCAATCGCGACGCTCGAGTCAGTGTGATCAGGGAAACTACGGAACTGCAATGCCACGTTGAGACTTCCTTCCGGTGAACGTTTCCATCCGGTGGACAGCATCATTGTAGTCGGAATTCACGGGGCGCGCCAGATGAGATCGCACATTCAAGTGCGACTGCAACGCTCGGAAATACGGGAAAATACGGGGATCCTTTGAGTCGGGATTACCGGAGGATCACCCATGCATCCGTCGTGCGATGGACTCGCGCAGATGAACATCCTCGCCCGCGTCGCCAATCCACGCGGCGGGCCAGTTGCCGACGCCGTCTCGCGCGCCGATCATCGCTCCAAAGAGCGAGCCGACGAGGGGGCTCATGCCACCGCGCTGCACCATCTCGGTGAGCGCCTCGACCCCGCGGGGCCGGTGCTGGAGCTGCCAGAGCAGCCAGGCGAGCGTGGTCGTGGGGTCGGGTTCCTCGCCATTCGGGGCCGGTGGTGCCCGCCGCGGATCACGGGGCACGGCGCGCACCGCCTCGAGCATCGCCTCCGACGCGCGATTGCTGCGCAGCAGCGCGAGCACATCGGGGATGAAATCGCGTTGACCGTCGAGGAGGCGTGACGCCGTCACCACGAGCGCCACGGCGGCGAGCGCCGCGTGCTCCGACGGATCGAGCAGCCGCGCCACATGGAAGGCGCCGGAGACCATCGTGGCGGGTGTCGCCGAGGCAAGCGCGGCGGGGAGCGCGGCCACCAGCGGGGCGGTGCCAGCGGCGGGAAGGGTGGCGGCGGGCGCATCGAACTCGGCCATCTGCGCGAGCGCGGCTTCCAGGAGTGGGCCGGCCTCGAAGCCATCCTCCCGCCACCACGCGAGGTAGCGACCGCTGAGGCGGCGCAGGTCCACCCCTCCCTCGAGAAATTCCTCCAGCAGGCCGTCGCCCAGTGCGACGGCGGCCGGCCGGCGGCCGGGCGGCGGCGGCAACGGTACGACCCCCTGCCCCGCCAGCGCCTCGCGGACCGCATCCGGATCGTGACAGGTGGCGGTGCGTGCGGCGAGCCGAGCGCCGACGACGGCTCCCACCAGGAAGCCGGTGCGGCGAGCATCGGTGTCGAGCGCGGGGGTAGCAGGGGGCGGCGTCATGCCGCAAAGAAAGCGCCTCCCCCGCCGCGGCGCACCGGGGGGCCGGGGGCCTTATCTTCCGGCACGCCCGCAGCATCCTGCGCAACACTCTCGACACAGAGAGGACCACGGTGGCCAGCGACACCCTCACCATCACCGACAATCGCACCGGCAAGCAGTATGAAGTGCCGGTGACCGACGACACCATCCACGCGACCGCACTCCGCCAGATCAAGGTCAATGCCGAGGACTTCGGCCTGATGACCTACGATCCGGCGTTCATGAACACGGCCGCCTGCCGCAGCGCGATCACCTTCATCGACGGCGACAAGGGGATCCTCCGCTACCGCGGCTACCCGATCGAGCAGATTGCCGGGCAGGCCTCGTTCCTCGAAGTGGCCTATCTCCTGAGCGCGGGTGAACTGCCGACCCACGAACAGCTGGCCGGGTGGGAACACGACATCCGCTTCCACACCTACGTGCACACCAACATCATCAAGTTCCTCGAAGGGTTCCGCTACGACGCGCACCCGATGGGAATGCTGCTCGGCGCGGTCGGGGCGCTCTCCACGTTCTACCCCGACGCCAAGGACATCCACGATCCGCGCAATCGCTATATCCAGAAGGTCCGGCTCATGGCGAAGTTGCCGACGATCGCGTCGTTCTGCTTCCGGCACGCCCGCGGCCTCCCCTATGAGTTCCCGCGGAACGACCTCGACTACATCGGCAATTTCGTCAACATGACGTTCAGCATCGGCGGCAAGCACGAGCCCAATCCGGTGCTGCAGCGCGCCCTCGAGATCCTGCTGATCCTCCACGCCGACCACGAGCAGAACTGCTCCACCTCGGCGGTCCGCGCCGTGGGCTCCTCCGGCGTCGACCCGTTCTCGGCCGTCTCCGCCGGCATCGCCGCCCTCTATGGTCCGCTGCACGGCGGCGCCAACGAAGCCGTGCTCCGGATGCTTGACGAGATCGGCACCAAGGACCGGATCCCCGCGTTCATCGAGGCCGTCAAGAAGGGCGGCGATCGCCTCATGGGCTTCGGCCACCGCGTGTACAAGTCCTATGACCCGCGCGCCAAGTTGATCAAGCAGGTCGCCTATGACGTCTTCCAGCAGACCGGCCTCAACCCGAAGCTGGAAATCGCCCTGGAACTGGAGCGGATCGCGCTCGAGGACGAGTACTTCATCAGCCGGAAGCTCTACCCGAACGTCGACTTCTACTCCGGCCTGATCTACCAGGCGATGGGCTACCCGACCGACTACTTCACCGTGCTCTTCGCGCTCGGCCGCCTCCCCGGCTGGCTGTCACAGTGGGAAGAGATGATCACCGACAAGGAGCAGAAGATCGCCCGGCCGCGGCAGATCTATACGGGCCCCGAAGAGCGGGAGTTCGTGCCGCTCGTGATGCGCAAGTAAGTCGTAGGTCGTAGGTCGTAGGTCATAGGTCGAACAGCGATGAGGCCGGCTTCCCCAACGGGATGCCGGCCTCACTGACTTACGACTTACGACCTACGACCTACGACTAGTCTTCGGCCAGCTCCCCCTCCAGATACGTATACCCCTCCAGCCCGGCGACGTAGTCGGCAATGTAGGCATTGGCCTCCTGCCGCTTCAGCGCCGACGCGCGGGCCACCTTGCGGCGGAAGGTCGCCAGCAGGTCGGAGGCATGGAACTGGACGTAGGTCAGCACCTCGGTCACGGTGTCGCCGTGGACGAGGTCGGTGATCTCGTAGCCGTGCTCCTTGAGGCGCACGTGCACCGCGTTGGTGTCGCCGAAGAGATTGTGCAGGTCGCCGAGGATTTCCTGGTAGGCACCGGTGAGGAAGATGCCGAGAATGTACGGCTCCCCTTCGCGCCAGGGATGGAGCTCCAGCGACGGCTTGCCCTTGCGCCCGCCGGTGAAGCGGTCGATCACGCCGTCGGAGTCGCAGGTGACGTCCTGGATGGTGCCGCGACGCTCCGGCATCTCGCCGAGCCGGTGGATCGGCATGATCGGGAAGAGCTGGTCGATGGCCCAGTTGTCGGGGACCGACTGGAAGATCGAGAAGTTGCAGAAGTAGCGGTCGACCAGTGTCGTCTCGAGATGCGCTGCGATCTCGGGGTAGGAGGCGCGGTCGTCGCCGATGGCCCCGGCCAACGCGTTGAGCGTGGTCAGGTAGAGCTGCTCGGCGTCGGCGCGTTCGCGCAGGGTATAGACGCCCGTGGCGAAGTACTCCTGGGCGCGTTCCTTGGCGAAGAGTGCGTCGTGGAACGCCTCCTCGACGCGGTCATGGGTGAGCGAGTCGAGATTCTCCTGCATGTCGAGCAACAGCTGCTGCGCATCCTCGCCCAGCGTGACGGGCCGCGGCGCGAACTGCGATTCACAATCGATCACGTTGATGAGCAGCAGCGAGTGGTGCGCCGTGATGGCGCGCCCCGACTCGGAGATGAGGTGCGGCATCGGCACCTCCTCGTCGCGGCAAATGCCGCCGATGGTGTACACCACGTCGTTGGCGTATTCCCGCATGGTGTAGTTCATCGACGCCGGGCGCGTGGAGTGCGAGCCGTCGTAGTCGACCCCGAGCCCGCCCCCGACGTCGACGTGGGTGATGTCGAAGCCCATCTTCCGCAGCTCGACGTAGTAGCGGCCGACTTCGGCGAGCCCCGCCTTCACGAAGCGGATGTCGGTGATCTGCGAGCCAAGATGGAAATGCACCAGCTTGAGGAGGTGTTGCTTCCCGGCCGCCGTGAGGATGTCGAGCAGCCGGACCAGCTCCACGGCGGAGAGGCCGAACTTCGACTTCTCGCCACCGCTCTTGGCCCAGCGACCCGAGCCTTCGGTGGCCAACTTGATCCGAACGCCGACCGTCGGCTCGACACCCATTTCGGCCGCGACCTTCAACAGCACGTCGAGTTCGGTGAGCTGCTCGAGGACGATGATCACCCGATGGCCGAGCTGCTGGCCGATGAGGGCGAGGCGCATGAACTCCTCGTCCTTGTAGCCGTTGCAGATCACCAGGTGCGACGTCGACTCGTGCAGTCCGAGGACCGCCATCAGCTCCGGCTTCGAGCCGCACTCCAGCCCGACGCCGTGCGGCGTGCCGAACTCGACGATCTCCTGGACCACGTGGCGCTGCTGGTTGACCTTGATCGGGTACACCGTGGTGTAGCTTCCCTCGTAGCCGAACTCCTCGATCGCCCCGCTGAAGCGATCGGCCAATTCGGCAATCCGCGACTGCAGGATGTCGGAGAAGCGGAGGAGGAGGGGGAGTCCGACCCCCTGGGCGTTCAGGTCGGTCGCAATCTGGTAGAGGTCGATCCCGTGCTCCGGCGCCCGGTCCGGATGCACCGTCACGTGGCCTTCCTCGTTCACCCGGAAATAGCCGAGGCCCCAGCCCGCCATATTGTACAACTTCTCGGCGTCCGCGACGGTCCAGCGCGACGGATCGGCGTTGGCGGGGAGGACGTACGGGGCGCGGTGCACAGACATCGGCGACTCCAAGGGTGATCGGACACTCGGGGCGACAAAGCTAACGGGCGCGGGCGGCACGGGATAGCGGACCGCCGCCCCCCGGGCGGGGTATCCCAGGCACGAGGTCCACCAGGAGGCAGGATGGCACGATCGGGGAGCGAGGAGGGCCGGAGCCGGCCCCGCGGGGAATCGGCCGGATGACCGCCCCCGTGGTGATCGTCGGCGCCGGGCTGGCAGGGCTTGCGGCGGCGCGCCACCTGACGGCGGCACGTGTGCCGTGCACCGTCCTGGAGGCGAGCGACGGCGTCGGCGGTCGCGTGCGCACCGACACGGTCGACGGCTTCCTCGTGGACCGAGGCTTCCAGGTGTTGCTGACGGCCTATCCCGAATGCCGAGCGGTCCTCGACTACGCGGCGCTCGACTTGTGCGCATTCGAACCCGGTGCGGTCGTTCGCGCGGGCGAGGCGTGGCACCGGCTCGCCGATCCCTTCCGCCGCCCGGGGCCCGCCGTGGCCTCCTTGCTCGACGGGCTGGGTTCCTGGCGTGACAAGGCCGCAGTGCTGCGGCTGCGCCAGCGCGCACTCGAGGGATCGCTCGATGAAATGTTTGCACGCCCCGCGACGTCAGCGCGCACCGTCCTTGAGGCCTTCGGCTTCTCGGCCGACTTCACCACGGCCTTTCTGGAACCGTGGCTCGGCGGGATCTTCCTCGGTCGCGATCTCGCCACCTCGAGCCGCATGCTCGACTTCGTGATGCGAATGATGGCGCAGGGCGACACCGCCATCCCCGCACGCGGCATGGGGGCCATCCCGGCGCAATTGGCCGGGGGACTGCCGCCCGGCACCGTGCAGCTGCACCGCCGCGTCGTGGCGCTCGAAGAGGAGGGCGTGCGGCTCGATGACGGCCAACTCGTCCCCGCCTCCGACATGATCATTGCGACCGAAGGAGACACTGCCGCCACGCTGCTCGGACTCCCGGCTCCGACCCGACCGCGGTCCGCCATCTCGCTGGCATTCGCCGCACCAGCGGCGCCTTGGCGCGGTCGTGACCTCTTGCTGAATGGCGAGGGGCGTGGTCCGATCAACTCGCTTGTCGTCATGAGCGAACTGTCCGCAGGGGTGGCCCCCGCCGGCGAGGCGCTGGTGACGATTGCCGTGATCGACGACCACCCCGAGGGTGACGAGGCGCTGGAGCGTACAGTCCGGCAGCAGGCGTCCACCTGGTTCGGCGCCTCGGTGGCGACGTGGCGTCTGCTGCGGGTGCATCGGATCCGCTACGCTCAACCGGATCAACTGCCCGACGATCTCGACCCCGTCGCCCGGCCGGTGCGGCTGCGCGCGGGCCGGTATGTCGCCGGTGACCATCGCGAGACCGCCTCGCTGCATGGTGCACTGCATTCCGGCCGCCGCGCGGCCGAGGCGCTGCTGCGCGACCGCGGAGCGGCGTGATGTGGTCCATCAGCCTTGGCCGCGTCGGCGAAACCCGGGTGCGCGTGCACGCGACGCTCATCCTGCTGCTCGCCTGGTATGCGTGGGAAGGGTGGCAGGACGCCGGCGCCGCCGGGGCCGCCGATGAACTCGCGTTTCTGGTGCTGCTCTTCCTCTCGGTGTTGCTGCATGAGTTCGGGCACATCTTCGCCGCACGCCACTACGGCATCGGCACGCCCGACGTCCTCCTGACCCCGATCGGCGGCGTGGCACGGATCGCCAACCTCCCCGAGCGGCCGCGCGAGGAGCTGGTGATAGCGCTTGCCGGCCCCGCAGTCACGCTGCTGATCGTCCTCCTCACCGGCGTGGCCGTCGGGCTCCGCTCGGGCTTTGTGCTGCCGCAGGAGTTCGGCAACCTGCCACTGCTCGAATCGCTCTGCTGGACCAACCTGATCCTGCTGGTCTTCAACCTGATCCCGGCCTTCCCGATGGATGGCGGCCGCGTACTGCGCGCGCTGCTGGCCAGTCGACTCGGGCTGGTGCGCGGCACCCGCATCGCCGCGCGCGTCGGCCAGGTCGTGGCGGTCGGCTTCGCGGTCCTGGGCTTCAACGGCGCTCCGATGCTGTTGCTGATCGCGCTCTTCGTCTTCCTCGGCGCGCAGGCCGAGCTGCAGATGGTGCAACAGCGACACGTGAGCAACGAGCAGACGGCCGCGCGATTGACCACCACCGACGTCCGCGTCCTCGCACCGCACCGTCGGCTGCAGGACGTCGTGGCGCTCTTCGCCCACGGGCAGCAGTCGGCCTTCCCCGTCACCTCACCCGCCGGCGAACTGCTCGGCGTGCTGACCCGCGATGACGTGCTCCACGGCATCGCGGTGCACGGGGTCGATGCCCCGGTGGCGTCGGCGATGGTGCCACCACGCGATGACCACGTGGTACAGGTGGACGCGCCGTTGCTCGCCGCCGCGCAACAGCTCTTTGCCTCCGACCGCGAGGCGCTGCCGGTGATTGATGCCGATGGCCGCTTCGTCGGGCTGATCACGCGGGAGCACGTCACCGATGTGCTGCTGGTCCGCCAGCTGCGCGCGGGCGGCTCACCGACGCCCGCATGAGCCGCCCGGTGGTGGTGGCACGGCGGACGCCGATGGCCACCACGGCAGGCGCACTTTGGCGATGGCACGCTGCCCCGGGCGCGTTCGAGCGCTTGCGACCGCCCTGGGAGCAGGTGGAGATCCTCGCCAGGAGTGGCGATGCGCTGACGGAGGGCCTGCAGGTGACGCTGCGACTTCGCCGGGGTCCGATCGCCCTCCGCTGGGTCCTTCGTCACGAGGCCGTAGAACCCGGGGTCGGCTTCGACGACGTGCAGGTGCGCGGCCCCTTTGCGACGTGGCATCACGCGCACCGCTTCCGCGATCACCCCGACGGCGCCCTGCTCGACGACACCATCACGGCGAGCCTGCCCGGTGGGTTGCTGGGCCGCGCCATCGGCGCACCGATCCTGGCGCGCCAACTCGACCGGATGTTCCGCTACCGTCACGACGTCACCCGCCACGACCTGGAGCAGCAGATGACCACCCCACTCGCACCGATGCGGATCGCCATCACCGGCGCATCGGGGATGGTCGGCACGGCCCTGACCCCGTTCCTCACCGCACAGGGGCACACCGTCGTCCCGGTGTCGCGCCGCGCGCTCCCGGGAGGGATCCGATGGGATCCCGAGGCAGGCGTCATCCGCGCCGCCGACTTCGAGGGACTCGACGCGGTCATCCACCTCGCCGGCGAGAACATCGCGGCGGCGCGGTGGACACCGGCCCGGAAGGAGGCGCTGCGCCACAGCCGCATCGGCCCGACGCAACTGCTGGCCCAGACGCTGGCCGGACTGACGCAGCCACCACGGGTGTTGCTCTCCGTCTCCGCGATCGGGATCTATGGCGATCGCGGCGACGAGGCGCTGACGGAGCAGAGTTCCCTTGCCGGCGATTTTCTCGGGCAACTTGGGCAGGCATGGGAAGCCGCGGCCGCACCGGCCGCCGCTGCGGGCATTCGCGTGGTGCACCCGCGCTTCGGGATCATCCTCACCCCCGAGGGCGGCGCACTGGCGAAGATGCTGCCGACCGCGCGCCTCGGGCTGGGCGGCCCGCTCGGCGGCGGCCGCCAGTGGATGAGCTGGATCGCCCTCGATGACGTCCTCGGCGCGATCCACCACCTGCTGGCGCACGACGAAATCGCCGGGGCCGTCAACACGGTGGCACCGACCGCCGTGCGCAACGCCGACTTCGCCACGACCCTGGGCCGCGTGCTCTCGCGGCCGGCGATCCTCCCGGTACCCGCGGTGGCGTTGAAGCTGCTCTTCGGCGAGATGGCGGAGGCGACGCTGCTCGCCAGCACGCACGTCCGGCCTGACGTCCTGTCCGCGAGCGACTATCAATTCCGGTACCCCGCGCTCGAGCCAGCGCTGCGCCACCTGCTCGGACACTGAGGAATGCAGATGCAGCGGCGATGGATCCGCCTGGCACTCGTGACCTGCTGCCTCCCAGCGCACGCGGCGGCGCAGGCCCAGCCTCGCAGCTATCAGGCCCCGTATCTCGTCTCGGCCCCGAGCATCGACGGGCGGCTCGATGAAGCCGCCTGGCGTGGCGTCCCCTGGAGCGACGCCTTCGTCGACATCGAGGGCAGCGCCAAACCCGCGCCGACCTGGCGAACGCGCATGAAGCTCGCGTGGGATGCCGGGCATCTCTACATCGCCGCCGACCTCGAGGAGCCCGATCTCTGGGCGACGCTGACCACACGCGATGCCGTCATCTTTCATGACCACGATTTCGAGTGGTTCATCGATCCCGATGGCGACGCGCTGCGCTACTTCGAATTCGAGATCAACGCCCTCGGCACCGTGTGGGACCTCTTCCTCGACAAGCCGTATCGCTTCGGCGGCAAGGCCGACAATACCTGGACCATCACCGGCCTGCGCTCTGCCGTGCACCTCGATGGCACCCTCAACGATCCGCGCGACCGCGACCGCGGCTGGACCATCGAGTTGGCGATCCCGTGGGCGGCCTTCGCCGATGGCGGACGCACCACCATCCCTCCGACGCCCGGGAGTCGGTGGCGGATCAACTTCTCCCGCGTCGAGTGGGATCTGGATGTCATCGACGGCGGGTACGCGCGACGCCGCGGCGCCGACGGCAAGCTCCTTCCCGAACACAACTGGGTCTGGACACCGCAGGGACTCATCAACATGCACGTCCCCGAACAGTGGGGGTACGTTGAGTTCCTCCCTCCAACGCGCACCCCATGAGGCGCCACGATGACTGATCGCCGTTCGTTCCTTGCCTCCGTGGGCGCCGGCTTGGTGGCCGGCCGCGCCCTCCCCCTGCTCCAGGGCATCGATGGCCGCGCCCAATTCAGCGCCTGGACCTGGGTGCATGGTGGCGGTGCCGTGGACCTAGCGGGGTGGCGCACGCGCTACGCCCGACTGCGCGCCGCCGGAATCTCCGGCGTACTGGTGGGCGGCGGGAGCCTCGCGATGCATGCCGAGGCGGCCCATGCGGAGGGGATGGTGCTGCACGCCTGGACCTGGACGATGAACCGGAGTGGCGACAAGGCGGTGAAGGAGGCGCATCCGGCGTGGTTCTCGGTGAGTCGCGAGGGGAAGAGCTCACTCACCTCGCCTCCGTACGTCGGCTATTACCAGTGGCTCTGTCCCACCCGGCCGCCGGTGCGAGAATACCTCGCGGGCGTCATCGACCGCATCGCGGCGACGCCGGGCGTGGACGCGGTGCACCTCGACTACATCCGGCACCCCGACGTGATCCTGCCGCGCAATCTCTGGGAGCAGTACAAGCTGGTGCAGGACCATGAGATGCCGCCCTACGACTTCTGCTATTGCGAGGCGTGCCGCGAGCGGTTCGGCAAGGAGACCGGGCGGGACCCGATGGCGCTCGCCGACCCGGCGGCCGACGTCGAGTGGCGCCGCTTCCGCTGGCGGATGGTGACCGAGACCGTCGAGGTGCTGGCCCGCGCCACCCACGCGCAGGGGAAGGCGATCTCGGCGGCCGTCTTCCCGACGCCGACGATTGCGCGCGCGCTGGTGCGGCAGGAGTGGGATCGCTGGCCGCTCGACCTCGTCTTCCCGATGCTCTACCACTCCTTCTATCGAGAGCCGGTGGAGTGGATCGGCAAGGGCGTGGCGGAAGGGGTGGCGGCACTGCCGACCGCGACGCCGCTGGTGGCGGGCGTCTACCTCCCCGACCTGCCACCGGAGGCTCTCGGGCGCGCCATGCGATCGGCACGGGAGGGTGGCGCGAGTGGGGTGGCGATGTTCGAGATGGGAGGGCTGACGGACGCACATCTGGCCATCGTGCGTCGCGAACTGCTCGGGGCGGGGTGAGGACCGAGCCTACTTGACGGGCCGGGCCTTCTTCCGTTGCTCCGGCACCCACTCCAGGAGCTCCCCGGGCTGGACATCGAGCGCCTCGCAGATCCGGTCCAGCGTGTCGGCCGTGAAGCGGCCGAACTGCTGGTCGGGATCGGCCAGGCGGTAGGCGGTCGGGGCGGAGAGCCCCGTGACCTGGGCCAGGCGGTACGGCGTCCAGCCCTTCTTCTTGAGGATCGCCGCGAGACGGAAGCGGAGCATGGCAGACACCAGAATGCGGGAAGCGGGCGTAGTAATACCCAAGCTCAATAATATTACAAGTAATTACGTATAACAATACTTCCCTTTGGCCTTAATTATATCCGGCAATATTTCAACTTGACAATATTAACGTCTGGCGTTATCATCCCTCTTGCATCCCTGTGCGCTCTCGCGCGCTGATGCTGCAGGTGGAGTACCCAGCCAGGCGGCACCCGTGACAGGCCTCATTTCGGTCGTCCTGATCGACGACAATCGTCTCCTTCGTGAAGGTCTCGCGGTCCTGATCCGCAAGCAGCCCGGCTTCCTCGTCCTCGCGGCCTCGGCCGACATCGACGATGTTCTCCAGACCGTGCGCGACGCGAAGCCCTCCGTCGTCCTGCTCGACTTTTCGCTCGAGAACCACGACTCGCTCCGCGTCACCGGCACCGTGCACCAGGAGGTGCCGGAGGCGAAGGTGATCGTCATGGGCCTCCTCCCCGCCCAGGAGGATGTTGCCGACTTCGTGACGGCCGGTGCCTCCGGCTTCATCATGAAGGACGCGTCGTTCGATGACTTCCTGGCCACGATTCGCGGCGTCGCCGCCGGGCAGCAGATCCTCCCGCCGGAACTCACGAACTCGCTGTTCAGCCAGATCGCCGCGCTGGCCATCCGGAAGGGGAAGCCGCGACTGCTCGAGGCGGTCGGCCTGACGGAACGCGAGCGCCAGGTGATCGACCTGATCGGCGAAGGGCTCAGCAACAAAGAGATCGCCGCGCGGCTCCACATCGCGGTGCACACCGTCAAGAGCCACGTCCACAACGTCCTCGAGAAGCTGGCGCTGCGCACGCGGCTCGAGGTGGCGGCCTTTACGCGGGGCATCAGCCGATATGCGGATACCCGCGCAACCAGCTAGCCCCTTCGATGGAGGAGCGGACTAGTCCCCCTGCCAACCTCTCGGTCGATGGTCGACCGGGAGGTTTTCGGCGTAGAATTGTCGGTAGCGGTGCGCGTGCCTCCCTCGGCGCTCCCGAGTGCAATGCCAACGGCGGGACCTGACAGGCGGTGCCGATGCCGACCCCGATTTCCGTGGTGCTCATCGACGACAATCGCCTGCTCCGCGAGGGGCTGGCCATCCTGATCCGGGAGCAACCCGGCTTCCTTGTGCTGGCCGCCTTCGCCGATATCGACGATGCCCTCCAGCTGGTCCGTGACGCGAAGCCGAACGTGGTCCTGCTGGACTTTTCGCTCGAGGACCACGACTCCCTCCGCGTCACCGGCACCGTGCACAAGGAAGTGCCCGACGCGAAGGTGATCGTCATGGGACTCCTGCCGGCGCAACAGGACATCGCCGACTTCGTGACCGCCGGCGCCTCCGGTTTCATCATGAAAGACGCCTCGCTTGAGCAGTTCGTCACGACGATTCTAGGCGTTGCAGCTGGGCAGCAGGTCCTCCCGCCCGAGCTCACCACCTCCCTCTTCTCCCAGATCGCCTCGTTGTCGATCCGGAAGGGACAGCCGCGCGTGCTCGAGACGGAGGGGCTGACCGAACGGGAGCGTCAGGTCATCGACCTGATCGGGAGCGGACTGAGCAACAAGGAGATCGCCGCGCGGCTGCATATCGCCGTGCACACTGTCAAGAGCCACGTCCACAACGTCCTGGAAAAGCTGGCGCTGCGGACCCGGCTCGAGGTCGCGGCGTTCACCCGCGGTGGCGCGACGCATCCGCACAATCGGCCAACGCAGTAGCTCCTTCGATGGAGCAGGGCCTAGTCCGAAATTCCGCCACTTGGCCGATGGTTGTTCCGCGCGCCTAGCCATACCTTAGGAGTCCACGCACGTCTTCAACGGGGCCAGGCCCAACCGCCTGACCTCGTCCCGCCCCCCGCACGGGGGTGTCGACGTCACGCGAAAGGACGTCTCCCATGGACATCGTTGCTTGGCTCGTCGTCGGCCTCCTGGCGGGGCTGCTGGCCTCCTTTGCCGTCGGCGGCGTGGGCTACGGCCTGCTCGGCGACATCATCATCGGCATTGTCGGTGCCTTCGTCGGGGGTTGGCTGTTCGGCTGGCTCGGCATCGTGACGCCGTTTCGTGGGCTTGCGGGCACCATATTCGTCGCCTTTGTGGGCGCAGTCGTCCTGCTCCTCGTGCTGCGGGCCCTCCGCCCGCGACGCGCCTGACCCGTCCCTTCGACCCGAGAGCGTTCATGCGCCCCCTGAGTCTTGCTGGTATCGCCCTGATCTGCGTCGGCGCCTTCCTGCTCATTCGCGGCGGCACCTTCACGACGCGCCGTGACGTCCTCGAAGTCGGCGACGTGAAGCTGACCGCCGACGAGAAGCAGACCATCCCGCCCTGGGTGGGCGGCGTGGCCATCATCGCCGGCGTCGTGGTCGTGGCGGCCGGCATGCGCAAGAATGGTTGATCGCCAACGTGCACGTCCATGCATGACCCGGCCGAGGAGGCCCGCATGACCCGCTCAACCCATGGTACCGTTCTCTCGCTCTGACCATCGCCACCCTGGCGAGTTGCGCCACCAACGCCCAGACCGGCGCTGCCGTCGGGGCCGGTGGCGGCGCCGTCGTTGGCGGTGTGATCGGCAAGGTGGCCGGCTCGACCGCCAAGGGTGCCATCATCGGCGCGGTCGTCGGCGGCACGGCCGGCGCGTTGATCGGCGCGCGCATGGACCGGCAGGCGCAGGAGCTGAAGCAGAACATCCCCGGTGCGACGGTCGAGCGTGTCGGCGAAGGGATCCAGGTCACCTTCGCGTCCGGGCTGTTGTACGACTTCGACTCCGACGCCGTGAAGGCGGAGGCGCAGTCGAATCTGCGCGCCCTGGCCGGCAGCCTCGACAAGTACCCCGACACTGACTTGGTGATCATCGGGCACACGGACCAGGTCGGGTCCTCGGCCTACAATCAGGGCCTCTCGGAGCGGCGATCGGCCGCCGCCGCGCGCTACCTCACGTCGCAGGGCGTGAGCGGCGCACGAATCGCGACCCGGGGCCTCGGCGAGTCGGAGCCGGTCGCGAGCAACGAGACCGAAGCGGGGCGTTCGGCCAATCGTCGCGTCGAGGTCGCCATCTTCGCGAACGCGGCGGCGCGGGCGAAGGCCGGCGGGCAACAGTGATCCTGGCGGGACTGCTGCGGTCGCGTGGATGGCGATGGCCAGCGCCGGCTGTGCCATCGCAGCAGCAGGAAGTGCAATTGGCGCCGACTCAGCGCCCAGATCGCGACGCAACTCCCGTTGGTCAAGGACGCGCAGGTCGTGCGCTACATCACGCAGCTGGGCGAGCAGTTGGCGGCCGCCACCGATACGCGCGGCCTGACCTGGCACTTCACCGTGGTCGACAGCCGCGAAGTGAACGCGTTTGCGGTGCCGGGCGGCTGGATCTATGTCAATCGCGGCCTGATCGAGCGCGCCGAGAACATGAGCCAGGTCGCCGGCGTGCTGGCCCACGAGATCGGGCACGTCACCCGGCGGCACTCGGTGCAGCAGATGCAGCAGGCCCAGGGCGCCAACAGCGGCGTCTCGCTGCTCTGCACCCTCACCAAGGTCTGCAACAGCAGCACCGGGCAAGCGGCGATCAACCTCGGAGGGACCGCGCTCTTTGCGAAGTTCTCGCGGCGCGACGAGTCCGAGGCCGACGCCGAGGCGGTGGCCACCACGATCAAGGCCGGGATCGACCCCAGCGGCATCCCGGGGATGTTCCGCATCCTGCTCAGCGAACAGCAGCGCAACCCGGAGCGCCCTCGAGGGATTCTTCCTGACCCACCCACTCGCGGCGGATCGGGTCACGGCGACCGAAGCACTGATTGCCGCCTATCCCCCGAATGCGCTCCGTGCACTGACCAAGGAAACGACCGCGTTCCAGGCCTTTCGCCGACGGCTCCTCGCGCTCCCCTCCCCGACCGTCAAGACGCCGTGAGTGGCGGGGTGAGTATGCTTCGGCGATCGGAATCCCTCGCCGGAGGCGCGTGCTGCAACCGCAGGTCAGCCGCACCATCTGGATCGATGCCGACGCCACGCCGCGCGACGTGAAGGAGATCGTCTTTCGCGCGGCGAAGCGACTCGCCCTCCCCACGATCCTGGTCGCCAATCAACGACTCGACACGCCCCCGGGGAATCCGCAGATCACCGCCGTGCGCGTCGACGGCGGCGCCGACGTGGCCGATGACTACATCGTGGCGCATGCGGTGGCCGGCGACCTCGTCGTCACGCAGGACATTCCCCTCGCCGCGCGACTCGTTCCCGCCGGCATCACGGTCCTCGATCCGCGCGGCGAGGAGCACACCGAAGAGACCATCGGCGAGCGCCTCTCGATCCGCAACCTGATGGAGTCATTCCGAGGCGCCGGGGTGCTCACTGGCGGTCCCCCGCCCTTCGACCAGCGCGCCAAGCAGGCCTTCGCCGCGGCGCTCGATCGTGCGCTGATGCGGCGGCGTACGTCCTGACGGAGCGCAATCCCGATTCGTGCCGCGGGAATTGCACGAGTCCACGGTGCATCGCGTCGCGGGCACCGGTATCTTCGAGTGAGAGCGATCGACCGGCAGGCACCGCGCGACGGGAGAGTGGTCCGTGACGGAGACACCGCACAAGCGACTCGGCGATGCATTGCTCGACGCCGGGCTCGCCACGAGCGACGAACTGACTGCAGCGGCGGCCGAGGGGAAGGCGAGTCACCACCGGCTCGGCGAGGTGCTGATCGACCACGGCATCACCGAGGAGCGCGACGTCTATCGCGCGCTCGCGGCGCTGCACGGCCTCTCGTTCCAGAACAGCGACGACCTCCTCGCGCGCATCGACCCCGCGCTGGCGCATGCCGTGCCGCAGCGATTCCAGGAGTTCCACAAGGTCATCCCGATTGTGCTCGATGGCCACGATCTTGTGGTGGCCACGAGCGACCCGCTGATCCTCGTCCCGGAGCTCGGCGCGGCGCTCGGGGCCAAGCAGGTCAGCCGCATTGTCGTGACCCCAACCGACTTGCGACGGCTGCGGATGGCGATCACGCTGGAGCAGGCCGGACGATCGCAGCAGCCGGCCCCGGCGCAACGGCAGGCCGCCGATCTGCTCTTCGTCGATCCGGTCGCGACCGAATCGGCGCAACGGTTGCTTGATGGACTCCTGCTGGATGCCGTCGCGGAGCGGGCCAGCGACATCCACATCGAGACGTACCGAGGCCAGACGCGGATCCGCATTCGGGTCGACGGCGACCTCCGGGACCTGACGCACTATCGACTCACCGACCTGCAGCGCCTCGGACTCGTCAATGTCATCAAGGTGCGCGCCGACCTCGACATCGCCGAGCACCGCCTGCCGCAGGGTGGGCGGTTCGTCACGCGCTCGGGCAAGCAGGTCTTCGACCTCCGCGTGCAGACCCAACCGTGCCTCCACGGTGAACACGTGGTGATGCGGCTGCTGCCGCAGGACACCACGATCGTCGGCGTGGACGAGCTCGGCTTTCCGCCCGAGATCGCCAAGACCTATCGGCGGCTCTTCGAATCCCCCGGCGGCCTCATTCTCGTCGTCGGCCCGACCGGATCCGGCAAGTCCACGACCCTCTATGCCGGATTGCAGCTGCTCGCCGCCGACGCAACGCGCAAAGTGATCACCATCGAGGACCCGATCGAGTATGCCCTCGACGGCATCCAGCAGACGCAGGTCAAGCCGGAGATCGGCTTCGAGTTTGCGCACGCCATGCGCGCCTTCGTCCGCGAAGATCCCGACGTGATCCTGCTCGGCGAGATCCGTGATGGCGAGACCGCGCTCGAAGCGCTGCGTGCCTCGCAGACGGGACACCTCGTGCTCTCCACCCTGCACTGCAACGACACCGTCGATGCGGTGCAGCGATTGGTCGATCTCGGCATGCATCGCAATTCCATCGGATCGGAATTGCTGGCCGTCTTCTCGCAGCGGCTGGCCCGGCGCGTCTGCGAGGGTTGTCGCGCGCCAACCACACCGCCGCAGGCCATGGTGGATGAGGTCTTTCCCGGCGGCGTGCCGGCCACGATGCACTTCTTCGCCGGCACCGGATGCGAGCACTGTCGCGGGACGGGATGCTACGGGCGGATCGCCGCGATCGAGTACCTGCCCGCCTCGCCGGCGCTGCGGCAGGCCATTGCCCGCGGGGCGACGGTGGATGAACTGCGAGGGGTGGCGCTCGAGGCGGGCCTCCTCCCGCTCCGCGACCACGCGCTGATGCTGGTGGACGAGGGGCTGATTCCGCTCGGCGAACTGCGCACCATGCTGCCGCCGGAGCGGCTTGCCCCAGAACGCTGAGCCGATGGGCAGGGGACGGGTGCCTGCGAGTGGCGGCACCCGTTGACGCGCGGGGGTATACCTTTCGGATGGCCATTGCGGCAGGCCAGCCCCACCCGTTCGCGTCGAGTCGGTCCCGGAGCGCTGCATGCACTGGATGCCACCCCCAGACCAGTCAGCATCAGACCCCCACGCCCCGCCGGATAACGGCGATGGACGGGTGATCGTCGACGTGCGCGTGCTCGAGGAGTTGGTCGGCCACGAGCCCGAGATTGTCCGGGATTTCCTCCTCCAGTACCGCACCAGCGCGCGCGCCATCATGACGGACTTTCGCCGTGGGCAGGCCGCCGGCGACCTGGTCACCATGAGCCGAGCCACCCACAAGTTGAAGTCCTCCGCACGCGCCATCGGCGCCGGCGGCCTCGGCGACGTCTGTGCCCGGATCGAGGGCGCGGCGGCGGCTGGGGATGCGCAGGCCGTGACGACGTTGTGCCCCGAGCTCGAGCGCAGCGTCGCCGCCGTCGAGGTGGCCATCGACCGCCTGGTGGGGGCAGCATGAAGATCCTGGCCGTCGATGATGAGCCGTTTGCGCTGCGGCTGATTACGCACCAACTCGGGCGCCTGGGCTTCGCGGACGTGCTCGCCCATGAGCGCGCGACCGATGCGCTCGCGCTGCTCCAGCAGGACATCCGCGCCGTCGATCTGATCCTGCTGGACCTGCAGATGCCGGAGATGGACGGGGTGGAGTTTGCGCGGCACCTTGGCGAACTGCATTTCGCCGGATGCGTGATCCTGATCAGCGCCGAAGATGGCCGAATCATCGAGACGGTCCGGAAGCTGGCCCGGGCGCACAACCTGGATGTCCGGGGGGCGCTCCACAAGCCGGTGATGCCCGACCAATTGCAGCGGCTGCTCGAAGAGCTGCCGCGGCCGTCGGAGCGTGCAATCCGCCCGCCACGACGCGAGTATTCGCCTGTCCGCCTGTTGCAGGCGATCGGACAGGGCGAGCTGATCAACGTCTACCAACCACAGGTGGAATTGGCCACCGGCCACGTCGTCGGGGTCGAGACGCTGGTGCGCTGGCAGCACCCGGAGGACGGGCTGGTCGGTCCGGAGCACTTCGTCCCCTTGGCCGGAAGAGCACCACCTCATCGACGACCTGACCCGCTCGATGCTCGGCCGGGCCCTGATGCAGGCACGCGCCTGGGACGAGTCCGGGCTGCGCGTGCACATCGGCGTGAACGTCTCCATGGACAATCTCGGCGCGCTCGACTTCCCTGATTTCGTCGCCCGCGCGCTGGCCACGGCCGGCGTCCCGCCGACGCACCTCGTCCTTGAGGTGACCGAGAGCCGATTGATGACGAATGCCCTCGCGGCGCTCGACATTCTGACGCGCCTCCGCCTGAAACACATCGGCCTCTCGATCGACGATTTCGGCACCGGGCACTCGTCGCTGGCGCAGCTGCGCGACATCCCCTTTGACGAACTCAAGCTCGACCGGAGCTTCGTGCACGGGGCGCACCACGACAGTGCGAACCGCGCCATCCTTGAGGCCAATCTGGGCCTGGCACGCCAGTTGGGCATCCGGTCGGTGGCAGAGGGGGTCGAGGATCGCGATGACTGGGACCTGCTGCGGTCGCTGCGGTGCGACGTGGCGCAGGGCTACTTCATTGCCCGGCCGATGGCCGGCAGCGCCATCGTCCCGTGGGTGGCCGAGTGGGAAGCGCGCCGCGCCGATCTCATCGGCGCGGCCTAGTTCAGGGGAGGTAGTGCTGGGCGAGCTTCCTGCCGTAGTACATGCCGAACGCCGTCCCGACCATGCTCACCATGAAGGCCGTGAAGAGCCCCGCGAGCGACCCCAGCCACCAGCCGAGCCAGCCGCCAATCGTCATGCCGAGCAGCGAGAAGAGGCGGCTCATGCCACCGGCACATGGGGGCGGAGCTTGACGTCAATCCGGCAGATGTGGTCGGCGAGCCACCCCTCCAACGTGTCCACGAGGGTTTCTCGCATCCGCCGCGTCGAAGCCGCGCGGCGTACCGGACATTGAACTCCTCCAGCATCCCGACGAAGATGGCATGGGCCACCTTGTTGTCGGCGGCAACCGGGCAGACGAAGCGCGCCATGCACCCCTCCTCATACGAGAAGTGGCTCACCACGTACAGCTCGAGCGACTCCAACAACCCGGCGTAGACGCGTTCGCCGCGCGACTCATCCAGCGCGTCCCGGAAATCGGCTGCCATCGCGAAGAGCATCTTGTGTTGGTCATCGATGCGACTGACCCCAGTCGCGAATGCCTCGGACCATTTCATCCTGCGTCACCCCTGGCGGTGGTCTCTCTCACATCCCCAGTGAGAGTACCCGGTCCATCGCCGATTGCCAACAAGTGGCGCCGCGCGTGGGTCATCGGCGGTAGATCCGCGCTGCGGTGGTGAACGCGCCACCCCCCTGCTGATTGCCCACGAAGACTTCGACCATGAGCCGATCGTCGGCCGTCAGCTGGACCAGCATCAACCCGTACTGGATCGTGGTGCTCTCGGTGTACATCAGCCGATACGCTACCAGCCCGGAGGCGACGGAGACGGTCGCGGGCGGCGGGGCATCCTCCGGAATGCCCCAGATCCCGGGCGGTGCCACCGTGCCACCGATCGAAATGCGCACCACCCGGGGATCGACCTCGTCAAAGACGAACGCCAACGACTTGGGCCACCCCGCCGGGCCCGATGCGGTCTGATCGACCGGCACACTCTCCTCAAACCAGTTGCCGACCAATCGCCCGGCGACGTTTGGTCGGGATACCGCGCGGGCACCAGGAAGCCGCGTCGCGTGGTGCGGAGGTCGTACGCACCGAGGTCGAGCGAGCCACCGGGGTTGGTGGTCCCGATCTGGTCGCCGGCCTGCACGATCGATCCGACCTTGAGTGTCGGGAGCGGCTGGAGATGGTCGATGTAGTAGGAGAAGTCCCTGGTCGAGATGAACTGGACTTTCCAATCATCACCGGCCTGATGGAGCATGAAATTCACGGCGCCAGTGGCGGGGGCGTACACTGGCAGCACCGCCGTGGACGGCACGATCGGCCGCTGATCGAAGTTGACCTGGTAGAAGTAGACGTGATCGGTGGGGAGGACATGCCCCGGCGGCGCCAGATGACCCAGCGGCACCAGCAATGGGATTCGGTCGAGGTCGAGTGGCGAGATGGTGAATTGCGCGACGCCGTTCGGGGGGCTGCACGCCGCCCTCGGGGTCAGGGCCGGTCCCCATCCCCGCCGCAGGCGGCGAGCAGGAGAGAGTGGCCGCGGCACTCCCGGACACAGGACCGCACGGGATGCTCCTTGGAGGGTGGCGGGGGGCATCCCCGGAATTCGGATGCCTCCCTCACCCCACCCCGTGCATCAAACGGGCCGCTTACCGCAGGTAGAGATACAATCCGTAGAGCCAGACGCCGGCGCCGACAAAGGTGATCACCCCTTCATCGAGCAGGAGTCCGGTCACGATCGCCGCCCCGCCCACGATCATCAGGGTGCTCGATTGTCCACGGGCAGCCCGAGCGGCGGAGGGCGCGCCCGCATCGGCCACCAACTCGGCTGCCACGGCAGCCGTTGTGGATGGCGCCGCCAGCCTGGCAGGCATCGGAGTCACCACGAACGGTGCGGCGACCTTGGCGGGAGGGGCGGTGATCCCTTGGGCGGTGAGCCCTTGGGCAGTGAGCCCACCGGCCAGAACGAAGGCAAGGGCGGTTGAACTCAGGATGATGCGCAGTGGTGGCATGTTACTACTCCGGAGAAGAGTCGGACGGCTTGGTATGGTGATACCCTTGGGACGCCGGGTCGCGCCGAACCGCGCACAGCAGGCGGCGCGACCGACCACCCTCAAAGGTCGCGCACCGGTCGGTATGCGCGTATCGCTCTGGAGAGCGATTTCCGGCCTAGTCGTTCGGATGGATCGGTGGCTGTGCGGGGCGGGATGCGCTCGCCGTCTCCTCTATGATCGGCCTGCGCCAATCGCCGACCGCTCCACCCCAACTTTCGAGGCTGTCCGATGCGCATGCGCACGCTGCTCCCCTTTGCCACGCTGGCTCTGTTGGCCCTCACGGCCTGCCCAGGCGCCAAGACCATCCAGTCCCTGCTCGACGACCCGGGCCAGTACGACGGCAAGACGGTCCGGATCGCTGGCGAGGTCACCCAATCCATCGGTGCCCTGGGGCTCGGTGGCTATCAGGTGAACGATGGGACGGGGACGCTGCTGGTGGTCACCAAGTCGCTCGGCTCGACGCCACGCGTCGGCGCGCGCGTCGGCGTCGAGGGCACCTTTCAATCGGCGTACACCCTCGGCAGTCACAGCGGGGCCGTGCTGATCGAATCGAAGCGCAAGACGCAGTAGCTGGCTGTCGGCGCGCTAGCCCGCGCGCCGCATCCCGACGACCATCCCGCTCAGGAAGGGGATCAGCCAGACTGCCCAGACCACGATGCTGATCCGGTGGAAGACCCGGATCGCGGACTCGTCGCGGCGACGCAGCACCATGGTGGCCCAGATGGCGTGGCCGAACATGAGCGAGAGGGCGAGCAATCCGGTGGCGGTGTGGAGCGAGGGCGTGAAGCCACCGGCAAGCCGGCGCATCAATTCGGTGCCCGTGGTGTCTGCGAGGAAACCGCACCAGAACAGGATGGCGTGCCATGGCTTGAGGCGTTGGGCCAGGCGTTCCCCCCAGACCCCTACGGTGTAGCAGGTCAGGGCCGTCACCATCAGCAGCATCGCCGCGCGGATCATGGTCACTCCTTCACCGACGCCTGGGGGCACCGCAATCTACGCGCGCCCCGGGCCCGCGTGCGCCTATCGCACGACCCCGGTGGCATAGCCGAGCACGGCCGCGTAGTGGCACGCGCTGCCAGCAAGGACGAAGAGATGCCAGACAGCATGCCGGTAGGGGCGATGCCCGCGCACGTAGAAGATCACGCCCCCGGTGTAGCAGAGGCCGCCGGCAATCAACCAGGCAAGCCCCGCCGGTGGCATGGCGCGGGCCAGCGGGGGGACAGCCACGACGGCCAGCCACCCCATCCCGATGTAGAGTGCGGTCGAGAGTCGGGGAAAGCGGAAGCCGAGCAGCGTCTTGTAGAGGATGCCGAAGATCGCCAGCCCCAGACGACGCCGAGCAGCGTCCAGCTCAGCACGCCCCGCAGCAGCCCGAAGACGAATGGGGTGTAGGTCCCGGCGATCAGGAGATAAATCGCCACGTGGTCGACCACGCGCAGTGCCTGCTTGGCCCGATCGCCGCTCACCGCATGATACGCCGTGGAGGCCGCGTAGAGGAGCACGAGCGTGGTGGCGAAGATGCTGCAGGCCACGACCTGCCGCACATCGCCGTGGCGTGCGGCGACGAGGACGAGGATCGGCAGCCCGACGAGCGAGAGGGCGAGGCCGGTCCCGTGGGTCAGCGCATTGGCGACTTCCTCGCGGCGAGTCTGGGGACGGTGCGGGTGCATGCCGAAACATAGCGAGGCGTCGGGTGTGTGGTGCCCCACGCACCACTCGTCCCCCCGATGTCCTCACCGGAGCGTCTGCAATGCCGATCTACATCGAGAGTGTCGAACCCGTCGAGGTCTCGACTCCTGCCAGGCGCCATGGGCTGGCGCGTGTCTCCCAGTTCATCGATTACGCCTTCATGCTGCTGTACTCGCTGCTCTTCCTGCGGGTGTTGCTGGTCTTTTTCGACGCTCGCGGCGGCTCCGGCTTCGTGCAGTTCGTCGACCGCGCGACCAATCCCTTCTACGCGCCATTCCGGGGAATCGTCGAGAGTCCCGAAATCGCCGACGGTTTCACGCTGGCGATTCCGATCCTGATTGCGTTGTTCGTGTACGGCCTGCTCCACCTCGCGATCAACCGCCTGCTGCACGTGATCGTCTACCGCCGCACGACGCTCTAGTTCGTTCGGAGGATGCCCGCCCCCCTCGGCTCCGAGGGAGGCGTCGCCGTGTCAGTGCTCGTCGCCCCCTTCCCGCCGCTCGCCGTCTCGCCCTCCCTTATGACATGCCAGGCAGTTGTCGAGGTTGGTGGTGCGCACCTCGCCGCGGTGCTCGGCCTGCACCCGGGCCGGCGAGTGCTCGTGACAGCCGTAACAGGTGTAGCGCTTGTAGTTGCTGACGTCGTCGTGACAGGTCTTGCATGGTACCGGCCCACCCTCGCCGTGGTCGATCGGGAACACGTCGTGCTTGAACGTCGCCCCCTCCCAGGTGCGGGTGGTATGGCAGGAGGCACAGTCTTCGCCAAGCGAGCCGCGGTGAGGGTCATCCTGACGGTGGCAGCCGACACAGGTCGTGGGCACCTTGCTGAATCCCGCGCCGCTGCTCGTGGGTGTGTGGCACGCCCGACAGGCGACGGTTGCATGCGCCCCATCGAGCGGGAATCCGAATTGGGCGTGCTCCGCCGCCGATCCCGCCATTCTCGTCAGCTCGCCGGTCGGGCCGAGATGTTCGCCGTGACAGCCGAGGCAGGCCAACGCCGCCGGCAAGCCGGCGTGCAGCGCCGCACTGTCGCGAAGCTCCGCCTGAATGTCGGTGTGGCAGGCCAGGCAGCGTGCTGCCATGGACTCGGCGCTCCAGGGCGCGGCATGACAGGCCCCGCACTGGCCCGCGAGTCCGGCGTGGGAGGTGACGCCGCCGAGCGTCACGGCCGTGCTGTCGCCAGCGTGGAGCGCGCCGGGAGAAAAGATGGCGCCGCCGGTCGTCGTGATGGCGGCCACCGTCGCGACCAGCGCCACCAGCGCGGCCGTCAGCGTTCCACGCGAGAAGAAGGCGGTGGGGTTCGGCATGGTCCCTACTGGCCGAAGGTGACGTAGTACAGCGACGCCGCGACGTGCGCACCGGCCAGCACCCAGAGCGCGGCACTCACCGGCACATGCAGGAACCACCAGATGCTGAAGATGCGGCGCCACGTCATGGCGCCTCCGACCTGGCGCCACTCCGACCGCAACAACTCCTCCTCGTGGTGCAGCGCGGTCATGGCGCGCCGCAGCCGCTCGCGGGCCGCAGGGTCGGGATCGCCCTGCCGCAGCAACTCGGCGTGCTCGATTTCGAGCTTGGCGAGCTCCGCGTCGAGCATGGCGGCACGGACCGGGTCGGCCGCCGCCACATTGCGGGGCACCGCCGTGTAGATGGCGCGCCCGACGAGACCACTGGCAACCACGATCACCATCACGAGGGTCAGGACCCCCGCGAGGCCGCGAAACGCCATCCCCGAGTGGAGGATGACCAGATACGGGCCCACCAGCCCCGCCACGATGTGCGTCTGCATCGCGACCTGCATGGCGACATCGCCGGAGGCGGGGTGACGCTTGCGCCAGCTGTAGCCAAAGCCCGCCCAGAGCATCATCCCCAACCCGAGGATGCCCAGCAGGTGCCCCGGCCAGGTGCCGGCCCAGCGCGCGCCTGCCTCGCGCCCGATGAGATAGGCGAAGGTCGCGAGGAGCGCGGCGCTCAGCGCGCCGACGAGTTCAGCGGTGTTCCGCCGCATGATCCCCCACGTGCGCATCGCAGAAGGCGAGCAGCAGGTCCATGGCGTCCTCGGGCGCCGCCTCGAGCGCGGGGCGCAGGGCGGAGATGTCGACCTCCTCGCCGATCAGGTGGGCCAGCGGCTGGGAGACCCGCTGGTCCCCCATCACGACGGCCCCGACAATGGCGCGACCACTCACCACCACGCGGAGGCGGTCGCCCCGGCGTGCCGCGGCGACGCTCCAGGCATCGGGGTCGGTGGCCCAGCGCTCGCTCTGCCCACGCGTCAGGGTGAGAAGGTCGGGATCATCCGCCGTGCCCACCGCCCCGATGATGGTCGCGGTAATGCCGGCGACGCGCGTGACGTTGATCGGCGGATGCTTGCGGTGCGCCACGCGCACGCCCGCCATGTTGAGCCCGGCAATCCGCCCCTGCTGCAGCGCACTGGCCCACAATGTGTCGAGCAGCGCGCCGTGGGTCACCGGGTCGTAGACCTGGGCGGCATCGCCCGCGGCAAACACTCCAGCAACGCTGGTTTCCAAGTACTCATTCGTGAGGATGCCACGGTCGATCGCGATACCGCTGGCCCGCGCCAGCTCCAGGCGAGGCCGGACCCCCACCGCCACCGCCAGCAGGTCGCACGCCAGGTGTCGTCCCGCCGTCGTCGTCACCCCCACCAGCACGCCGTTGGCGCCCAGCGCCTCGCGCACGCCGGTGACGCGGTGGAGCTGGACGCCGTCCGCGAGGAGCCGCGCCTCGACGATCGCGGACTCGACCGGATCGAAGACCTTGGACCAGTACCGATCGCCACGGAGCAGGTAGTGCGTCGTCACGCCGCGCGCATGCAGCCCGTCGACGAGTTCCAGCGCCGTGCTCCCACCGCCGACCACGATCGCCGTGCTGGCCCGCCGACTCCGGGCAACGAAGTCCCGCGCCTCACTGAGGCCATCGACCTGGACTACGCCATCGAGCGCGGCGCCTGGAAAGTCGGGAGGCATTGAGGAGGCACCGGTGGCGATGAGCAGCCGGTCGTAGCCGATCCGGCGACCGTCCTGCAACACCAGGCGTCGTTCGCCTGTGTCGATGCGACTCGCCATACCGGTCACGCGCTCAAGGCGCAGGGCGGCAAGCTCCGCCGCCGAGCGAATTTCGAGGGCGGCCTCCGGCAGCTCGTTCGTGAGCAGGTACGCGAGCCCGGGGCGCGAGTAAAACGGCGCATCCTCGAGCGACACCATCGTGATCCGTGCCCGTGGGTCGGCGCTACGGATCGCCTCGGCAGCACTCAGCGCTGCGATGCCGGAGCCGACGAGGACGTGGTGCAGGGCGGTCATGGCGCCTCCAGCAACTGAAACGAGAGGGTGCCGCGCGGACACCGCG
Organism: Gemmatimonadota bacterium; assembly: GCA_016704275.1. NCBI lineage: Bacteria > Pseudomonadati > Gemmatimonadota > Gemmatimonadota bacterium. Next base: position 75,675 of record JADJAK010000002.1, read on the forward strand.
TCACGCAGCTGCCACAGAGCAGGCAGCGCCGATCGGTGACGGCACGACCCTCACGCGCCACGGCCCGCACGTCGATCCCGCTCGGACAGTTTTGCGAACAGATGCCGCACTGCACGCAGCGACCCGGCTCGGCAACCACCAGCCCCCGACCGAGCAGGCGCACCCGATCGCCGTCCACGGGAAGCGTCGGCGTGATGGTGCTGCGGGTCTTGGTCCAGCGTGCACTCATTGGCATGGCGTCCTCCTGTCTGCATGCAACGTAGCGCCACAAGGTGAACGCACGATGAACCTCGGCAACCGCAAACCCAGCATTCATCGGGGATTGCTGGAGTCGGCATTGCCCACGGGGACCGCCATCACACGACAGCGGGCGGCGCACCCTGAGGTACACCGCCCGCCATGCACCACCGAGCCCGCTCGATGGCACTACTTCTCGCGCAGCCACTCCACCGACACCCCGATGATCAGGTGCCGCGGCAGTCCGGGTTCGAACGCGGCCGGCTGCCCGCCCACCAGATCGGGATTCAGGAACGCCGAGGCGACGTTGGTGCGATCAAAGAGATTGGCCACGGTCGCTGACCCGCGGAGGCCGAGCCCGCCACCGATGGCGATCACCTCGCGAGTGGCCACCGAGAGCGAGGCCGTCACGCTCGACGGGACGACGACACGGTTGGCATCATCGGCGAAGTAGTCGCCGACGTGCTGTGCGCCGAAGGCAACGCGCACACCGGGGAGGAAGGCGGGGTCGAGCCGGAGCTCGCCGCCGAGGAGCGCGCGCGGTACCCCGACGACATTGTTGCCGGAGTAATTCGCCGAGGCGCCGGGCTTCCCGTAGTGCACCGAGTCCACCACATACTGCGTGTACTGGTGATCCTGCAGTGCCGCACTGACGCTCACCCCGACGCCACCAGTGAAGGCGGCCTGCGCCGAGGCCTCGAGTCCACGCCGTTGGGCGCGACCGGCGGTGAAGTAGAAGCGGCCGCCACGATAGGGCACCACTTCGTTGCGCACCTTGGTCTGGTAGGCCGCGAGGTCATAGCTCATCCCGAGCAGCCATCCGGTCGGGGCGGCCACGCTGTGCCGGAAGCCGACCTCGACGGTCGTGCTGCGGATCGGCGCAAGCAGCGGGGAGATCCCCGTCACCGTGTCCTGACCGAACGTCCCGGGGGCGTCGGTCTCGTTGCCGGCCGGTGCTTCGACGCCGCCTCCCAGCGAGGCGTAGAAGGCTGCCGCCGGGGCAACCTGCAGCGAGAGGCCGAGCTTGGGGGTGACCTGCGAGAAGCGGCGCGTCGCGTTGAGCGTCGGCGCCAGCGAGTCTTCAGGCCGTAGTCGATGGCATCGTAGCGCAGGCCGCTCGTCAGCGAGAGGCGCCGCCCCAACGTGATGCCATGCTGCACGAAGACGCCGGTGTTGGTCGCCTTCTCGTTCTTCGAGGCGGCGATCGTCGTGCCCTGTTCGCCGGCGGCCGTCAACGACCAGAAGTGGGCCGGGCCATCCTGGCGGGCGAAGTCGACACCGGCCGAGACGGTCCCGGCGGTGCCGAGCACATCCTCGACCAAGAGCGAGCCACCGCGATGCACGCGGTCGAAGTAGCGATAGGTCCCGCGCTCGGAGCGCTCGAGGTGCTTCGGCGCGACGAACACCTTGGCCGACACGGCGAGACGCTCGGAGAACTGATGCACCACCTCCGATCCAATCCGGAGCGTCTGATTGTCGCGTCGTTCGCGTCGGGTGAGGTAGGTCGCATTGGCCTGCTGTGGATCGGCCGCGAGCTGCGCGGCGGTCAACGGCCCGGGGATGTTGTACTGGTTCACGGCGCCGAGGGCCTGGACGCGCAACGACGTGTTGGCACCCACGGCGCCGGCAAAGCCAAGATTCAGCAGACTGCGCGCACCATTCGAATTCTTCCGCCAGCCATCCTGCACGGTACGCGTCAGGCCGCCGTAGATCGTGCTCCCACCGAGCGAGGCGGCGTAGCGGGTGACCGAGCGACGCAACCCGAAACCGCCGAGCGTCAGCTGCGTGCTGGGATCGCGGTCGCTCCCCAGCGGCATGGTCGACAGCGAGATCACGCCGCCCGCAGCGTTGCCCCACGTCGCCGACGCATTCGAGCGCAGCACCTGCATCGAGGTCGCGGTGCCGAGGTCCATCAGGTCGAGCGCGGTCCGGCCGTCGGGCTCCGTCTCCGGGAAGCCGTCGATCATCACCCGCACGCCGCGCATCGTCCCGGCGTTGGAGCGGTCACCGGCCCCACGCGCCCCGAAGCCGCGGATCGTGATCCGGAGGTCGGCGCCGCCCGAACGCGACTGGGCCAACACCCCCGGAATCAACAAGAACGCCTGATCGAGCCGACCGGAGACGCCAGCGGTCTGGTCCAGCAGCAATTGGGAGAGGGCACCGGCAAAGCGGAGCCGATCGAGGCTGTCCCGGCGAATCGAGCGGGTGATGTCGGGAAGTCGGTAGACCGAGTCCGCGACCGGGCGTTGTGCGGCAGCCGGCCGGACCGAGAGTGCGAGGACGGTGGCCAGCAGGAGCGCAGACGGATGACGAACGGCCGAACGGGGCATGGCGATTCCGACAAGGGAGGGAAGACCTTCGGTACGCAATCCGGCGCGTCGAGGTTGCACGAGTTGGCCCCGCTCAGGGCCGCTTGGCCGTGACCAGCACCACGACCTGATCGGGGCTCTCGGCGGCCGCCGTGGGCAACGTCAGCGTGATCCCCGACGGACCCTGCACGAACGGCACGGCCGCCCCCTCGAAGGTCGTGGCACGGAGCACCCGCGCCCCGAAGTCCGGAACGGCGAGCACGCGGTCCTGCCAATTCAGGACGTGCACGAACACCGAGTCACCGCGCTGAGTCGTGACGCCCCACGGACGCGGCGACACCGGGCCGCCACGGGTCTGGTAGATCGAGGTGCCGTAGCGACCGAGCCACGCACCGACCGCACGGAGTCGCTCCGCTGCCTCGGGCTGCACCGTGCCATCGGGACGAGGCCCGATGTTGAGTAGGAGATTGGCGTTCGCCCCGGCGGCCCGCACCAGGTAACCGATCAGCGTGCTGGTCGACTTCCAATTCTGGTCGGCGATGTGGTAGCCCCACGCGCCGTTCATGGTGAGCGAGGTCTCCAGTGGCAGCGCCCCGATGGTCTTGGTGTTGAAGCCCGCGGTGTTGGCGCCCGGAAGGTCCTGCTCAAAGGTCTGCACGTCCTCACCGGGCAACGGGGCGATGTGATGGTTCGGAATGATCAGGGCCGACGGCTGCAACCGGTGGATCAGTGCGTAGCTCGTCGCCAACTGCCAGTCCGCATCCTTCTTGTCCCACATGCCGTCGAACCAGATCCCGCCGATCGGCCCGTAGTTGGTGAGCAGCTCGGTCAGCTGCGTGTTCATGAAGGCCAGGTAGGCGTTCCAGTCGCCGCGATCCGGCCGCCCCGAACTTCCGCCGGTCCCACCACGCGGGAAGTAGTCCTGGTGGTGCCAATCCAGCTGCGAGTAGTAGAAGTGGAGCGCGATGCCCTGGCGCTGACACTCGTCGGCCAACTCCTTGAGCGGGTCGCGGCGGAAGGGTGTCCAGTCGACGATGTTGTAGCGGTTGGCCTTCGTCGCGAACATCGAGAAGCCGTCGTGATGCCGTGAGGTGATCGTGATGTATCGCACCCCGGCGGCCTTCGCCAACGCGACCCACTCCTTGGCGTCAAACTTGACCGGATTGAAGGTGCCGGCCAACCACTCGTAGGTCGGGATGGCGAGCTTCTGGTTGTTCATCACCCATTCGCCCTGGCCCAGCTGCGAGTAGACGCCCCAGTGGATGAACATCCCGAAGCCGGCATCACGATACCGCTCACGCGCCGCCATTCGGACCGCCGGCACACTCTCCTGGGCCGGCAGTGGCCAGCAGGCGGCAGTCATCAACAGCAGCGCGAACGAGCGCAGACGGGGCATGGGGAGTCTCGATGGCGAGGAGTCGTGGAACATGGGCCGATCCTGCAAACGTACCGCGCCGGCGCACGGACAGCAACCGCGAGGTCACCCCCTAGGCGAAGGAGATTGCACTCCCCCACCCGCACCGGTGCCAACGGCTGGCCGGTCCGACAGCCAGGTCAACAACTGTTCAAGGTGCATGGGGCGAGCGATGAGGTACCCCTGCACCCGGTCGCAGCCGAGGGAGCGGATCAGCTCAAGATCCTCGACGGTCTCGACCCCTTCGGCCACCGTCGTCAGGCCGAGCTTGCGGGCCATGCCCATGCTCCCTTCGAGAATCGCCCGAGCGGCAGGGTCCTGGCATCCGCGACTGACGAAGCTCCGGTCCAGCTTCAGCTCCGTGAACGGCACCCGGCCGAGCTGTTCGAACGACGAGTACCCGATGCCGAAATCATCGATCGAGAGCCCGAAGCCCTTCAGGCGGAGGCGCGTCAGTACATCAAGCGCACGGGTGAGGTCCTCGCTCAATCCGGTCTCGGTGACCTCGAGGACGACGGCCTGCGGCGTGAGTCCGACCGCAAGTGTCCGTGCGCTGATCCAGTCCGGCAGGGAGAGATCGTCGAGCATCTGGCGCGAGATGTTGATCGCCGTGGTCAACCCGGCACCGTGCGCGGCGAGGCGCGCCGCGCCCGAGAGCGCGGCGTCGACCAGCGCGCGGGAGAGTTCGGGGATCAACCCCAACCGCTCGGCGGCCACGATGAAGCGATCCGGCGCGACGTGGATAGCCTTGCCGCGCACCCACCGCGCAAGTGCCTCGACCCCGACGGGCGCGAGGGTGGCGGCATCGACCTTGGGCTGGAACCAGACTTCGAACTCGCCCAGGCGAATCCCCTCTCGAATCGCGTCCGCAGTGATCTCCTCCAGCGCACGCCGATCCCGTTGCGGCGCCACTTCGGCGTCGAACTGCGCCAGCAGTTGCGTCATCTGCGCCGGCCCCACCGGCTTCTGCACCTGTCCCAGAACGTGCAGCCCCTGAATGCCGGCCAGCGTGCCCACCGTGCTGAGGACCTTCGCCTCGGCCCCGCTCATGAGGATCACGCCGCCCTGGAACCCCGTGCGACCGAGCGATCGGATCAGTTCCACGCCGTCCATCTCCGGCATCTCGAGGTCGCAGATGACCACGTCGATCGCGCCGTCGCGGGCGGCCAGCAGGTCGGCCGCTTGTCGACCATCCGAGGCGGTGAGGACATCGGGGATCGCGAGGCCGAAGGAGAGCATCGCTGACATGTGACGAATCACCACCGGATCGTCGTCGACCAGCAGCACGGAGCGACACGCGATCCGCGGCCGCATCGGTTCGGGCACCACCGGCTTGGCGGGCGGCGTGGGGGCAGCGGTCGCCAGCCCGGCCAGGGCAAGCTCGACGTCCGTGAGCGCGCCGCGCAGCGCGCTGAAGGTGATCCGATGCCCGTTGTTGACCGCGTCTTCCATGGCCACGACGTGCGCGGCAAATCGCATCGCCCCCACCGTCCGGGCACCAGACTTCAACTTGTGGAGTTCGCGCGCCACGGCCGGCACGTCGCCGGGTGAGGCGGCAATCCGCCGAAGCCCCTGCCCCGCCGAATCGATGAAGGTGCCGAGCACGCCGCGCCACTCCTCGGGGCTGACCTCGCCGAGCACGCGATGCAACTGCGCCAGATCGAGCACCGCGACGGTGTCGGCGGCTGCGCGCGGATCGGGCGATGCCTCCGCGGCGTTTTCGCCAGTCAACAAACGCTCCAGCAGTCGACGCAGGTCGACCAGGATGATCGGCTTGGGGAGCACGTCGTCCATGCCCGCGTCGCGGCACTGCTCACGCTCGCTCGAGAGATCGGCCGCCGTGATCGCGACGATCGGCAGGTGCCCACCACGCTCCCGCTCCTCGGCCCGGATGGCACGGGCAAGGTCGAATCCGTCCAGGCCAGGCATGTTGAGATCGGTGAGCAGGAGGTCGAACGGCTCAGCACGCCACCGTGCCAGCGCCTCCCCACCATCTGACGTCACGTCGACGTCGTAGCCGAGTCGGGTGAGCTGCAGCCGAAGCACGGCCTGATTGGGCCCGAAGTCTTCGGCCACCAGAATGCGCCGACGACGCGAGCCCCCGGCAGCCGACGATGCGACCACTCGCGGCTCGGCCGAGGGCAGGTCCACCCAGAAGGTGCTGCCGACCCCCGGGGTGCTGTCCACCCCGATCGCGCCGCCCATGCCGTCAACAAGATGACGGGTGATCAGGAGCCCGATGCCGATGCCCTGGATCGTTCCGGTCTCGGCACCCAACCGGTTGAACGGCTGGAACAGCTCCGCCTGCAGCTCGGGCGCGATTCCTCGTCCGGTGTCGGTGACGGTGAACCGGACCCGATCCGACGCGGATTGCGTCACGACCAGCGAGACCTGTCCGTTGGACTGATTGTACTTGATCGCATTGCTGACCAGGTTGTCGAGCACCTGACGCAGTCGGTGCTCATCGGCGAGCACACGCAACGACGCATCGCTGCCCGTCGTCACGAGCCGGATGTCCCGTTGCCGGGCTGCCGCCTCGTGATGCGCGATCGTTGCGGCAAGGAGCGGGGCGACATCGATCGGCGCGACCTGAATCGTCAGCTGTCCCGACTCGATCCGCGTCAGGTCGAGGATGTCATTCACGACAGCGAGCAGGTGATGCCCTGCCGCGGTGATGGCGTGCGCGTGATCTCGCAGCTGCGCCGGGAGTCCTTCTTCGAGTTCCACCAGCTGGGCGTAACCGAGGATGCCGTTGAGCGGCGTCCGCAGCTCGTGGCTCATGCTGGCCAGGAATCGGCTCTTGGCCCGACTCGCGGCCTCGGCGGCGTCGCGCGCCACGGCCAGTGCCTCACCACGCGCCTTGCTCTCCAGGCAATGGCGAAGCGCCTGACTGAACTTGGCGAGCAGCGGCGGCAGGAGCGCGACGGCCTGCTCCTCGCGCGCCGAAGAGGTGCTCGCGGCGAGCAGCAAGACGCAGCCGACGCCGGGCAATGGGAGCTGCATGGCGTGCGGGTAGCGCTCGCCCCCAGGGAACCATCCGGAGGGATTCACCAGACGGCCAGCCGCCATCGCTGACGCCGGCCACAGACCGCGTGTCCCCTCGAGCGCGCGGAGCGCCCGGGCACCGATGGTGACGTAGAGGTCGGCCGAGACCGTCGCGTCTCCCTCGTCGCGGAGGTCAAGCAACACTGCGCCGCAGCTGTATCCGGTGTGGGCGAGCAGGCGCTGCAGCATCGACGTGGCGAGGCGCCGCGGGTCGGTCTCCCCCGCCATCGTCATCGCCAGGTCGTAGAGGACCGTGAGCGCCTGCTGCTGCTTCAGTGCCATGGAATCGCGAGCAGGGTGGCGTTGCAGAACTGCCGCGGCCCCGGCCTCGCCAAGGTGGAGGTAGCGACCCGCGCAATAGATGACGAACACGCCGGGCGCCTCGGTCAGGGCGGAGGCGCCTCCGACTGCCGCCGCCGCGCTGGTGTCCCCGGCATCGATCGCGCGCACCACGCCCAGGAGGGCATTCTCGGGGACTTCGCCGATGCAGAGGATGGAACCGTCCTCCTCCACCGAGACCGGGATCCGCACCAGCGACTCGCCGCTCACGCGATTGAAGGCGAATGGAAAGTGGACACCGTATTCGTAGAAGTTCTGGCGATCGAGCGAAATGCCATACTCCTCGGCCATCAGTTCCTGAGAGACCTCGAAGGCGATCCGGCCGTTGATGCGCCGAATCCGGTTCCCCTCGATCTCGGTCGCGACCCGCAGCGTCACGTCACCCTGGTAGCCGTGTGCCATCGTCGGACCGCTGTTCCGCGGCAGAAGAATCGCCAGGAGGGCGCCCCCGACCAGCTCCGTATTGTCGAAGAGGCAGGGCATCGCGACAAAACGTTCGCTGCCGATGCTGCTGCCGGCGTAATGCACCTGGTCGCCGCATTCGAAATAGAGCCGGTCGAGGAGTGAGGCGACCTTCGGCACCATGGCGTCGACGAAGATGAGGAGCGTGTCCTCGCCGGGTGTCGCGGAGGCGTGCTGGTGGACAAACTCCGCGAGGGCGGCGATCGGCGCCTCGGTCGCCTCAGGTTCCGCCGGCGGCACCGGGACGAGGAGGGCCGGGGTGGCCCCCGCGAAGCCGAGGAGCAGGACGCCCGTGCGTCGGAAGGTCCCCTCGGCCACGACCCCAGGGACCACCGCGCCGAGCAGCCTGATCTCGGCGGAGGAGGTGGCCTCCTGCAGCGGCCCGACCAGCTCCGCCTGGGGCTCGCAGACGAGCGCCAGGACCGTCAACGCCGGTCGGGCGGCGTGCCACGAGTGGCAAAGCTGGAAAAGCGACTCGGTCGACGGCGATTCCAGATATTGCGACAGCATGGGGACCACGAGGCACTTCCCGGCGAGAGTTTGGCGACAGACCCGCGGTCGCGGCGTTTCTGCCGCCCCGAGATGGGGTGGTAATTGTGCCACACGGCGGTGTCGCGTGGTGCGGGTGAGGGAGTTCCCCGTGACAGGCCTCGTCGCGGTGCGGGGCGGCTGATAGATTTCCCCGATGCCACTCCCCCGCCCCGCCATTGTCCTCCTCTCCGGGGGTATGGATTCCGCGACCTGCCTCGCCATCGCGGCGGCCGACGGTTACGCCCCATACGCCCTCTCCTTCCGCTACGGGCAGCGCCACGCGACCGAACTCGACGCGGCGAGCCGGGTCGCCCGGCGTCACGGCGCTGTCGAGCACCGGATCGTCGACCTCGACCTCCGCGCCTTCGGCGGCTCGGCGCTGACGGCCGACGTCGCGGTGCCCAAGGACCGTGACGCGGCGGCGATCGGCGCTGGCGTGCCGATCACGTACGTCCCGGCGCGCAACACGATCTTCCTGAGCTATGCGCTCGCCTGGGCCGAGGTGCTCGGCGCGCGCGATCTCTTCATCGGCGTCAACGCCCTCGACTACTCCGGCTATCCCGACTGCCGCCCAGAGTTCATCGCGGCGTTCCAGCAGATGGCCCGCCTGGGCACCACCCTCACCGAACTCACCGTGCACACGCCGTTGGCGGCCCTCACGAAGCGCGGGATCGTCGAGCGCGGTCTGGCCCTCGGCGTCGATTTCTCACTGACGCGCACGTGCTACGACCCCGACGCGTCGGGTGCCGCCTGTGGCCACTGCGATGCCTGTCAGCTGCGACTCAAGGGGTTTCGGGAATTGGGGCTGGAGGATCCGGCGCCCTACGCCAACCTGTGACGAGTTACCCGTGACCAGGAACCGGGGGTTCCTCGCGGGCGTTGGCTTCCTGGTCACTGGTCACTGGTCACTTCCACCTGACTAACTTTCCTCCATGAGTTACTCGGTCAAAGAGATCTACTTCACGCTGCAGGGTGAAGGCCGCCACGCGGGTCGGCCCGCCGTGTTCTGTCGGTTCACGGGCTGCAATCTCTGGACAGGCCGGGAGGCGGATCGCGCGACGGCCACGTGCCGCTTCTGCGACACCGATTTCGTGGGGACCGACGGCCCTGGCGGCGGCAAGTTCAGCACCGCGGCGGCGCTGGCGGACGCGGTCGCCGCGGCGTGGCCTGTCGACAGCGATCGAGGACAACCGTACGTGGTCTGCACCGGGGGCGAACCGACCCTGCAGCTGGATCGGCCGCTCGTGGATGCACTGCATGCGGTCGGCTTCGAGGTCGCGATCGAAACGAACGGGACGAATGCGGTGGTCGATGGCGTCGATTGGATCTGTGTGTCGCCGAAGGCGGGGACCACGCTGGTGCAGACGCGCGGCGATGAATTGAAGCTGGTCTTCCCGCAGCCCGACGCGATGCCCGACCGCTTCGCGACCCTCGACTTCCGGCACCACCTGTTGCAACCCATGGACGGCCCCGCGCAAGCGGCCAACACGCGGGCCGCGCTCGCCTACTGCCTTGCCCATCCGCGGTGGGGCCTGTCGCTCCAAACCCACAAGTTCCTCGCCATTCCGTGAGCACGCCCATGCAAGGCTACAGCGACCGGATCAATCACGCCCTCGCCTTCTCGGCGAAGCACCACGCCCCGCGCGCACCCTCCGATGGGGGCATGCCGTTCGTGGCCCATCCGGCCAACGTGGCGATCATCCTCGCCCGACACGGTGCCGACGAGACCACACTGGTCGCGGGGATCCTGCACCACGTGCTCGAGGTCTGCGAGGCCGAGGCCCGCGAGGAATTGGCCCGCAAGATCGGCGAGAAGTTCGGGTCGGTGGTGCTCGGCGTGGCGCGCGATGCGGTGGAGCCGTCGCTCGACACGCGCGGTGACCGACTCGCCTGGACGCAACGGAAGCGGCTGCTGCTCGCCGCGCTCGCCACGATGGAACCCCGCGCGCTCGACATCCGCTGCGCCGACGAGATTCACCAGTGCGGGACCGCGATCGCGCTGGTGGAGCGGCTGGGGGTGGAGTACCTCCCGCCCCAGGGCTTCGCCCCGGCCGCCTTGATGCTGACCTGGTATGGCGACCTCGACGACGCGCTCGCGCGGCGCGACGACTGGCCGGGCCGCGCCCTCCGGCACGAACTCGGTGCCCTCCGGCAGCGCCTCGCCGCCGCCGCCGCCGGCGACCGGTAGCACACGGGTATCTTTCAGGCATGCCGGCTGACGTCCCAGAGCTTCAACTCTCCCGTGTCACCGCCGCCCTCGGCGAGCGTTTCCGCCTGGACACCGCGGTGGCCGTCTCGCCGGAGCGGCTGCTCTTTCGCGCCCATGATCGGCGGCTGAACCGCACCGTCTCGCTGCGTGTCAACCTCGACACCAGTGACGCGCTGCGGCGGTGGTTCCTCCGCGAGGCCGAGGCGTTGGCGCGCCTCGACCACCCGGCGATCCGCCATGTCTACGAGGCCGGCGTCATCGGCGACATTGCCTACCGCGTCGGCAACTGGATCGACGGCGAGTCGCTCGCCGATGCGATCCAGCGTGGTCCGCGGCCGATCCCGACGGTCCACGGCCTGGCCCGCGACATCCTCGGGGCGCTCGAACACGCGCATGCGCATGGCATCATCGTCCGCCGCATCGTCCCGGCGTCGTTGCTGCTCACCACGACCGGTCGCGGCACCGTCACCGACCTGCGGTACTGCAACCTCACGCTGACGGACATTCCGCCGGCGGAGCAGCCGACCGGCTCGCCCTTCCTGGCGCCGGAAGTGCGCGACGGGAAGACCGGCGATCCGACCAGCGACGTGTACACGGCCGGCGCGGTGCTGTATTTCGCCGTGACCGCGACGACGCCGCCTCTCGACGCACAGCAACTCGTGCCGCCACGACAGATCCGTGGCGTCATTCCGGCCGCGCTTGAGCGCGTGATCCTCCGCGCGCTCGATCCGCGTCCCGACGAGCGCTACCTCACGGCGGCGGAGATGCTCGAGGACTTCGCCTCCGAGGCGGGCGAGTACGAGTCGGTCGACGTGGCCTTGCCGACCCTCTCCATCGAGCTCGCCGACGGGCCGCACTGGGAAGCGCGGATGCGCCGCGCACTGGGCGACGACTACGAGCTCCTCGGGCAACTCGGGCAGGGCGGCTTCGGTCGGGTGTACCGCGTGCGCGACTTGCACCTCGAGCGACAAGTCGCGCTCAAGGTGCTGCATCCGCACCTGACCCAGGACCTGGCGACCGTTGAACGGTTCCGACGCGAAGCGCAGCTCGCCGCTCGACTCAACCACGTCAACATCGTGAACATCTACGACATCGCCGGGCGGTCCGGCCTGCTCTGGTACACCATGGAAATCGTCGATGGGCCGAACGTGGCGCAGCTCGTGGACCGCGACGGCCCACTGCCGCTCGACCGTGTGCTGCGCCTGTTGCGGGAGGCCCTCTCCGCACTGGGCCACGCCCATGCGCTCGGGCTGGTCCACCGCGACATCAAGCCGGAGAACATGCTGCTGGAACGGGACGGCTCGCTGCGGATCACCGACTTCGGCCTGGCGCTCGCGCTGCGGGGCCAGGGGCGCTTCGGCGGTGCGACCTCGCAGAGCGGCACGCCGCAGTTCGCCTCCCCCGAGCAGCTGCTGGGCGAGCGCGTCGACCAGCGCACCGACCTCTACTCCCTCGCGGCGGTCGCGACGTACGCGCTGCTGGGCCGGACGCCCTTCCCCGGCACCACCGTCGAGCAGATCCTGGCCAAGCAGACCTCGGACATCGTGCCGGATCTGGGGCAGGAGCGGCCCGACATTCCGGAGGGTGTCGCGGACGTGCTCAGTCGCGCCATGCGCAATGACGTCGAGGCACGCTATGCATCGGCCGGGGAATTCCGGAGTGCGCTGGAGGAGGCGGTGTTGAAGGGCGCGCGGCGGCGGGGGAGCGACTTGGCGCGCCTCGCGGCGCGCATCCTCGGGACCTGACCGGCGGGCAGGGCGCCCACCGGCAGCTCACTACTTGTGGCGGTAGACCACCCGGCCACGGGTCAGGTCATACGGGGAGAGCACCACGGAGACGCGGTCGCCCTCGAGCACGCGGATCTTGAACTTCGACATCTTCCCGGCCGCGTAGGCAAGGATGGTGTGTCCGTTCTCGAGGAGCACGCGGTAGTTGCGATCTGGCAGGACTTCCTGCACCACGCCCTCCATTTCAATCCCTTCTTCCTTCGCCATCCAATCTCCGGTCCGGTGGGATACCAACGCCGGGCCACATCGGGCCCAACGGGCAAAAATGGGCTCCCGGGGTGGTGGACGCAATGGCCGCCGCGCCCGAACGCTCAGCCGCCCCGGGGCAACATCGCCCGAAGGAGCGCCATTTCCTCCTCCACCATGGCCACCAGCTCGGCCAACACCGCCTTGTCGAAGGTCAGCTCGACGCCGGCGGCCTGGTACAGCTCGGGCAGGGGCCGGGTTGCCCCCAGCGCGAGGAAGCGCCGGTAGGCGGCGACGGCCTCCACGGGATCGCGGCGCGCGTTCCGCCAGACCTGGAGCGCCCCGATCTGCGCCAACCCGTATTCGATGTAGTAGAACGGGTACAGGAAGATGTGGAGTTGCCGGTACCAGCGAGAGACGCGCTCGGCCTCCAGGCCACTCCAATCCGTGCCGGGCTCGAAACGCTCACGCAGCCGCAGCCACGCCTGGTCCCGCGCAGCGGCATCCCGCCCTTCCGGCGCCGTGTAGATCCACGATTGGAAGGCATCGACCGACGCGATGTGCGCCAGCGAAATCAGGATGTCCTCGAGATGCTCGAGTCGCGCCGAGACGGCGTCGGGGCCCTCGTAATAGCCCGTCGGTTGCCCGAGGTGCGGCGCCGCGAGGAGTTCCATCGACATCGAGGCGAGCTCGGCCGACTCCGCACCGGGATGCCGCTGCCAGATGAACGGCAACGCGTGCGAGGCGAAGGCGTGGAAGCAATGCCCCGCTTCGTGCAACAGCGTGGTGACATCTTCGGGCACGCCCGCGGCGTTCATGAAGACGAACGGCCGGCCGCGAGCATGCAAGGTGTCGCAGTAGCCGCCCGGCGCCTTGCCGGTGCGCGACTCCAGATCCAGCAACCCCTCGGTCATCATGGTCCGGAATTGCCCGCCGAGCACCGGATCGACGGCGGTGAAGATCCGCGCCGCCCCGTCCTGCAACTCGGCGATCGTCTGGTACGGCACGGGGGGCGCGTCCCGCCACGGATCGACCGCGAGGTCCCACGGGCGAATCGCGTCGAGGCCGAGGCGCTCGCGCCGCGCGGCGAGCGCGCGCAACAGCGCCGGCCCCACCGTCTCGGCGATCGCCTCGTGCAACCGCTCGCAATCGGCCGGGGTGTAATCAAAGCGGCACTTCGCCGCGAAGATGTAGTCACGATAGTCGGCGAAGCCGGCGTTGGTGGCCATCGTCGTCCGCAGCGCCACCATTCGATCGAAGAGCGTCGCGAGCTCGTCCCGTGCCGCCACGTACGGTGCGGTGGCCGCGCGCCACGCGGCCTCGCGCACCGACCGGTCGGCGCTCTTGAGGAACGGCGAGAGCCGCGGCAACGGAACCTGGGCGCCGTCCCACGGTGCCATCATCGTGCCGGTGATCTGCTGATACTTGGCGGCGAGTCCCTCGGCCTCCGCCACCAGCGGCACGTTGGCCTCGCGGAAGATCTCGATCGCGGTCCGGAAGCGTCGCAGCGTGGTGACGAAGTCGGGCCGATCGGTCCCGACGGCCACCAACTTCTTCGCGAGCGCGACCTCGGCCTCCTCGAGTTGCGGGAGGATCTCGGTCGAGAACCGAAGGTGCGCGGCTTCCTTCGTGGCGTCCGCGGTGTCGCAGGTATACGCGATCATCGCCAGCGAGGCGGCCTCGGTGACCAGCTCGTCGAGTCGGGACCAGCGGGCGAGCCACGGCTCCAGCGTCGTCGCGTCGACCGGCGCCGCGGCGAGTTCGGCGTACCGGGCCGCCAGATCGGCCCAGGTCGCGTCGGCGAAGCCGGCGGCCGTTTCGGGAAGGGGGGTCGAAGTCATTCGAGGATGATAATCGCGAGGTCGCGGGTCGGCGGCCCTACGCCGCGGCCGGGACTGGGGGTCGGACGAATCGCCAGGAGAGGAGGGCCACGCCCAGCATCGTCACCCCCCCGAGCAGGAAGGGGGCGTCCACCCCGATCCGCTGGAACGCCGAGGTCCCGGCGATCGGGGCGATGATCCGGGCGACGCCGGCGAAGGTCTGCGCCACGCCCATCGTGGTCCCCAGCTCCTCCGGCTCGGTCGCATGCGACAGCAGCGAGGTGGAGGCGGGAAAGAGCAACGCCGTCCCGATCGGGACCAACGGGATGATGATCGCGAGGACCCAGATGGAGGGCGCCACCGTGTAGAGCATCAAGCCGATCGCGAGGATCAACGCCCCGAGACGCATGGCACGCGTCTCTCCGATCCGGTCGACCACCGGGCCGAGGAGCAGCGAGCGCAGCACCAGCGAGAGCAGGCCGTTGTAGACGAAGAAGTAGCCGATGTTCTCCTCGGTCACCCCGAAGCGTGCGTCAAGCCAGAGCGCGAGCACGGAGGTGAGCAGCGAGAAGGCGAGCATGCCGGTGCCGTAAATCCAGATCAGCCGCGCCGCCTTCTCGGCGGGATGACGAACCACAGTCCACGCCGCATGCCAGATCGGCTTCCGCGGCTTCGGTTTGGCTCGATCCTCGGCGCGGCGCGATTCCGGAAGCCACTTCCACGCCGCGAGGACGTTGAGGAAACAGAGTCCGGCGGCAATGAAGCCGGGCATCTGCCGCCCGAAGTGGGCCGCCGCCGAGCCGATCGCCGGCCCGATCATCACCCCGGCCGCCGTCGCGGCCGAGAGCCAACCCAGGGCACGCGCCCGATCGGCGGGGGCGACGGTATCCGAGACGTACGCCTGCGCCACGCCGGTCGTCCCGCCCCCGGCACCCTGCACGATGCGCGAGAGGAAGAGCAGCCAGAGGGAGTTGGCGAGACCGAAAACAAGGAACGCGATCGCCGAGGCGAGCAGGCCGATCAGCAGCGCCGGACGGCGGCCGTACTTGTCGGACACTCGGCCCCAGATCGGCGAGGCGATCAGTTGGGCGATCGAGAACGAGGCGATCATCCAGCCGACCATCTCCGGCGTCGCCTTGAGCTTGAGCGCGTAGAACGGCAGCAGCGGCAGGATCATCGCGAAGCCGAGCATGTCGACCAGATTGACCGCGATCAACACCCAGAGCTGGCGCAGCTGTTCCTTCTTGGTGTGCCCGTCGGCGGCATGACTCACGGTTGTCGTCCCGCGCGCGGTGCACCCGCATCGAGCAGGTTCATGAAGAGGCGCCAGGCGCCGGGGACCGCCGCGGGCAGTTCACGGAAGAAGGCGATCCCGGTGTAGATCACGGTGCCGCGTCCACGGCGGCCCACGAGGAGACTCCCCTCGCGCGCGACGTCGCCGCTGTCATGCATCTCGAGGAGCGGCGTCCACGTCCGATCCCAGCTGCGGGCAAAGTAGAGGCCCCGCTCCTGCACCCACCCCGTGAAGTCCGCCTGGCCGATCCGGTTCGGGCTGCGCAACAGCGGCGAGGTCGGGGCCAGGAGCTTCACCGGCGCGTCCTCATCGGTCACGCGGTCGTGCGGCGAGGCAATGGTGAACGGCAGCGGGGCGAAGCCGCCGCGGATGAAGGGATACTGCTGATACTGCACCACCAGGGTCCCCCCACGCTCCAGCCAACTCATCAGCCTGGGGTGCGCGCGCTGCAACGAGGCATCGACCTCGTAGGCGCGGGCCCCGATGACGATCACCGAGAATGAATCCAGCGGCGCACGCTCGAGCGCATCGCCCGTGAGGAGTCGCACCGGCACGCCGGTGTTCAGCAGCGCCTCGGGCACGCGGTCCGCGGCGCCGCGTACGTAGCCGATCTTCCTCGCACGCGGCAGCGTCACGGGCGCGAGGACGACGATGCTCATGGCGCGGGTGACGATGTTCCGCGGCGGCACATGCGGATAGCGAATGCGGTAGACGCCGAGCGAGAGCGTGTCGGGGCCGACCGCGACACTCGCGGCAATCTCGTAGTCGCCAGGTGGCGCCTGAGCCGGGACGCCAACCACGAAGTCGGCGGCGGCCCGCTCACCCTCACGACGGAGCACGACGCGCTGCGGCTTCGGTGCGGTCCACCCCGGCGGCACCACCAGCGTCACCTCGGCCAGCGAGGAATCCTTGGCAAGGTGCTCGAGGGAGACGCGGAAGGTGCGCGCCCGCACGCCGACCGGCCAGAGGAGCTTGTCGGGCGAGAGGTCGACGGCGATCCGCGGCACGACTTGAATCGGCCGGCGCACTTCGCCCAATCCCTGGTCGAGCGAACGCGCCTGCACCTCGCGCACGGTGGTGACCGCTTCGCCGTCGGCCGTCGTCACCGTGAAGCGCGCGCGCACCGGTGGCGGCTCGAACGGCTCGCCCAGCAAGGAGGCATCCTTGCCCCAGCGGTACATCGCCACCTCAAGCCCGTTCCGGAGGAAGTACGGCGTGCTCGGGGGCGCATTGTCCCAGACGGTCACCTGATACTTGCACTTCTTGAGCTCGCCGGGGGCAATCACGCCGAGCGCCCCGACACAGCCCTCGCTGCGCATGGTCCAGCCGTCCTGGCGGAGCGGCGACACGTCGGCCTGCACCGGCCGAGGGCCGCCATTCCACACCGACACGGTGACCGTGAGTTCCTGGCCCCGGACCACTTCGTCGTCATCGGTCGTGGCGTCGAGGATCACGCCGGCGTCGGCCAGGGCGACCACGGCACGATGTGGATCGTTCGGCAACGGCGCGGAGGGCGCGATCCCGGCGAAGAGCGAGTCGCCGTTGGCCACGATTCCCGGGGCGGTGGCCTCGAGGATCACGCGCACGCGCGACGGCCCGAGGTCCTCCAGCTGGCCCATGTCCTGCGAGCGATGCCGTGACCGGCTGCGCGCCGCGATCTGGTGCATCGACTGCCCCTCGGCCGCGTCGATCACCCCGCCGTCCAATCCCTCGGCTGGCGCCGCCGCATCCATCCGGCCGCTGCGATAGAACTTCGCGGGCGTCCACGGCGCCAGACCCTCTTCGCGCTGCAGTTCCGGATAGCGCGCCGGATCCCCCGCCGCATCAAACGCCTCGCGGGCCACGATGCCGGCCACCTGGTGGTGACCATGGCCATCGCGCGTGGTGCCCGACCAGACCCCGACCACGACCTGCGGCCTGAATCGGCGAATGATCCGCACCGCGTCCTTGATCAGCGAGTCGTGGGGCCAGAACCGGAAGGTCTCCTCGGCGCTCTTGGAGAAGCCGAAGTCGTAGGCGCGCGTGAAGAACTGGCGACCGCCATCGAGCGAACGCGCCGCGAGCAATTCCTCGGTCCGCAAGACGCCGAGGGCGCGACCGAGTTCGCTCCCGATGAGGTTCTGGCCGCCCTCCCCGCGCGTGAGCGAGAGATAGGCGGTCTCGATCCCGCGCCCGCGGGTGAGAATGGTGAGCAGTTCGGTGTCTTCGTCATCGGGGTGCGCCCCGATCATCAGGACCCGACGCCAGGTGCCGGCGAGCCGCGCTTCCTGCGCCCGCTGGATCGCGCCGCCGGTTCCGGCACCGGCATCCTGGCCCGCCGCCGGGGCGACCGAGGAGAGCACGAAGCCGAGGAGCAGCGCGACTGCGGTGAGGCGCCGACGAATCACGACGCGTCGTCTTTCCGCGGAGGGGACTGCGCGGGCTCGCGACCCACGGCGAAGGCAAGGATGAAAGCGATCAGCGAGGCGAGGAGGAGCGTCTGGCCGGCACCGCGTCCGGTCCCGTTCAGGAGGAAGAGCATGCCGATCGAGACGGTGATGGTGCCGATCCCGCGGAGGATTTCATCAAGGTTGCGCCACTTGATCTGCCGCCCCCAATCAATGGCGGCAAGCAACCCGATGACGCCAATCGCGAGGATGGCATACCAGATCCAGATCCAGTAGCGCTTTCCGATCATCGAGGGTCCGGGGGGAGGGACGGAGCGCGGAAGAGGTGCCAAACTCTAGCCGTTGAGCACCTTACGGCCAAGGGGGTCAGCCGCGACTCGCCGTACATGCCGGACAGGGGCAACGGGCCAGCAGGAAGCCGTAGGTATAAATCCCGGTGCTGTGGCCGTCACTCCAGCGGATCCGCAGCCCGTAGCCACCCACCGGCTCGAGGGCCTCGGCGGTGACATCGAGCGGGACCGTGGCGGGGTCCAGGAGCGGGCGCCCGGTCATCTCCTCGACGCAGCCGGCACAGGGACAGGCCAGCCGCACCGCACGCGTTTCAAAGGCGCCCAGGTGGCCCTGATCGTCCCACTGGACCTCGAGAATCGGGCCCCGACGGCGGATGGCACGAGGGAGCACGGCGCCCCCGCGGGTGATTCGGTTATTTTCAGGGCTCATATGGGAATTCTACCCGGGAAGCCGACGAATATGAGCCATCCTGATCCGTTCCAGAGCCGCACGACCCTGACCGTTGGCGGGAAGACGGCCGTGGTCCACTCCCTCCCCGCCTTCGCCAAGCAGGCCGGGATCAACCTGGATCGCCTCCCCTTCTCGATCCGCGTGCTGCTCGAGAACGCCTTGCGGCACGTGGGTCGCGGCTTCGTGACCGAGGACCATGTGCGCGCGCTCGGCGGCTGGACGCCCGCCGCCGCCGGCAAGGGGGAGATCCCCTTCATGCCCGCGCGCGTGGTGCTGCAGGACTTCACCGGCGTGCCGTGTGTGGTCGACCTCGCCGCGATGCGCGATGCGATGGCCCGGATGGGTGGTGACCCGGCACGGATCAATCCCGTCGTCCCCTGCGACCTGGTCATCGACCACTCGGTGCAGGTGGACCACTACGGCACTCCGGAGGCGTTCAAGCTGAACGTGGCGCTGGAGTTCGAGCGCAACACCGAGCGCTATCAGCTGCTCAAGTTTGCCCAGCGCGCCTTCGAGAACTTCCGCGTGGTCCCGCCGGGCACCGGCATCGTGCACCAGGTGAACCTCGAGTATCTCTCGCCGTGCATCCAGCTCCGTGACCAGTACGGCGAACTGACCGCCTACCCCGACACGCTGGTCGGCACCGACTCGCACACCACGATGATCAACGGCCTCGGCGTGATGGGCTGGGGCGTCGGCGGCATCGAGGCGGAGGCGGTGATGCTCGGCCAGCCCTACTTCATGGTGATGCCGGAAGTGATCGGCATGAAGCTCACGGGCACGCTGCCGCCGGGCTGCACCGCCACCGACCTGGTCCTCACCGCGACGCAGCGCCTGCGTGCGCGCGGCGTGGTCGACAAGTTCGTCGAGTTCTTCGGTCCGGGCCTCTCGGCGTTGCCGCTCGCTGATCGCGCGACGCTCGCCAACATGGCGCCCGAGTACGGCGCGACGATGGGCTTCTTCCCGATCGACGCCGAAACGGTCCGCTACCTCGAGCGCACCGGTCGTGACCCGGAGACGGTGGCACTGGTCGAGGCCTACTGCCGGGCGCAGGGGATGTGGCATACCGCCGACGCCGGCGACCCGGACTTCTCCGACGTGCTCGAGCTCGACCTGGGCAGCGTCGTGCCGAGCGTCGCCGGCCCGAAGCGGCCGCAGGATCTGGTGGCGCTCACCGACTTGCGCCGCAACTTCGCCACCTCGCTGCCGGGCCTGATGATGCCGACCGTGCCGGTCGAGCGGCGGGCCCAGGCCGAGGCGGCGATGCAGGAATGGAGCAACGAGGGCGGCGCCACGGCGACGGTCACGACCGAGTCGACCAGCTACGACTGCGAACTCGACGGCGAACAGTTCGACCTGCACGACGGCGCCGTGGTGATCGCCGCGATTACGTCGTGTACCAACACCTCCAATCCGTCGGTGATGGTCGGCGCAGGGCTGCTCGCCAAGAAGGCCGTGGCGAAGGGGCTGCAGCGCCGGCCGTGGGTCAAGTCGTCGATGGCGCCGGGCTCGCGCGTGGTCACCGACTACCTCGATCGCGCGGGGCTGTCGACGTACCTGGATCAGCTTGGTTTCCAGACCGTCGGCTACGGCTGCACCACCTGCATCGGCAACAGCGGGCCACTGCCGGAGTCGATCGGCAAGGCGATCGAAGAGCACTCGCTCGTCGCCGCGTCGGTGCTCTCGGGCAACCGCAACTTCGAGGCGCGCGTGCACCCGCTGGTGCGTGCCAACTACCTGATGTCGCCGATGCTGGTGGTGGCGTTCGCCCTGCTCGGCCGGGTCAACGCCGATCTCGACCGGGAACCGCTCGGCATCAGCAACGATGGGACGCCGGTCTTCCTGCGCGACATCTGGCCGACCCCGCAGGAGATCAGCGAGACGCTTGCCACCGCCCTCGGCCCGGATCTCTTCCGGAATCAGTACGGGGCGGTCTTCGCTGGCGACGCGCAGTGGCAGGCGCTCGACGTGCCGGGCGGATCGCGCTTCGCGTGGGCGCCGGGCTCCACCTACGTGCAGGAGCCGCCGTTCTTCCAGGGACTCGCCCCCGAGGCGCACACCCTCACCGACATCACCGGGGCGCGCGTCCTCGCCGTCCTCGGCGACTCGGTCACCACCGACCACATTTCGCCGGCCGGTGCCATCCCGAAGAACGGGCCCGCGGCCAAGTACCTGCGCGAGCACGGCATCGAGCAGCCCGACTGGAACACTTTCGGCGCGCGCCGGGGCAGCCACGACGTCATGATGCGCGGCACCTTCGGCAACGTCCGCATCAAGAACCGCCTCGTGCCCGAGAAGGAAGGCAACTGGACGCGCTTTCTGCCGACCGACGAAGTGATGAGCATCTATGACGCGGCGATGGAGTACGCCAAGGTCGGTACGCCGCTCGTCCTGCTGGTCGGCAAGGAGTACGGCACCGGCTCGTCGCGCGACTGGGCGGCGAAGGGCACGACGCTGCTCGGCGTGAAGGCGGTGATTGCGGAGAGCTATGAGCGGATCCACCGCTCGAACCTCGTCGGCATGGGCGTGCTGCCCCTCGGCTTCGAGCCGGGGCAGAGCGCGGCGTCGCTCGGCCTCACCGGCACCGAGGTGATCAGCATCACCGGCGTCGGCAGCATCGCGCCGGGCGGGCGTGTCACCGTCACGGCGACGGATGCGGCGACCGGGAAGGTCACCAGCTTCCAGGCGGTGGTCCGGTTGAATTCGCCGGTGGAACTGGAGTACCTGCAGCATGGCGGCATCCTGCCGCGCGTGTTGCGGATGTTCGCGAAGGGATAGCATGACCACGCGCTGGATCGTCACCGATCTCGACGGCACGCTGCTGGACGAGACGGAACGGTGCCCGCTCAGTCCGAGGTTCCTCGCCGAGGTCAGTGCGACGCATCGCGTCGTGCTGGCCTCGAGTCGTACCGTCGAGGAGATCCGCGACGTGGCGGCGGCGCTCGGCTGGCCCGCCGTGCCCTGCATCGCGGAGGACGGACAGGTCGTGGTGGACGCGTCGGGACGGGTCGAGGTGCTCGGCATGACGACCGCGACGCTGCTCGCACGCCTGGATTCCCTGCCGCTCGGTGAGTCGGTGCGCGCCGTGATGCAACCGCTCCCCGCGCGTCTCGCGAGTATCCTCATCCCCGCCGAGGCCGCGTCACAGTTTGCCCACGGGGTTCCGGATGTTGGAATTCGGGTTACCATGGGAGGACGGTGGGCAACGATCACCGATGCAGCATGGAACAAGGGCCGCGCCGCCACGCGCCTCATGCACCACGCGCACGCCGCCGAGTGGACGGCGATCGGCAACGGCGCCAATGATCACTCACTGCTGTCGACGGCACACCAGCGCTTCGCCATCCGCGAGGCGGACGGTACCCACCACCCGCTGTTGGCGACGATTCCCGGCGTCGTCCTCCTGACCCACCTCGGCCCGCTGGGCTGGCCCGAGATGGTGTCCCTGCTGCCGACCACCCCGATGCTCCCCGCGGAGCCGGAGGGCCGACATGCTCCATCCTCGCTGGACCATCACCGCCCTCACGATTCCGGGGCGTGAGGAGTATCTCCGTCAGCTGATCGAGTCGCTCGACGCGCTCACGGTGCCGGGCGGCGCACGCCTCACCGTGGTCTACAACAAGCCGATTCGCGACGGGCAGGATGCCATCGAACAACGGGTGCGCGGCTGGTCCAAACGCCACGCCTGCGACGTCTTCTTCAACAACGGCGACCCGACGATCAGTGGCGGGCGCAACTTCCAGCTCAACGTCTGCAAGACGCCCTTGCTCTGTTTCGTCGATGACGACGTCACGGTGCACGGCGACCTCTTCCCGACGCTCGAAGCGGCCCTCCGCACGGTGCCCGCGGGCATCGTCGGTGCGCGCTCCTACGTGGAAGGAAGCGACGTGCTGTTCAAACCGCGCGACGAGACGCCGCACGTGATTGCGCCGGAGTTCCGCTACATGTCCGTGCAGGGAATGCTCGCGGCCGGTTACACCAACCTCTTCCGCGATGTTGGCGGCTTCAACCATCGCCGACGCTTTTGGGGCGAGTGGACCGAGCTCAATCTGCGGATGTGGCGACACGGCTTCCCGACCGGCTACGTCATGGACGGTGGCTACCTGCGGCACTGGGAGAAGGCGCCGGAATCCCCGACGCGCAACATGGAAGGCCGCGCGCGCCATGTGCTCTGGGGGCTGATCTGCACCGCGATGGAGTACGACGCGGTCGATATCTCATCGGCGACCGCCTCCTTCTGGCAACTCGTCGAGGAGCGCTATCTCCCCTACTCATTCGGTGAGACGCTGACGAACGGCGAACTCCTCCGCGCCACGCTCGAACTGCTGCCGGAACTCTCCGCCTCGATGCCGGCGATCATGGCCCAACGCCTGGACTCGGCGTCGCATCCGTTCGACTTCAAGCCCTTCCACCCGATCGATGCGGCGGACGTGCAACGGGTCCTCCCGTCGGCGAAGAAGAAGATCCTCCCCTACCGCGAGGCGGTGTGGGCCCGGCCCTCCGCAACGCGACGGCTGTTGTCAGGGCTCTGGCGGAAAGTGCGGGGAGGGCGGAAGACGCCGCGCGGCTGAACTTTTCGTGCCATTGATGCAACGTGAAACTCGAGGCCGCCGGAGTCCGTTTCGGAAGGGTCCCCGGCCCTGGACCACCGATGCCCGCCCGACCCAGTCGTCTCCGCCGCCGCCTCGCTTTCCTCCTCGCCCCCGCCGCCGTGGCCACGCTCGGCTGGGTCGGGTGGGACCGCGTCACCTACGATCCTGCCCCCTTCCTCGCTGACCTGCAGGCGCTCGAGGACTCGACCGCGGCCGGCTATGCCAACTTCGAATGGCAGATGGCCCGGGGTGTGGTCGATCCGGTCGCACTGCATCGCAACAGCGAGATCGCGATCCGCGACGCCCGCTCGCGACGCACGGCGCGCGCGGCCCTGATCGATTTCGCGGCGGCCTTCAAGGACGGTCACTATCAGGTCAGCCGCCCGACGCCATCGGCGGTGCGCTGGGTGGAGCGGGTGGTCACCGGACGCCGCGGCGAGCCGCCGCTGGTCACCGCCACGGCCGCTGCGGGCTGTGCCGCGCTCGGCTACCGCGACGATCGCTCCGCCTCCCGGCTCACCTCGGCCGACAACTACCAACCGATCGGCACGACGGACGCCGCCTTCGCCACCGGCACGATCGGCGAGGGCGCGGATCGCCTCGGCGTGCTGAGGATCGATGCCTTTGGAGTGGATCGCTTCGGCACCATCTGCGAAGGAGTCTGGCCGGCGGCGACCAGGGGCGACGCCGGTCCCCGGTGCGAGGAGCGCTGCCAGGATCGCCTCTGGCTCGCGACCTCCGACTCGCTGCTGGCCGAGTTGACGCGCAGCATTCTCCGGCTCAAGGAGGCGGGCGCGACGGCACTCGTCGTGGACCTGAGCGGCAATGGTGGCGGCAACGACTGGGTCACGCCGGCCGCTCGCCTCTTTACGGCGAAGCCGCTACTCGGCCATCGCGCGGGGCTCGTGCGACATAGGCACCACGTCGCCCCGCTCGAGGCGGAGATTGCCGAATTGCAGGCCGCTGCGGCGACGACGACCGACACCGCGTGGCACCGAGTGGTGGAGGGTGGTCTCGTGCGTGCGCGCGCCCAGCTCACGGCCGTCCGCACCCCGTGCGACCGGCGACCGCTCTGGCTCCGACCGCCGCTGCCGAACGCCTGCACGCAGCTGGCCACCGAGGGGTACACCACCGGCTTCGTCGAGTACCTGCCAGCCACTGCGCGCGAGATGCCAGGCGCGGCGAGCCTCTTCCATCCACTCGCCTTTCGCTATGAGGAGGGCGTGTGGCAGGGGCCACTCGTGCTGCTCGTGGATGGCGGCACCGCGTCGGCAAGCGAAGAGTTCGTGGTGGCACTGCGGGATGCGGGCGCGGCGCGCGTGGTCGGCGAACGCACGTATGGCGCGGGGTGCGGCTACACCAACGGCGGCATCGGCTTCACCTTGCCCCACAGCGGACTCAAGGTGAAGATGCCGGATTGTGCGCGGATTCGATTCGATGGAACGAACGAGGTGAGTGGTGTGACGCCCGACATGACCGTCGCGGCGGGCGTCGACCTGGCGGGGCTGGTGTCCGCGATCAGGGGCGCTTTGCGAACACCATAGTGGCCTTGGCCACTTCCTCGCCATCGGCGGAGAGGGTGCGGGCAACCGAGAGCGTTGCCCCGTCCGCGCCCTTGGTGAGGCGGTCGACCTGGATGATCGCCATCTCCTGGATCTCGGAGGTGATCGTCACGACCATCGTGGCTCCTTCCCAGCTGATCGCGTAGTTCGCCTCGCGAGTCGTCCCATCAGGCTGGGGCGCCTTGTTGAGCCACTGCTTGCCGTCCATCCCGACGGTGACCTTCGAGCTCAGCGCCGCACTGCCCGCCTCGTACGTCGTCTCGCGGCCCCAGACCAGCGTGTCGCCACGCTGCGCGATCGTCCAGACGACCGCCGACGGGAGGGCACTTCCCTCGGACTCCGGAACGCGCCGCATCCATCGTCCAGGTGCCGACGAAGCTCGGCTTGGCGGCCTGCGCCGACACGGGGGCCGCGAACGCGATCAGCGCCACCGCAACCAAGAGGCGGCGCATCAGACCACCAGATCCTTGAGCTTCTCGCCCGTCTCCCCTTCGCGGAGCCGAATCAGCGCCCGATCACGCAGCTGACGGATCCGCTCGCGGGTCACACCCATCATCCGACCGATTTCCTCAAGCGTGCGCGGCTGGCCGTCGTCGAGCCCGAAGTAGAGGCGCAACACCTTGGCATCGCGCGGCGGCAACGAGTCGAGCGCGGCCTCGATGTCGGCGCTCTGCGAGCTCGCCATCGTGTGCGCGTCGGTCCCTTCCTGCTCGGCGAGCGCGAAGCGCTCCATCCGCTCGTTGCCATCGCCATCCCGCGTCGGATGGTCGAGCCGCACCGCTTCGGTGTTGAGCGACGACAACGACCGCACCGCTTCCTCGGTCAGGCCAGTGGCGCGGGCCAGCTCTTCCGTCGTCGGCATCCGACCCAGCTTCTCCTTGAGGAGCGTGGTCGTCTTGCCGAGACGCGAGAGGTCGGCGGTGCGGTTGAGGGGGACGCGCACCGGGCGGCCGTGCCGGGCGATCGCCGCCTGCACGGCCTGGCGGATCCACCACACGGCGTAGGAGATGAACTTGACGCCGCGATCCGGGTCGAACTTCCGGGCAGCCGTCATCAGGCCGAGGTTGCCCTCGCCAATCAGGTCGACGAGCGGGACACCCCGGTTCTGGAACTTCTTGGCCACCGACACCACGAAGCGGACGTTGTGGCGGGCGAGCCGCTCCTGAGCCAGGACGTCGCCCTTGAAGGCGCGCCGGGCCAGTTCCATCTCTTCCTCGCGGTTCAGCAGGGGGACTCGGGAGATCTCGTCGAGGTACAGGTCGAGGCTCTCGCGCCCTTCATCCACCGCCCGGGCAATCTGCGCCGGGCGGAGGGACCGCCGCTTCCCGCGGGTACGAATCGTCACGTCGAACTCCTATCAGCTGCCTTCCGGTCGGCCAGCCCATATGGTGGAGCGGCCCGGAGAGGCGAAAGCATCAATAAACCGCAGAAATCTAACGGCCGTAAGCGTTTTACGCAATTATCGTTGCAAGATCTTGTGAAACATGGGCTTGGAACGCGGTTTCAGACGTGAAACGGTGCCCTATCGCTCTTTGTGTTGAACCACCGAATGGACCATTCGGTTCCCGACCGGTATGACGAAGCCCCGGACGCCTTGTAGTAGGAGACGCCCGGGGCCCCGAAAATGTTACATCTCGCCAACTTAGCCCACCCTACAGCGCCTTGATCTCGGCCACCAACTTGGTGAGGGAGGCCTTGGCGTCCCCGAAGAGCATCGCGGTCTTCGGGTCGTAGAAGAGCTCGTTCTCGATCCCGGCAAAGCCGGCGTTCATGCTCCGCTTCAGCACCAGGATGCTGCGAGCCTTGTCGGCGTTGAGAATCGGCATCCCGAAGATCGGCGACCCCGGGTCGCTCCGGGCAGCCGGGTTGACCACGTCGTTGGCGCCCACGACGATGGCCACGTCGCACTGCTCGAACTGGTCGTTGATCTCGTCCATGTCGTACAGGCGGTCGTAGGGGACGTTCGCCTCGGCGAGGATCACATTCATGTGGCCCGGCATCCGCCCCGCCACCGGGTGGATGGCGTACTTCACCTCGCCACCCTTCTTCTCGATCAGCTCGCCCAGCTCGCGGACCACGTGCTGTGCCTGCGCCACCGCGAGGCCGTACCCCGGAATGATGATCACCGAGGAGGCGTACGCGAGCTGCACCGCGACGTCTTCGGCCGTCGTGCTGCGGACGGTCAGGCCGGCCGTACCGGCGGCGTTCGATGCCACCGCCCCGCCGAACGCCCCGAAGAGCACGTTGGAGAGGGAGCGGTTCATTGCCTTCGACATCAGGATCGAGAGCAGCAGGCCGCTGGCGCCATTGAGCGCGCCGCAGATGATCAGCACGTTGTTGCCGATCGCGAAGCCGGTCGCGGAGGCCGCGAGGCCGGCGTAGCTGTTCAGCAGCGAGACGACCACCGGCATGTCGGCGCCACCAATCGGGAGCACCATCAGGATGCCGAGGGCAAAGGAGAGCCCGAGCATCACCCAGAACGCGACGGCGTTGGTCGGATCGTAGATCAGCCAGCCAAAGAGTCCGAAGGTCCCGGCGAGCATCGCGAGGTTGATGAAGTTCTGGAACGGCCAGACGATGGGCCGGCCAGGCAGCACTTCTTGCAGCTTGCCCCACGCCATCACCGAGCCGGTGACGGTGAGGGCGCCGAAGAGCGTCTCGAAGCCGAGGGCGGCCATCGTGCCCGACGAGACACTGTGCCCGAAGTCGAGGACGATCCACTCGTTGATGCCGACCAGCGTCGCCGCGAGCGCGCCGAAGCCGTGCGAGATGGCAACCACCTGCGGCATCGCGGTCATCTGGACCTTGGTGCCGAGCGGAACGCCGATCACCGTGCCGATGATCAGGCCGGCGACGATCCACTCGTAGGTGACGATCTCCTGCACGAAGACAGTGCCGAGGACGGCGAGCAGCATGCCGATCGCGGCCTGGTTCATCCCGGCGCGCGCGCGGTCCGGGTGCGCCAGCGAGCGCAACCCGAGAATGAAGAAGACCGAGGCGGCGAGGTAGGTGGCCTGCGTGAAGAGTTCGCGCATCACTTGCCCCCTTCGGGCTTGTCGGCGCGCTTGAACATCTTCAGCATCCGGTCGGTGATGATGAAGCCGCCCACGACATTGATCATGGCGCAGGCGACGGCGATGCAGCCGAGGATGTTGCTGATCCGGTGGTCGCCGGAGCCGGCCGCGACCAGCGAGCCGACCAGCGAGATGCCGGAGATCGCGTTCGTGGCGGACATCAGCGGTGTGTGCAGCAGGGGCGGGACGCGGCTGATCACCTGGTACCCGACGAAGCCGGCCAGCACGAAGACGTAGAGCTGGATGACGGTGGTGGCGTTCATTCGAGGCCTCGCATCAGCGGAGGGAGCCATCGTGCACGAGGCACATGGCACCGGTGATCTCGTCGGTCACGTCGAGCACCACCTCGCCGTCCTTGCGCAGGTGCTCGATGAGAGTCTGCACGTTGCGCGCGAACATCTGCGACGCATGCAGCGGAAGCGTGCTCGGGAGGTTGAGCGGACCGAGGATGGTGACGCCGCCGTGCACGACGGTCTCGCCCGGCACCGTCAGCTCGCAATTGCCGCCGGTCTCGGCGGAGACGTCGACGATCACCGAACCCGGCTTCATGCTCTCGACCATGACCCGAGTGATGAGGCGTGGCGCAGGACGGCCCGGAATCGCGGCCGTCGAGATGACGAGATCCGAGACCGTGACGGCCCCACCGACGGCCTCGAGCACCTTCTGCTGCTGCTCGTCCGCCAGTTCCTTGGCGTAGCCACCCTTGGTCTCCGCATCACCAGCCACCGCCTCCGGGGCCAGGAACTTCGCGCCCAGCGACAGCACCTGCTCTGCGGCGGCGGCACGCACGTCGAATCCCGTCACGACCGCGCCGAGACGGCGCGCCGTGGCGATCGCCTGCAAGCCCGCCACACCGGCGCCGAGCACCAGGACCTTCGCCGGCGTCAGCGAGCCAGCGGCGGTGGTGAGCATGGGCAGGAAGCGGGCGGAGGCCGACGCGCCGAGCAGCACGGCCTTGTAGCCAGCGACCGTCGCCTGCGACGACAGAATGTCCATCGACTGCGCCCGGGTGATGCGGGGGACCCGCTCCAGGGCGAGAAGGTTCACCTTGCGTTCGGCGCAGGCCGTGAGGCTGGCCTGGGCCGCCTGCCCCACCAGGGCCACGAGGGTTGCGCCGGGTCGGCAGTCCGCGATCGCGGCTGGCTCTGGGACCTGCACCGCGCAGACGAGATCGGCACCACGCGCCGTCGCGGAATCGACGCACTCAGCCCCGACCGCCACGTAGGCGGCGTCGGGGCAATAGGCGGCGTCGCCCGCCCCGCGTTCGATGACCACCGTGGCGCCGGCCTTGATCAACTTGGCCACGGCCTCGGGGGTCAGGGCCACGCGATGCTCCCGTGGCGCCACTTCCTTCAGCACTCCAATACGCATGGTAGAGACCTTCCTCCGGAGCGGGACTGCGCCTGGCGGTAGAGTGACCTGATCGTCCGGTCCGGGGGCCGCGCGCCCGGGCAAGCTACCGGAGGGTCCGTGGACTTTCAACACGAGCGAGGGCAGGATTGTTCAGATGACACCTCGCGCTGCACGCCCGTCGGTCCACAAGTTCGGCGGTGCCTCCCTCGCCGATGCCTCGGCGATCCGGGGCGCTGTCTCGATCATTGCGAGCCGCCCAGCCCCCCGCGTCGTCGTCGTCTCAGCGCTCGCCGGGGTGACCGACCTCCTCCTTGAGATCGTGACCCTGGCCACCGCAGGCGATGCGAACGGCGCCATCGCCCGCGTCGCCGCCTTCCGCGCGCGCCATCACGAGGTGGCTGCCGAGCTCTTCCCGGCACGACAGCGCCCGGCTGTCCTCGGGCCGATCGAAGCGGCCGCCGACGAACTCGAGGCGCTGGCATCGTCGCTCGCCGTCCTCCGCGAGGCCTCCGCCCGCGTCCGCGACCACATCCTGGGCCGCGGCGAGCGCCTCAGCGCGCTGCTCGTCTCCGCCGCGCTGCAGGCTGCCGGCCACCCCGCCACGTTGATCGAACCGGGTGACGTGATCCTCACCGCTGGGCCGTATGGCGGCGCGGTGCCCGACCTCGAGGGGACGCGCCGCGCGGCGCGACGACTCCTCGGCCCGCTGCTGGCGCGCGGGGAGTTGCCGGTCGTCCCAGGGTTCCTCGGACGCGCCCCGGACGACGGCACCGCGACCCTCGGCCGCGGCGGCTCCGATCTCACGGCGACTCTGCTCGCGCGGGCACTCGACGCCTCGCAGGTGACGTTGTGGAAGGACGTACCCGGCTTGCTGACGGCCGATCCGCGAGTGGTCCCCGACGCCCGCTTGCTGCCGCATCTCCACCTCGATGAGGCGGCCGAGTTGGCGTACTACGGGGCGAAGGTGCTGCACCCGCGCGCGCTGCTGCCGCTCGCCGGGCGCCGCATCCCGCTCTTCGTGCGGCCGTTTGCCGAGCCGGACGCGCCCGGGACGGAGATCTCCGCGCGACGCGACGACGACCGCTCGCCGGTGCGCGCCCTCTCGGCGGTGGCCGACCAGGCGCTGGTCACCATCTCGGGCTCCGGCATTCTCGGCGTGCCGGGGATGGCCGCGCGCACCTTCGCCGCACTGCAGGAAGCCGGCATCTCGGTCTCGCTCATTGCGCAGGCGTCGTCGGAATACACCATCGACTTCACCATGCCGGCGTCGGTGTCGACCGAGGCGGTGCAGGTGTTGCGGCGCGCCTTTCGCGCGGAGATCCGCACCGGTGAGATCAACGGCGTCGAGGTCCGCAACCGGATTGCCATCATCGCCATCGTCGGATTGCGCATGGCCGGCCATCCCGGCATCGCGGCGCGCGTCTTCGATGCGCTCGCCGAGGGTGGCGTGAACGTGGTGGCGATTGCGCAGGGTTCAAGCGAGCGCAACATCTCGGTTGCCGTGGACGAGCGCTCCGCCGCCGAGGGACTGCGACGCATTCACGACACCTTCCAGCTCGGCAAGGTCGGCGGCGGGCGCCCGCGGCGTCGTGCCGGCCGTGACGTCGTGTTGCTCGGGGCGGGTACCATCGGGCGTGCCGTGCTCGACCTCCTGGCCGCGCATCCGGCGCGCTTCGAGCGACTGCGCATCGTGGCCGTGGTCGATCGCCGCGGCGCGCTGATCGACGCCGAGGGGCTGTCGCGCGAGACCCTCCTCGCGATCGCCGCCGCGAAGCGCGAGGGCCGATCGCTCGGCGATCTCCCGGGGGCGCGGCATGGCACACCCCGCGAGGTGCTCCACGACCTCACGCATCGCGCCCTGGTGCGGCCGATCCTCGCCGACGTCACGGCCGACGAGACGCTGTCGCTGCTCAAGTACGCCGCCGATGCGGGCTTCGACTTGGTGCTCGCGAACAAGAAGCCGCTGGCGGCCGCCTTCGCCGACGTCGAGGCGCTGCGGGGTGTCATCGCTGCACGAGGGGGCGCCCTCCGCTTCGAGGCGACCGTCGGCGCCGGCCTCCCGACCATCGCCGCGATCGAACAACTCGTCGGCACCGGCGATCGCGTGCGACGCATCGAAGGCTGCCTCTCGGGCACGTTGGGCGTGGTCCTCTCCGCGCTCGAGGCAGGCACGCCGTTCTCGGTCGCCGTCCAGGATGCACTGACGCGCGGCTACACCGAGCCCGATCCGCGCGACGACCTCAGCGGCCTCGACGTGGCGCGGAAGGCGCTGATTCTCGGCCGCATGTTGGGCCAACGACGCGAGTTCGACGCAATCACGCCGGAGTCGCTGGTGCGCCGGGGCGCGTCGCTCTCCGTCGAGAAGTGGTTGAGTGGCCTCGCACGCGACGACGCCTGGTGGGCCGAACGCGCCGCGGCGGCACGCGCCGAGGGCGCCGCGCTGCGCTATGTCGCGGCGGTCACGCCGACCAGCATCGAGGTCGGCCTGCGCGCGGTCCCGCGCGAATCACCACTCGGCCAGCTCCGCGGTGCCGCCAATCAGTTGGTGATCACCTCCGACCGCTATCACGACTCGCCCCTCGTCATCACCGGCCCCGGCGCCGGCCCCGAGGTCACCGCAACAGGGGTCCTCGCCGACCTGCGGGCATTGGCGGGATGACGGCCCGCGAGTCGGTCTCGGTCTTTGCGCCTGGGTCGGTCGGCAATGTCGGCCCCGGCCTCGACATCCTCGGCCTCGCGATTGCCGGCGCGGGTGACACGGTGCGCGCCGAATGGTCCGAGGGGCGCGGCATCGTGGTGCGCGATGCCGGACACCCCGACCTCCCGACCGATCCCACGCGCAACACCGCGGCGATCGCGGCGCAGGCAGTGGTGCGTCGTGCCGGCATTGCTGGCGGGATCGCCCTGCACATCACCAAGGGATTGCCGCTTTCCGGCGGCCAAGGTGGCAGCGCCGCCTCGGCGGTCGCCGGCGCGGTGGCCGCGAACCTTCTCTGTGGGGCCGGGCTCGACCGCAACGCGCTGCTCGAGTGTGCGATGGAGGCCGAGGCGAGCGTCGCCGGGCGCCACGCCGACAACCTGGCGCCATCGCTGCTCGGCGGCCTGGTCCTGGTGCGCAGCGTCGAGCCGATGGATGTCGTGCAACTTCCCCTCCCCGCGTCGCTGCGCGTCGTACTCGTGCAGCCGGAGCAGCGCCTCAATACGCGCGATGCGCGCGCGGTCCTGCCGGCAGACGTTTCTCGTGACATTGCATTGCATCAAGCGGCACACGTGGCGGCGATGGTGGCCGGCGCCTGTCTCGGCGACCTGCAATTGCTCGGACGCGGGCTCGATGATCGCATCGCGGAGCCGGCGCGACGCCGCCTGCTGCCGGGCTTCGAGGAGGCGCAGCGTGCCGCACGCATCGCGGGCGCCCTGGGCGGCTCGATCAGCGGCGCGGGCCCAACCGCCTTCGCGTTGGTCGAGGACGACATCATCGGAGCGCGAGTCCTCGACGCGATGCAACGGGCCTACGCAGCAGCCGGGATGCCGACGAGCGGACGGGTGGCCGAGGTGGACTTTCAGGGAGCGAGGGAGCTGTGAGCGAGGTCCGACAGAGTTGGCAGCGCTGCGACGCATGTGCCGCGGAGTACGACGAGCGCGATGCCGCGCCGCGGTGCCGCGCCTGCGGGGGATTGCTCGCCATCGTGCATACGGCGCCACTGGGCGACGCCCGCGCGATCCGCGCGCGATTCGATGCGGCGTGTTGCGCGCGGCCCAGCCGCACCGCGTCCGGCGTCTGGCGGTTCGCCGAGGTGGTGCTGCCGACGGCCGCGCATGTCGCCGTCACCCACCCTGAGGGGAACACCCCGCTGATCACGCGCACTGCACTCGACGCGTTCGCCGGCGTTGATGAGCTGCTGCTGAAGCACGAGGGACACAACCCGACGGGGTCGTTCAAGGATCGCGGCATGACGGTCGGCGTCACGCAGGCGAAGCGGATCGGCGCCCGAGCGGTGGCGTGCGCCTCGACCGGCAACACGTCCGCCTCGCTCGCCGCGTATGCTGCACAGGCCAGGCTGCCGGCACTCGTCTTCGTGCCCGAGGGGCAGATCGCCCTCGGCAAGTTGACCCAGTCGTTGGCCTACGGCGCACAGACGCTGCTGGTCGAGGGGGACTTTGACGCCTGCCTTCAACTGGTGCAGCACGCGAGTGAGGCGCTGGGCATTTACCTGCTGAACTCGATCAATCCGTTTCGCCTCGAGGGCCAGAAGACCATCGTCCTCGAGATGCTGCAGCAGCTCGCGTGGGACGTGCCGGAGTGGATCGTCCTCCCGGCCGGCAACCTCGGCAACACGGCGGCATTCGGGAAGGCGTTGCTGGAGGCCTACGAGTGGGGGCTGATCCCGCGGCTGCCCCGGCTGGCGGCGATCCAGGCGGAGGGGGCCTCGCCGTTTGCCCAGGCGTTTGCCCGGGACTTCGATCGGCTCGTCCCGATGGCGGCCCATACCGTCGCCACCGCCATCAAGATCGGCGCGCCGGCCAGCTACGACCGGGCGGTTCGAGCGATCCGAGCCACCCATGGCGTGGTCCGCTCGGTCACCGATGCGGAGATCCTGGCGGCCAAGGCGGCGATCGATGCGGCCGGGGTGGGGTGCGAGCCGGCCAGTGCCGCCACCCTTGCCGGGATTCGCCAGCTCCGGGCGGAGGGGGTGATCCGGCCGGGCGAGCGGGTGGTCGGCGTCCTCACCGGGCACGTCCTCAAGGACCCCGGAATTCTGCAGACGATGCACCAGGAGACCGAACCCCCGCCGGCCTGGGCGAATCGCCCGATCCGCATCGCGCCCGAGATTGAGGCGGTCCGCCGTGTTCTCGATGCGGCGCTCGCGGGAGAGGAATGACAATTCTGTAGCGCCGCCGCAACACGTACCTGCTCAGACGGCGCAACACCGCAACAACCTGCGGTGAATCGTGGTGGCTCCAGAGCAACATGTGTTGCATAAGACTCGCTCAGCCAATGGTTTGTGCGCTGGTCCCCGGATCTGGCCCCGGCCTTGCAAATGAGGAGGGGCGAGGCGCCATCCCGGTGCCGAGACCCGAGGTCTATATGCGGTTGTCCACATACGCTCGTTTCCTCGCCCTGACGGCGTTGCTCGTCCCCATGACCCCCCAAGGGGCTTCCGGGCAGCTGCCGGCGAACTTCGGCACCACGACGCCGTTGATCGCGACGGGCGATCCGCTGACGTTCTCGTACTACGGCTGGGAGAACACGACGGTCTACGGTCACACCCTCTGGGCCATGACGGTTGCCGACTACAGCAACAACCTGGGCAGCAACTGTTACGCGTGGGCTGGCGGCGGCAGCTGCACCGGCACGGCGATGTTCACCAAGAACTACGGCGTGGCGACCAATCCATACCTCGTGCAGCCGAACCCCGCCCCGCCGTTGACCTACAACCTCACGTGGCTGGCGGGCAGCGAGCTGGTGCTGGCGCTGCAAGTCAACATGAACAACAACTGGATGTGGTTCTTCTCCGGCGCCGCCTCGCGCAATGCGGATGGTCTCGGCCACGTCGGCTACTTCGGCACCGCCGGGGTCGCGGGCAACCAGGGCGTCGGGGTGATCCCCGGCACCCAGGGCCTGTATGCGTTCGGCTTCGAGGACGTCTACTACAACAACAGCGACTGGGACTTCGACAACGCGATCTTCGCGGTCAACGGCGACGGCATTTCCCCGCCGACCGATGTCGTCCCGGAACCGGCGACGATGACGTTGATCGGGTCCGGCCTGATCGGCCTCGCGGCAGCCCGCAAGCGGCGCCGGATTGCTCCGGATGTCTGATGCACGTGCAGGCGTTCGCGCCGGCACCCAGGCACTCTTGACGAGGCCGGCCATGCAGGCCGGCCTCGTTGCCTTCGTGGCCGGCGTCCTCGCGCAAGTCGTCGCCCATCAACGGCATCTCGTCTTCGCCTTCTGGGATGCGCAGGCACACCTCGACATCGCGCGTCGGGTGGTCGACTCGGTCACCCCGGGCGTGCAGATGCTGGGGACGGTGTGGTTGCCTGTACCGCATCTCCTGCTGTTGCCCTTCACGCTCGTCGACGCCTGGTGGTGGAATGGCCTCGCCGGGGGTCTGGTGGGCCTCGCAGCATTCGTGGTGATCGCCGCCTCGATCCACGACCTGCTGGTTCGTCGGACCGGCGATCCGCGCCTCGCGTGGGTTGGTACCGTGATGGTCGTCGCCAATCCGTCGTTGCTGTACCTGCAGACCACCGCGATGACGGAACCGCTACTCCTCGCCTTCCTCACCGCCTCGGTCGCGGCGCTGGATCGCTGGGCCGATCCTGACCACCCGGGGGGTTCGCTCGGGCTCGCGGGGTGGTGCGCGGCGCTTGCCGTCGGGACACGGTACGATGGCTGGTTCTACGTGATGCTGGCGACCCCGGTCGTCGCGTGGCTGGCCCATCGGCGAGGCGAGGGGTGGTTCCGGGCCGCGTGGCGCTTCGGCTGGCCAAGTGCGGCGATGGTGGCGATCTGGCTCGGCTACAACGCGGCCTACTTCGGCGACCCGCTGGCCTTCCAGCGCGGCGCCTGGTCCGCCCAGAGCCAACAGGCGGCGCTCGCGGCGCAGGGGTTGTTGCCCACCAAGGGCCACCTCGGCGTGGCGACGAACACCTACCTCGGCGCGGTCGGTCTCTCCTCCGGGATGGTGCTCGGCGCTCTCGGACTGCTCGGGTTGCTCGTCCTGCTCCGCCACCCACGCCGCTTTGCGGGCGCCCTGCTGCTCTACGCGGCGCTGCCGTTCAACATCCTGGCGCTGGTGGGCGGGCAGAGCGCGCTCTCCCTGCCGTGGTCCGATCCGCCGGGGTTGGCCAATCTCCGGTATGGCTTGATGCTCCTCCCTGCCCTCGCCGCCGGGATCGTCCTTGCCGCCCGCTCTCTGATGCAGCGCGGGCCGGGCTGGCATCGGGGCACGCTCCTCGCTCTTGGAGTGGTCGTCCTGGCCCAGGGTGGGCTCTGGACCCTTGCGGGGACGCGCCAGATTGGCGCCCTGCGCGAGGGCCTCGCGATCCGCGACGGTGATCCACGGCAGCAGGCCGCCTCGGATTGGCTCGCGGCGCAGTACGATCGGGGCCGCGTCCTCGTCGACCCGGCGGTGAACATCTCGCCACGCAGCCGGATCGCGCTGCGCGACCGGATCTACAGCTGGACGTGGCAACTGGGGCCAGCCGCCTTGGCGGCACCCGATCAGGAGGTCGACTGGGTCATCGTCGACCGCCGTGCCCGACCGAACGTGGTGGCGGATGCCATCACCAACCGCCCGGCCTTTGCGGAGCGATTTGATCGCCGGTTCGAGCAGGATGGACTGGAAATCTGGCGGCGCCGATAGTGCCGCATGACGGAATGGAGGAAGCCGTGACGCACACACGATGGAGTTTGCTCGGCCTGTCCCGCCTGGCGCTGCTGACGGCGACGATGTCGATCGTCGCTTGCGGCACGGGCCGCAAGGAACCCGAGCCCGAAGGCGCGAAGGCGCCGACACCGGCCGCCACCGATTCCCTCGCGGGCACGGCGGCCGCGAGCGCCGGCGGCGGAGTCGCCACGGCCTCCAGCGAGACGCGCCCGACGGTGCTGCCACATGACAGTGCCTGGACGGCAGCGGCCACCACGCCCTTCGGATTGCGACTCGAGGCCATCGGCTACCCCAGTGGCATCACGCTCCTTGGCTCGCTCGACGAAGCCGCGCTCACCATCCCCGTCAATCCCGGACTCGCGCCGACGTCACTCACGCTCACGGTGATTCCGACGCCGGGGATGCCCGCCGCGACCCTGATCCTGCAGCAACGCGATCGCATTCTGGCCCAGCGCGCGCTTTCCGACACGACGACCTCGATCACCTTCCCGCTGACCGGCGTCACCGTGGTCGACGGCCGGGCGAGCCTCTCGCTCGCGCTGGCCGTGCCCGGGCGTGATGTCTGCGAAGCCCAGCGCTACTACCGCACCGTGTTGACGGGCGAGAGCCGCGTGGCCTTCGCCGGTGTCCCGACGGCGCCGGGCGGCATCAACGGCTTCTTCGCCCCGTGGGTCGATACCGTCACCTTCTACCTCGCCGAACAGCCCTCGCTCGACGCGGCCCAGGCCGCGCTCGATGCATCGGCCTTCGTCGCGCGACGCTATCGCGGCATGGCCACCCGCTTCGTGATCAAGCCGCTGCCGGCCGACGGCACGCCGATCACCGAACCGGGCCCGTTCTCGCGCGCCCTGGTCTGGTCGGCGGCGGGCACCACGGCGTTGGTGCAGGAGAACGGCACCCACGGCACCATGCTCGCACTCTCCGCACGCCGCGACGCCCGGCAGTTGTTCACCCTTGCCGACGGCGATGCGCTGGTGGCGGCCAACGGCTTCCGCGGGACGACCGTCTCGCTGGACCACAACACGCCCATTGGTGGGGCCGGCAGCCTGACCTTCGCCGACCTGGGCTTCGCGAGCCGCACCCTCGAGGGCAGCTCGCTGCTCATCGGCGCCTATCCGTTCGCCCTCGCGGACCTCGGCGGCGGCACGATGCCGACGTCGTTCCGCCTTGTCGCTCGCCACTCGGTGCTCCCGCCGAACGGCAACGGCTCGGTGCGCATTCACCTGAACGGGAGCCTGATCCAGTCCCGCGCCCTCGACCGCGCGGCGCTTGATGTCACGGTGCCGTTGCCGACCTATCTGCTGCGTCGTGACAACGTGCTCGAAGTGCGCTTCCAGGTCACCCTTGGCGACGGCGCCTGCGTCCTCGGCGGGTCGGTCTTCACGGCCACCATCGACGAGGCGTCTGCGTTCGTCACCGAACGCGGCGCACCACTCGCGCCGGGCTTCGCTCGCTTCCCGTCGTCGTTCGTCCCGGCGTTCTCGGTCCTGCTCGAGCCGCGCGACCGCTTCCGCGTCGAGTTGGCCGCGGCCACGATCGGCGCGATGCAGCAGACCACGCACACGCCGTTGGCCCCGGCACTCGCACGCGACGCCAAGGAAGCGGTGGGGCCGCTGCTCGCGGTCGGCACCAGCAACCTCGCGGATGTGCTGGTGGCCCCGATTCACTCCGGGGGTTTCCGACTCCGCGACAAGGATGGCCGGCTGTGGGATGAGTTCACGCCGGATGCGCCCTATGCGGCGATGCAGGGCTGGTCGGCGGGAGGCCGGGACATTCTCCTCCTCCACCACACCGGCGACAACGGCATGCCGTTGCAGCAACTGCTGGAGGAGACACTCGCCTCGTACGGCTGGTTCGGGACGCGCGGGGACGTCGTCGTCCGCGGTGTGAACGGGCCGGCGCGGCCGCTGACGCTGGCGAACGCCGGCTGGCGGATCGAACGGCTCCCCGACACCACGTCGAGTTGGCTTGCGCGGTACCGCACCGTGATCCTGGTGGTCTCCGTTCTCGTCGTCCTCGGCCTGCTTTGGTGGCTCTACCCGCGTGTGGTGAGGCGTGAGCTCGACCCGGCTGGGTGATCATCTCGTCCAGCGTGGGCTGATCACCGAGATGCAGCTCGCCGTGGCGCTCCAGCAGCAGGAGCGCACCGGCGAGCGACTCGGCCGTCTGCTCCTGATCCTCGGCAGCATCCGCCGCCTGGATCTGGGGCGCGCCCTCGCCGAGCTCTGGCAACTCCCGTTCATCATGATCACCCCGGAGACGGTGTCGCCGGCGGTGGCGCAGCGCTTCCCGCTCGAGGCGACGCTGAAGTTCCGCGCCGTGCCGATCCGCGACGACGGCACCACGCTCACGGTGGCGGTCGCCGACCAGCCGTCGGCCGACCTGCGCGAGACCCTCGCCGTCGTCTATCCGGGGCGTGTGCTCGACGTGCGGGTCACCACGGAATGGGACATCGACCAGGCGATCGCAATCGCCAACCGCCGCAAGGTGGTCGACACCTCGATCTACGGCCTCTACTTCCGCGACCAGGCGGAGAGCGCCTTCACGGTCTTCACGCTGCCGCAGTACCTGCTCTTCGGCACCGCGCTGATCGCCCTGATGCTCGGGCTCTGGGCCGCGCCGCTGACCACGCTCTTCGCCCTCAACGTCCCGATCACGCTCTTCTTCGTCACGGTGGTGGCGTTCCGCACCGTCGTGGGCGTGAGTGGCGCAGCGGCCGAAACGACGGTGACGATCACCGACGACGAGGTGCAGGCGCTGCGGGATCGCGACCTGCCGTCGTACAGCATCCTGGTGCCGGCCTATCGCGAGGCGGCGGTCATCGGACGCCTGCTCACCTCGCTCAAGGCCCTCGACTATCCCGCCGACAAGCTCGACATCCTGCTGCTGCTCGAGGAGGATGACGCCGATACGCTCGCCGCCGCGAAGGCGGCGTCGCCGGGGGCCAATGTGCGGTTGCTGGTGGTGCCGAGCGGCCAACCGCAGACCAAGCCGAAGGCGTGCAACGTCGGGCTGTTGTTCGCGCAGGGCGAATACCTGGTGATCTACGATGCCGAGGACCAGCCGGAACCGGACCAGCTGAAGAAGGCCGTGCTCGCCTTCCGCCGCGGGCCGAAGGAATTGATCTGCCTGCAGGCCGCGCTGAACTACTACAACTGGAACGAGAACTTCCTCACGCGGATGTTCACGCTCGAGTACTCGTTCTGGTTCGACTACCTGCTGCCGGGGCTCGACAAGTTGCGGATGCCGATCCCGCTGGGCGGCACGAGCAACCATTTCAAGACCCCGGTGCTCCGCGAGCTTGGCGGCTGGGATCCCTTCAACGTCACCGAGGACGCCGACCTCGGCATTCGGGCCGCGATGCACGGCTATCGTGTCGGCATCGTCAATTCGACGACGTACGAAGAAGCGAACAAGCACCTCGGCAACTGGCTCCGGCAGCGCTCGCGCTGGATCAAGGGCTACATGCAGACCGCGCTGGTCTTTTCGCGCGACCCGATCGGCCTGGTGCGCCGCGCCGGGCTGCGGCAGGCGCTGGGCTTCGCGCTGCTGATTGGCGGCACGCCGCTGATCTTTCTCTTCCAGCCGATCTCGATCCTGTTGACGCTGGTGTGGGTGGTGACGCGGACCACCGCGCTCGATCCGCTCTTTCCGCCGGCGATCCTCTATCTCTCGCTCTTCAACCTGCTGCTGGGCAACGCGCTGGCGATCTACATCAACATGTTCGCCGTCTTCAAGCGCCGGCTCCATCCGCTGGTGCTCTTTGCGCTGCTGAATCCGCTCTACTGGATGCTGCACTCGATCGCCTCGTACAAGGCACTCGGCCAGCTCTTCACCCGCCCCTATTACTGGGAGAAGACCACGCATGGTCTCACCAGACACCCCGCCAGCAGCCACTGAGCCGCGCGCGGCCTGGTGGGTCCGGGCGCTGCTGGCCGTGCTGGCCGCAGCCCCGCCCGCGGTTGCGGCGTGGCTGCTGACCGGGGAGGGGTGGCGCAGCGATCCGCACGGCGCCTTCCTGCAGCGGGTGCTCTTCGCGGCCGACCGAGGCCGCCTCGAGTTGCTGGGATTCGAGTATCCGCCCCTGCCCTTTCTGCTGCTGCTGCCATCGCCGACCGATGCGTGGACGATCGTGCTCGGCACCCTCGGCATGGCCGGACTCGCCTGGTGCATCATCGACGAGTGCACTTCCCGGCGCACGCTGCTGCCGTACCTGCTCTTCCTCGCGGTCCTCTGGACACCGCTCGGGCTGCACTTCACCGCCGGCAACTTCAACGAAGGGCTCGGACTCGCGGCGCTCTTCATCGGCTGGCGCCACTATCGGCGCTGGTGGGCGACCCGCAAGACGATTCATGGCCTCTACACGGGACTGTGGCTCGGCCTCGCGTTCTACACCTCGCCGCTCGGCCTCGGCCTCGCGCTGGTGGCCGGTGCCGTGCTGCCCATTCTTTTCCCGCGACTGCAGATCCCGCCGTTCGCGTCGCAGATGGTGCTGCTCGTCTTCCCGGGCTTCGCCGCCACGGTGACGTGGGCCTACCTCTCGTGGATCTTCACCGGACGCGTGGCCTTCCCGTTCACGCCGTGGGAGCGCGCTTCCCCCGACGTGGTGGAAATCCTGCGCTGGACCATTCCCTACCTCGTGGTCTCCGCGATGGCGCTGGCGCGCCCGAAAGCGACCACGGCCGGGATGCTACTGCCCTTCCTCCTGTTGGCGGCCGCGACGACGACCGGCTGGCACTTCTCCCTGGCCTTCGCGGCGATGCTGCTGATGCTGGTGGCGATCGTGGCGTTGCCGCGTGACCTGCCCCGGTGGCAGCGCTGGACACTGGCGGTGATTGGCGGCGCGCAGGCGATTGCCGCGTGGGTCGTGCTGCCGTGGCCGACGCCGACCGATGCCGACCGCCGAGATCGTGCCATCGCGCAGGCACTGGCGGTGGCACCACCACGGAGCATCCTGCTGGATGACCGGTGGGCCGAGGGACTGCTGAAGTGGACGCCCTCGTTTGCGCCGTACCTTACCACGCGCGATACCGGATTCGATATTGCGCTGGCATTGCCAGCCAATGCCGTGCAGTATGTCCTCGTCACGGCCGACGACGATGGGCTGACGCTCGACGCCGATCGTCGCCCGCCGGTGGGCTTCATCGAGGAGTGGAGTTGGAGTGGCTACACGCTGTACCGACGTCCTGCCGCGCCGCGCCTCCCGGTGCGGTTCGATGCCACCATCGTTCCCGAGGCGCGAGGTCCGACCGAATGAACCATCGCCTGTTGATCGCCCTGCTGTTGGCTCCGACCGCGGTGCATGCGCAGTGGACCGTGAAGCCTGGCGGCTGGTTCATGTCACACGGCTTCAATGCGGGCCGCTTTCCGGATCGCTTCTCGGCCGGCCCCGGTGCCACCGAGAATGCCCTCGAGAAGCGCGACTGGGGGATGTACTTCATCTACGGCTGGAAGGAGGGCCTCTCGCTCGGCCTCGGGCAGGGCTATGCCCGGCTCGAGGACAAGCGGAATGGCCAGTCCACCGTCACGACCGGCTTCGGGGCGACCGGCCTCTTCGTGATGAAGCGGCTCGCGCAGGGGAAGGGCGGCATCCTCTCGATCCAGCCTCGAGTCGATATCCCGCTGCTCTACGACACCGAGGCCCGACCGGTGCTCGGGCCCGTGAGCACCGACGCCGAAATCCGGTTGCTTTATGGCAACGGCTTCGGGGCGCTGGGGACGCGCGGCTTCGTGAGCGCCTCGGCGGGTGGGGCGGCCTGGCGCACCGGTGCCGACGAGTTTCGTTATGACCTGACGATCGGCCTCGACGCCGCACCCAGGCTGCTGCTCATGGCGCAGTCGTTCAACGTGGCGGCGTTCCAGGACGGCGGCGTGGCCTACAGCGCCACCAAGGTGGGCGGGTCGGCGGTCTGGAAGGTGTCGAAGGGGGTGGGCATCCAGGCCGGGTACTACGGCGGGATCGCCGGGAAGAACACCGCCCGGGAGCGGACCTTCTCCGTGTCGCTCTGGCTCAACCGGGACGCCCCCTCCGGGGCCGCGGTGCCGGGACCCCGCTAGTTTCCCCCTCCCTCCCCGCGACGCGCGCCCCGCCGTCGCACGGAGGGAGACCCCGGCGTCGGACGTGGCATGGCATTGCTGGCCCTGCAGGACATCACCCTCGCGTTTGGCGCGGCCCCTCTGCTCGATCAGGCCAACCTGGTCATCGAGCGCGGCGAGCGCGTCTGCCTCCTCGGCCGCAACGGCGCCGGGAAGAGCACCGTGATGAAGCTGCTCGACGGCACCATCCGTCCCGACCGCGGCGAACTGGTCCGGCAGACCGGCGTGTCGGTGACCCGGCTCGAGCAGGAAGTCCCCGGCGACGTCGCCGGGACGATGTTCGACATCGTCGCCGATGGCCTCGGTGATGCCGGCCGCCTCCTCGCCAAGTATCAGCACGCCTCGCACCGCGTCGCGACCGACCACAGCGACGCCGCGCTCAACGAGCTCGACCGCCTGCACCACGCCCTCGATGCCGCCAACGCCTGGGAAGTGAAGAGCCGCGTCGAGACGGTGCTCGAGCACCTCGGCCTCGACCCCGAGGCGCCGTTCGCCGCGGCCTCCGGCGGTCGGAAGCGGCAGGCGCTGCTGGCGCGCGCACTGGTCCGCGATCCCGACGTGCTGCTCCTCGACGAACCGACCAACCACCTCGACGTCGAGGCGGTGGAGTGGCTCGAGGAGATCCTGATCGCGCGGAACATCACGCTGGTCTTCGTCACCCACGACCGGACCTTCCTGCGCCGCGTGGCGACACGGATCGTCGACCTCGATCGCGGGCAGTTGATTGATTGGGGCACTGACTACGACACCTACCTCGAACGGAAAGAGGCGGCGCTCGCGAGTCAGGAGAAGGAATGGAGCGAGTTCGACAAGAAGCTCGCCCGCGAGGAAGTGTGGATCCGCACCGGCATCCAGGCGCGGCGGACGCGCAACGAGGGGCGCGTGCGGGCACTCGAAGCGCTGCGCCTGGAGCGCAGCGCTCGCCGGGAGAAGGTCGGCACCGTGCGGCTGCAGGCGCAGGAGGCCGAGCGTTCGGGGCGGCTGGTGATCGAGGCGAAGGGCGTCACCTTCGGCTACGGCGAGCGCACCATCGTGCGCGATCTGACGACCACCATCGCGCGCGGCGATCGGATCGGCCTGATCGGCCCCAACGGTTCGGGCAAGACGACACTCATCCGCCTCCTGCTTGGACAGCTCGAGCCGCAGGAAGGGACGGTCCGCCTCGGCACCAATCTCGAAGTGGCCTACTTCGACCAGCTGCGCGAACAGCTCGACCCCGAGCAGACCGTGGTCAACAGCATCGGCGACGGTACCGAGTTCATCGAGATCAACGGCGCGCGCAAGCACGTGCTCGGCTATCTGCAGGACTTCCTTTTTTCGCCGGAGCGCGCCCGCACGCCGGTGCGCGTGCTCTCCGGTGGTGAGCGCAATCGCCTGCTGCTGGCGCGCCTCTTCACCCGGCGCTTCAACGTGCTGATTCTCGACGAACCGACCAACGACCTCGACATCGAGACGCTGGACCTGCTCGAGGATCTCCTGTCCAACCTGAAGGCGACGCTGCTGGTGGTGAGCCACGATCGTGCCTTCCTCGACAACGTGGTGACCTCCACGCTGGTGATGGAAGGCGGTGGCAAGGTCGGCGAGTATGTCGGCGGCTACAGCGACTGGGCTCGGCAGCGCCAGGCCGTGATTGCGGCGGCCAGCGCAAGCCGGACCGTGAAGGCGACTGCGGCGGCACCAGCGTCGAAGGCCGCCAAGGCGGGCAAGGTGCGTCGGCTCTCCTTCAAGGAGCAGCAGGAGCTTGCCGCACTCCCGGAGCAGATCGACGCCCGCGAGACGGAGAAGTTGCAGCTCTTTGCGACCCTGGCCGACCCGAGCGTG
Organism: Gemmatimonadota bacterium; assembly: GCA_016704275.1. Classification (NCBI taxonomy): domain Bacteria; kingdom Pseudomonadati; phylum Gemmatimonadota; species Gemmatimonadota bacterium. The sequence continues at coordinate 120,328 of JADJAK010000002.1, forward strand.
CTCCGCGACGGTGCGGCCGTCGCGACGGCGCGTGCCCGACTCGCCGCGGTCGAACACGCATTGACCCAACTGACCACGCGTTGGGAAGCGCTAGAGACGATTGCCGCGGAATCGGCGGCGGCCGGGCACTGACGAGCGCGGAGCAACTTCGAGCCTCGGAACCGCGTATCTCATTGATTGCATTGGTGTTTAGCCGACTCCCTCACTCGGATATGACTCGTGGCGCTGCCCTTCGCTTCGCATCTGGCCTTGTTGCTGACGACCCTGTTCGGCCCGACCCCGGCGCCGACGATGCAGGCATATCACTTCGCCCATGACGGCGTACTCGGCACCTCGCTCGACCTGACCTTCACCGCCGCGACCCCGGAAGCCGCCGCCCAGGCGGAGCGCGCCGCGCTGGCGGAGATTGAACGCCTGCGGCTGGTCTTGAGCAGCTATGACGCCTCCTCGGAAGTCAGCCGACTGCTGGTGTCTGGCGGGTCAGCGCGGCCCTCTGCCGACCTGACGGCCGTCCTCGACCGGTATGCCTTCTGGAATCAGCAGAGCGGCGGCGCCTATTCGGCCCGCGTCGCGCCACTCTCCGCCTTGTGGCGCGCCGCAGAAGCCGCTGGCCGCCTGCCATCAGCCGATGAGCTGACGACGGTCACCGCGCGGATTGCGACTCCGGCCTGGACCATCGACGCCAATGGCGTGCGGCTGCTGACGGCAGACCGCCTCGACCTCAATTCGCTCGGCAAGGGCTACATCATCGATCACGCGTTGGCCGCCGCGCAGGCCGCCGTGCCGACATTGCTCGGCGGCGTGATCAACCTCGGCGGCGACATTCGCACGTGGGGCATCGCGTCGGCCGAGCGTTCCGCCTGGCGGATCGGCGTGGCCGACCCACGTGCGCCGGCCGACAACGCCGCGCCGCTGACGGTCCTCGAGATCAGTGATCGGGCCGTCTCGAGCAGCGGTCGGTACGCACGTGGCTTCACGATCAACGGCGTGCACTACTCGCACATCCTCGATCCGCGGACGGGCCTGCCGGCGAACGCCGTCGCGGCCACGACGGTCATCGCGCGCGACAACGCCACGGCCAATGCGCTCGCGACGACGCTATCGGTGCTGACGCCGGCCGAGGGGATGCGGCTCGCCGCCGCCACGCCCGGTGTCGAGGCGATGATCGTCGGGGCCGACGGCGTGCTGCACCGCACGGCGGGGTTCGCGGCCTATGAGGTCGCTTCGTCGGCACCGACGGCGACGGGGAACGTCACCGCGACCGTGACGATCGACATCACGCCGACGAACCCGAACCGGCACCGCCCCTATGTCGCGGTGTGGGTCACCGATACCGAGGGGAAGCCGGTCCGCACGCTGGCCTTCTGGGGCACGAAGCGGAAGTACATCCCGGACATGAGCAAGTGGTACGGCGTCATGTCCGCCGGTGCCCGGGACGTGATCGATGCCGTGACCCGCGCGACCCGTCCGGTCGGCGAGTACACCCTCGAGTGGGACGGCCTCGATGACCACGGCACGGCGGTCAAGGCCGGCGAATACACGTTCTGGTTCGAGGAGTCGTTCGAGAATGGCCCGCACTCGCTCCGGAGCGCCGCACTCAACTGCACCAATGGCGCGGTGACGGGCAAGTTCGAGACGACCCCCGCCTTCGCCGGCGGTACGGTCACCTGCAGCGCCGCGAAGTAAGCGATGTCCCGCAAGTGGAACCGGGTGGTCTCGGCCACCCGCACGGTGCACATCTACCTGACCGTGTTCGCGATGCTGTTGATGGTGTTCTTCGCCGCGACCGGACTGCTCCTCAATCACGAGGAGTGGGTGTCCGCCAGCGAGGCCGCGCCGGTCGAGACCACCGGCACGCTGCCGATGGCCCTGCTGACGCATGAGCCGGACACCGCCGGGATCATCGAGACGCTGCGCACCACCTACGGCGCGTTGGGCGCACTCTCCACCTTCGACAGTGATGGCGAGGAACTTCGCGTGGAGCTGCGCGGCCCCGGCCGCCGCTTCGAGGCGGTGATCACGCTCGCGACCGGCGCGATGACGATCACGAAGGAGATGCGTCCCTTCCTGATCCGGATGGATGATCTCCACCGCGGCAAGGACAGCGGCACCGCGTGGAGCTGGCTGATCGATCTCTCCGCCATCCTGCTGCTGCTCGGCGCACTCACCGGGATCACCCTCTGGATCGCGCTGCCGAAGCGCCGCACGCTCGGCCTCATCGCCCTTGGGCTCGGCGTGGGCGTCTGCGTGGCGGTCTATCTGCTCATCGTCCCCTGACGGCTACTGCAGGCCGCCGGGAAGCCGGGGCGACGACAGCAGCGCCCCGAACGCCTGCCACCGCGCCGCCGGATCGTTCCCCGCCCGCTCGACGTACGATGCCACCAGATCACGGCCCAGGTTGTAGTTGATGACATAACTGCGATAGGTCTGGATGAATCGCAATGTCTTCGCCGCCGCCTCGGGCGACTGCAACCACCACCGCTCCATCAGCGCCACGGCACCCGCCGAGTCGAGCGCGCCGTCCAGGTAGCGGCGCGCCACCGCATTGCGCGCATGATTCAGCTGCTCCATCACGGCGCGCACGTCGGCGTTCTGGGTTGCCAGCGCCGGGTCGAGCCCGGCGAGCGGGAAGAGCGAGTCACGCTCGAAGGCGGTCCGTGCTTCGCCCGGGAACGCCATCTCGATCCCGTAATTGGCACTCCCCTCGGCGATCAACGACTGCGGCGAGAAGAGCGGATAGACGGACATCTCCACCCAGCCGCGCCCCCGCACCAACGCCTCCTCGAGGCGCGCGTTGTAGACATGGTGCCCCGGATAGCCCTCGTGGCACGCCAGATCCACCGCGCGATCCACCGGAATCGGGAAGTCGAGGTTCACCTGGATCAGCGAGTGATACTCACCCTTGTACCAGTTGTAGGCATTCCACGACGTCCCCTTCACATACTCCAGGTCGAACCGCTCCGAGGCCGGGAGCGGGAGATGCGCCAGTGTGCGGGCCCGACACGCGGCAATCGCTACCTTGAAGACGGTATCCACTCGCCCGGCCGGAATCATCGCGCCGTCGCGAAAGCGCTGATAACGTGACGCCAGACTCCCGGGGCCGGGGATCAGCGCGTCAAGGCGTGACACCAGCGAATCGAAGTGAGCATCGGGGAGGGTCGGCGGCGTGACATCGTACAACGCCTTCGCCTCTTCGTCGAAGGTGAACCGCCTGCCACCGAGCATCGCGGCTCTGGATGAGAGTGCGCCGAGCTGGGTGCGCAGGTAGCGATGCCGCAGCTGCACCAGCGAGTCAGTGTACGCGGGAACGGTGTCGCCCAATTGGGCAATCAGCGAATCGGCGGCGGCACCGATCGCGGCCACCGACATCGAATCACGGTCTGCGAGCTGTTTCAGGGAGTCGGGGCCGTAGTAGGCATCGACATAGTTGGCATCGTGGTGACCGAGTCGCAGGACGAGGCCGACGTAGCGAACCGCGATCGGATCGAGGGCGGTGGGAGCAGGCGCCGGCTGCGCGCAGGCCGCACTCCCCAGCGTCAGCACCAACAGGATTCGAAGGCGATGCATCGCACAACTCCAGGAGAGGGGTCCGGGTCAGGCGGGCGTGACAGCACCCATGGCGGCGAGGCGCGCCAGCACCTCGGTCCGCGCGTCGAGCGAATGGACCGGCAGCACGAGGACGTCACCGGGTTGCGCCCAGGCGATGGAGGCCTCGACCGCTTCGACTTCGTCGAGGACCGTCACGATTCGGTCGGTGGGCGCGCCAAGTGTCCGCAGGGCACCCTCGAGCAACGCCGGCACTTCGCCCATGGTGCGCCCGCGCCGATAGCCGTCGAGTTCCTTCAGCACGATGCGATCGGGCCGAGCGGCCCACGCGGCGGCGGCCAGGTCGGCGAGTGCGCCGTCATCGCGGTTCCCCGCCTGACCGAGCAGCAGCAGCAGCCGAGTCGGGTGGAGGCTGCGGGCCACCTTGAGGAGCCCGGTGAGCCCCGTCGGATTGTGCGCGTAGTCGAGGAGAATCGTCGCCCCGTGCAGCTCGAAACGACTCAGGCGGCCGGCGTTGTCGGCGGGGTGTGCCCCGAACCGCGCCAAGACGGTAGTGATCGTCGACGGCACCACACCGAGGTGATGCGCCGCGAGCGCAGCGGCCAGCATGTTGGTGAGGTTGTACTCGGCGGCACCGGCCGCGGTGAGCGGCATGGTGCGGAGGTCGCCGAGATCCTCCACGCCGCGCGGAGCCGCGAGCCAGAGGTGGTCCCCGTCGCGCCATGCGGTGGCGGGCTGTTCCCCGACCTGGCGTGTGGCGCCGGACGGTGAATACCACGCCACCGTGACGCCGGCGGGGAGCGTTGCGGCGCGGAGCGCGGCGTCGTCCGCATTCAGCACCAGCACGCCGCCTCCCCGCAGTCCCTTCGCGATGACCAGCTTGACGAGCGCGAGATCGGCAAGCGTCTCGACACCGTACTCTCCGAAGTGATCGGCTTCGATGTTGGTCACCACGGCGACCGCGGCACCGAGGACACCGAGTCCACGACGCAGGATGCCGCCGCGTGCCGTCTCGAGGATGGCACACTCGACAGCGGGGGCGCCGACGACCCGTTGGGCTCCGGCCGGGCCGGACCAGTCACCCGCCTCGACGGCCACCCCATCGATGAAGACGCCGTCGGTGCAGCACCAGCCGGTATGCTGGCCGGTGGCCATGGTCATCGCCGCAATCAATCGCGTCGTGGTGGTCTTGCCATTGGATCCGGTGACGAGCGCGACCCGCTGGTCGGGCCTCGCGACGACCGCGAGGTCGCTTGATGGCGCCTGTGCCTCGAGGGTCGCGAGGACAGCGAGTTGCCTGACCGCGGACGCTTCGTCGCGGGGAAGGTCGCCCGGGGCGAGAAGCGCAGGTGCCGATGCGACCCCGGCGGCACGCAGCGCCGACTCCCAGGCCCACTCGTTCACCTCGGTGGCCGTCAGCAGTCGGTCGCCGGGGGCGGTGAAGGCGAGCACCAGATGGCCGGCCCGGCCCGTCACGCTGCAGGTCGGTGCGGGCCAGCCGAGCGCAGCTGCCAGCCGCTGGACGGTGGCGCGCCATGCATCGGCAGCGGTCGAGGCCAGCTCGCCGTCGACGACGCCCTCGAGCACGACACCGGGTGCCTCGAGCCACCTGGACGGCCCGAAGAGTCGACGCGAATCACTCCAGGCCGGCGCCACCAGCTCAGGTTGGGCCATGTCGGTCAGTCGTCGCTCTCCCGGGCGAGGCGCACGCCCCGCTCGTCACGCACCAGCGTGGCCCCATCGAGCGAGACTCTCGGCTGGCGTGTTGGCGCCACGGAGGCGACCGGGAATTCGCCCGTCGTGCGGAGCGGCGCTTCACTGCCGTCGGGCCGGAACGAGGTGATCTGATCCCACGACCGCTGCAGCGAGTCGCCGAAGATCAGCACGAGGTCGCCGGCGCGTGCCATCCGCAGGGCATGGTCGATCGCGGCCTGTTCATCGGGAATTTCCTGGACCTGATCGGCCGGGACGCCGGATGCCGCGAGCGCCCGCGCGAGCAGGCGCGGGACCTCATCGCCATCGCGCCCCCGCAGGGTGTCGTCGCGGCGACAGATGTAGGCGTCGAAGTGCCCCGCGACCGTCTCGGCGATCGCGCGGATGTCCTCGTCGCGGCGGTCGCCCGGCGCGGCCACCACCACAATCCGGCGTCCGCGCACATCGAGCCGAGCCGCCAGCTCCACCATCGCCCCGACCGCGTGCGCGTTGTGGCCGTAGTCGAGGATCACGCGGAACGGATGGTCGGAGTAGACGTTCATCCGACCCGGCGCCTGGAAGAACGAGGTGTCGAACGTCCGCAGCCCGGTGCGAATGCTGTCGAGCTTGATTCCCATCGAGAAGGCCATCACCGCGGCAAACATGGCGTTCTGGACGTTGTGCAGCGCGCGGCCATCGAGCGTGGCGGGAATCAGGTGGGTCCAGAGCAGCGGGATGTGGGCGCCGTGGTCGTACAGCGTGATCATCTCGCCGTTCACACCCGCTTCGAGCGCACAGGCCCGACCGCCGGCGCGGATGTGCTCACGCACCAGTTCATGCGCCGGGTTCGTGGTGACGTAACAGAGATGCTTGGCGTCGGTTTCCGAGGCCATCTGCAGCACGAGCGGATCGTCGGCATTGAGGACCGCCGTGTCGCGCGCCACCTCGACCACGACCTGCTTCACCTCAGCGAGTTGCTCGAGGGTGTCGATCCCCTTCAGGCCGAGGTGGTCGGCACGGACATTCAGCACGGCGCCGACGTCGACGTAGCGCGTCCCCATGCCCGCCCGGAGGAGCCCGCCCCGCGCGACCTCCAGGACGGCCACGTCGATGCTCGGGTCGCTCAACACCATGCGCGTCGACGCGGGCCCGGTCATGTCCCCTTCGACGGTGCGCTGGCCGTTGATGTAGACGCCGTCGGTGGTGGTGAGGCCGGGCGTGAAGCCCGCCATCTGGCAGATGTGCGCCAGCATGCGCGCCGTCGTCGTCTTGCCGTTCGTCCCCGTGACGGCGGCGATCGGCACCACGCTCGGCGTCCCCTTCGGAAAGAGCATGTCGATCACGGGGCCGGCCACGTCGCGCGGGGTCCCCTCGCTTGGCGCCGAGTGCATCCGGAAGCCCGGTGCCGCGTTCACCTCGCAGATCCCGCCGCCGTGGCTCTTGTACGACTCGCTGATGTCGGCCGAGAGAAAGTCCACGCCGCCCACGTCGAGTCCGACGGCCTTGATGGCGCGTACCGCCATCTCCGCATTGTCGGGGTGGATGATGTCGGTGACGTCCGTCGCGGTGCCGCCGGTCGAGAGGTTCCCCGTGGCGCAGAGATAGACGCGCTCGCCGGCCGCCGGCACGGTCGATGGGCTGTGGCCATTGGCCGCGAGGAACTCGACCGCCTTGGCATCCAGCTCGAGCCGGGTGAGCACCTTCTCGTGGCCGATGCCACGACGCGGGTCGCGATTCACCTCGGTGACGAGGTCGGCGATCGTGGAGCGACCGTCGCCCACCACGTGCGCCGGCGTGCGCCGGGTCGCCGCAACCAGCACGCCATCGACGACGAGGAGCCGATGGTCGTCGCCGGTGACGAAACTCTCGACGATGACCGAGCGCGAGACCTCCTGCGCCAGGGCAAACGCCGTCGCGACCTGCTCGTCGGTGGTGAGGTGGATCGAGATCGCGCGACCATGATTGCCGTTGTAGGGCTTGACCACGACAGGAAACCCGATGCGCTTGGCGGCGCGCACGGCATCTTCGACGCGCTGGACCAACTCCTGGCGCGGCACCGGGAGTCCGAGGGCACCGAGGAGCTTGTTGGTCTCCTCCTTGTCGCTGGCCATCTCGACGGCGATATGCGAGGTGCGGCCGGTGACGGTGGCCTGGATGCGTTGCTGATACTTGCCGAGGCCGAGCTGCACCAGCGAATACGCATTGAGGCGCATCCACGGGATGTTGCGCGCTTCGGCGGCGTGCACCAGCGAGGCCGTGCTCGGCCCGAGTGCGCGGCGCTGCGCAAACCGGATGTAGGTATCGCGCTCGCGGGCAAAGTCCCAATCGGGGGGCCGCGCGCCGTCGGGGCGGAAGGCATCCGGCAGCAGCGCGAGCAGCAGGCGCAGCGCGAGTTCGCCGGCCTCCAGCCCCTCGTCCCGCTGTTCGTACTCGTAGACCACGTCGTACACGCCCTCGGGACCGGCGCCGCGCGTCTTGCCGAAGGTCACCTTGATCCCGGCGACGTTCTGCAGCTCGATCGCCACATGCTCGAGCACGTGGCCGAGCCAGGTCCCCTCATCCTCGGTGAGTCGGCGGATGAAGCCCCCTGGTTCGCCGTAGCTGCAGCCGTGCTCGTGCAGACCGGGGAGGGCAGCCAACAGCGGCTCGATGAACTCGGGGCCGAGGCGGGAGGTCGGCCACGCTTCGAGGGCGCCGAGATCGAGCCGCAGGCGGATGACCGGGAAATGGGCGTAGCGTGAGGGACCGACATACACCGCGCGATCGAGAATCTTCATGTCGCCCCCTGAGGACACGCCGGTCAGCTCTTGCTGGTTGCCAGCGAGCCGGCCACGGCTTCGCGGGTGTGCAGATTGAACTGCGCCCCGCGGGTGAGAATGTGCAGCTGGATCCCGAGCAGAGAGACCGGCTCGTTCTCCTGGACACGGTCCATCGAGGAGAAGGTGAGGCCACCCGAGTCGAGGACGGTGACCGCGCCGCTGCCCTCCACCTCCACCGTCTCATCCGGCCCGATGAAGGCCGCGGTGTCCTCGTCGAGCCCGAGGCCGATCGCGAACGGATTGTACGCGAGGGCGCTCAGCAGTCGGCCCAGTCGATCGCGCTGCCGGAAATGCTGGTCGATGATGACGCGGTTGGTGAGGCCCAGACCAGGTGCGAGGGTCACGCCACGTGCGGTTGGCGATGCGCCTTCCGCGCCGAAGGCGATCATGTGTTCGGACAGAAAGGCGGCCCCCGCCGAGGTCCCCGCGATCGTCGCCCCGGCCGCGTTGAGCGTGCGCAGCAAGCGCGAGACCGAGGTTCCGCCGAGCAGGGTGGAGAGCCGCAACTGATTGCCACCGGTCAGGAAGACCCCGTCGCACCGCGCGAGGTCCGCAAGCCGTGCGGGCTCTTCGCAGTCGCGCCGCGTGTCGAAGTCCATCACCAGCACCTCGGCCGCTCCCAACTCGCGGAAGAGCGTGTGGTAGCGCGGACCGGTGTCCGACAGTTGGGAGGCGGTCGGGATCACGCCGATGCGGGCATCACGGCCACCCGAGAGGGCGACGAAACGCTCGAGGATCGAGACGTTTCCTACCTTCGCTTCGGCACCCCCGATCGGGATGATCCAGCCACGACGGCTGCCCTCAGGGATCTTCGGGGGACTCATGCAGACTCCGGGTCAGACGTGCCGACCCCTGTCCACCGCCGACCGCCCCCGATCAGCTCGGGGTGGTCGGGGGCGACTGGGGTGCGGCAATCGGCATTGGGGAGGAGGTCCATCACCCGGGAAATCTAGCCCGGAGGCGGCTCGACGCGCCCTCCCCACCGCGGACTCAAATGGACGCCTGCACCAACGCCGTCGCCGCGACCCGATCGAGGGTGGCGAGGAGGTCGGCTACCAGGTCGGCTCCGTGCTCGATCCCCACCGACAACCGCAGCAGCCCGTCGCCGATGCCCGCAGCGGTCCGCGCTGCCGGGTCCATCGCCGCGTGGGTCATCGTGGCCGGATGGGCGATCAGGCTCTCGACGCCGCCCAGGGATTCGGCCAAGGTGAAGAGTTCCAGTCCGGTCGCCACGGCCTCCACCGCCGCCGGGCCGCCGTGGACGGCGAACGAGAGCATGGCGCCGAAGCCCTGCTGCTGCCGAGCCGCCAGCGCGTGTCCCGGATGGTCGGCCAGGCCGGGATAGTGCACCGCCTCGACCAGGGGATGCGCAGAGAGTGCCGCCGCGATGGCGAGGGCGTTCTCCTCGTGAATGCGCATCCGCGCATGGAGCGTGCGCACGCCGCGCAGCGTGAGGAAGGAGTCGAACGGGGCGCCCGTGAGGCCGAGACAGTTGGCCCACCAGGCCAGTTCCTCACCCAGCCCCTGATGCGCCGCGATCACCGCGCCGCCGACGACGTCACTGTGACCGTTGATGTACTTCGTGGTGGAGTGCACCACGATGTCGGCGCCGAGGGCGATCGGTTGCTGCAATGCCGGCGACAGGAAGGTGTTATCGGCCACGACCAGCGCACCCGCGGCGTGCGCGGCGTCGGCAACCGTGCGGATGTCGGTGATACGCAGCAATGGATTGCTCGGCGTCTCGATCCAGACAAGGCGTGGCTTCCGCGCGAGTGCAGGCGCGACGGCGGCGGGATCGCTCAGGTTGACGAACGCTACGTCGAAGTGGCCGCGTCGAGCCAGGTGTGTCAGCAGTCGATGCGTGCCGCCATAGCAGTCATGCGTGGCGACGATCAGTTCACCCGGCTGGACCAGCTGCACAGCGAGCGTCACCGCAGCCATCCCCGAGGCGGTGACCACCGCGGAGGCGCCCCCTTCGAGCACGGCGAGCGCCTCGGCCAGTTGATCGCGCGTCGGATTCCCGGAGCGCGAATAGTCGTAGCGCCCCTTCACGCCGAAGGCGGGGAACCGGAACGTCGAGGAGAGATGAATCGGTGGCACCACGGCGCCGTGCTGCCCATCGGTCGCGATGCCGGCGCGCACCGCGCGCGTTGCGGTCGCGTGGCCATTACGCGGCATGACGCACCCCCTGCGCGAGGGCCGCGCGAATCAATCCGTCCACGGCCGCGACTTCCTTGAGAAAGGCGTCGTGTCCATAGCGCGACGTGATCTCGACCACGCGGCCGGGACCGGCAAGCTGGCCGAACAACTCGTGCACCTGCCAGATCGGGACGAGCTGATCGCCCTCCACCGCGAGCAAGGTCGTCGGCGTGGAGATCTCGGCCGGATCGATCCGGTGCAGATCGATGGACTCCGACAACGCCACGTAGCGCTCCGCTTCGCACCCGATCGCGAAGCGGGTGCCGCCATGCTCCAGATAGTCCTCGACGGGAAAGCGATAGCCCGACGCGGTGCGCACGGGGGCGGCACCGAAACGATCGGCGAATTCCTCCGCCGTGCGGTAGGTGGTGATGCCGAGGGCGCGGGCAAGCGCCACCGCCTCGTGGGCGCGGCCGCTCTTGATGCCGAGGCGCACCACGCCACGCTGGATCGAACGGAGGGCGGTGGCCATCGGGTGGCTCTCGTGCGCGGCGGAGAGGATGATCAACTGCGCGGCCCGCGCCGGGTAGAGTGCGGCAAAGGCCAGTGCGACCATGCCGCCGTACGATGCACCCACGATCGCCTCGACAGTGGCCACGCCGAGGCGATCCAACGCGACGCCGAGCGCTCGCGCCTGATCGCGGGCGTCGACGGGATGGCCGGGGATCGTCAACCAATCGATGCTGACGACGCGACATCGCGCGGTGTCGATCGCGCCGCCGGGCGCCACGATGGCATCCCACCAGCCAGGCGTCGGGTCGCCGGCATGGGCGGCGACATGCGCGGAGGCAGAGATGCCACCCAGCACGACGACGACGGGGCCGTCGACGGGGCCCTGCGCCTCGACGCGCAGGCGGGAGAGTGGCAGGAGCCCGCCGTGGTGGCCGGCAACCGCAGGAAGTTCAGCAGCACTCGGCGTCGCGGGACTGCGCCGGAAGATCGTCGTCAAAGTCATCGGGTCCTCGGTCTCGTGCATGGGGGGAAAACCAGAGCGCCCCGGCCGTCTCGTGAGAGAGAGCCAGGGCGCCGAGCCGACTTGCGTCGGTTGGTGTGTGCTACGCAGGGATGCGCAACAGCCTGGCCGTGTCTCCCATGGGAGTTCCGGTCACAAGAAGCATTCGCATGTGCATTCGGCGATGCCGTGGCTGCCAGGTCATTCCCTGCTCCGTCGATGAATCAGGACCCCCGCACACGAAAAACGCCGGGGGCATACTGCCGCCAGGCGTCCTGTGCACTTTAGCATTTATTTAACGTGGCTGCAAGCAGCGGCAAATCACCACGGATACCATCGATTGTGGATGGATTGTACGTAGGGGGGAGAGGGTCGTCAAGGGGGTCGATGATCGATGATCGATGATCGATGGCCGATGATCGATGATCGATGGCCGATGATCGATATCCCCATTGACCCCATTGACGGGGCGAGCTGCCCAGCCGATCATCGGTTCTCGACCATCGACCATCGCTCATCGATCATCGATCATCCTCTACCCAGGCGCCCCGTGTCCACGATCCCTCCGTTCCACCTCGCCTTCCCCGTCGACGACCTCGAGGCCGCGCGCCGCTTCTATGGCGGGTTGCTCGGGTGCCCGGAGGGCCGCTCCTCCGACCAGTGGATCGACTTCAATTTCCACGGCCACCAGATCGTGGCGCATCTGGCCCCCGACGAGCTGGGCAAGACGGCGGCGAACCAGGTCGACGGCCACGCCGTCCCGGTGCGGCATTTCGGCGTGGTGCTGGGATGGGATGCCTGGCACGCGCTGGCGGACAGACTCCGCACGGCAGGCGTCGCGTTCATCATCGAGCCGGGGATCCGGTTCGTGGGACAGGTCGGCGAGCAGGCCACGATGTTCCTGCTCGACCCTGCCGGCAACGCGCTCGAATTCAAGGCGTTTCAGGACCCGACCCAGATCTTCGCGAAGTAGCCAGCAGGAGGAACGCCAACGGGGGGCCGCGACTGCGGCCCCCCGTTGTGCATGCGCTCCTGGTCGACGCTCAGGACACTGGCGAGATCTTCATCACCAGGTTCTCGATGAAGAACTCCATCATCCGCTGGTTGTTGACGCCGGTGTGCCCGGCGTCCGGCCCGACCTGCACCTCGAAACTCTTCCCCGCCTGCTGCAGCGCCTTGATGAGCTGCATCGAGTTGTTCGGGTGCACGTTGTTGTCGGCGGTGCCGTAGTAGATCAGCAGCCGGCCCTTGAGGTCCTTGGCATAGGTCATCGCCGAACCCTTGGTGTAGCCCTCCGCATTCTCCTGCGGAATCCACATGTAGCGCTCGGTGTAGATCGTGTCGTAGTGATTCCATGCCGTCACTGCCGACGAGGCCGAGGCGGCCGCGACGAGATCCGGGAAGCGCAGCACCATCATCGCCGAGGTGTAGCCACCGTAGGACGTGCCGAAGACGCCGACCCGCTTGGCGTCGAAGTAGGGCCGCTTGCCGAGCTCCTTGAGCCCTTCGGCGAAGTCGTTCATCTCGGTCTGCCCGAGCTTCATGTAGAGATCGTCCAGCGTGCGCTTGCCCATGCCGGGGGCGGCGCGCGAGTCGAGGGTCAGGACCAGGAAGCCGTACTCGGCCATCGCGGTCGGCGGGGTCCACGTCTCGCGCGTCGCCGCGGAGGCCGGGCCGCCGTAGATCGAGAGCAGCGCCGGATACTTCTTGGAGGGATCGAAGTTCGACGGATACTGGATCATCCCCAGCAGCGGCGTCTTGCCATCGGCGGCGAGGTAGGTAAAGACCTCGGACTTCTTCAGGCCGAGTTCGTTGAACTTGGTCATGTCCGACTTGGCCAGCTCCGCGACGACCTTGCCGGTGGCATCGAGGATCCGGGTGAACGGGGGCACGTCGTGCGCCTGGGCCACGTCGACGATGAACTTCGCGTCGGGCGACAGCGTCACCGCGTGGGTGTAGGCCTTGTCGGTCAGGCGCACGTCGCCCTTGCCGTTCAGGCCGACGCGATGCAGCTGCACCTTGAGGAAGTTGTCGCCGTCGCGCGCGGTGTACCAGAGCACGCCCGCCGCCTCGTCGAGCTTGACGATGTTCACGACCTCGAACTGATGCTGCGTCACCGGGGCAATCAGCTTCCCGGAGAGGTCATAGAGATAGAAGTTCTTGAAGCCGTTCCGCTCGGAGACCCAGAGGAATCGGTTGTTGTCGGCCAGCCAGGTCATCGCGGGGCGATTCTCGACCCAGCCCGTCGGCCACTCCTCGCGAATGACGACGCGGCACTTGCCGCTCTCGGGCGAGCAGGCCGCAAACTCGAGGATGTTCTGGCGGCGGTTGGTGCGATTGACCAGCAGTTCCTTGCCATCGGGCGACCAGCGCACGTTGTAGACGTAGTGACCGACCACGTCGTTGCTCCACGGCTTGCCGTCGCGAATGTCGAGCTTGATCGACTGCTTCGAGGCGACGTCATAGACGAAGAGGTCGACGATCGGATTGTCGACGCCGGCCTTCGGGTACGCTTCGATGTCGAGCGACGTCTGGACCTTGGTCTGATCCATCTGGATGTAGTAATCGGGGACCGGCTTCTCGTCGAAGCGGTAGTACGCGACCTTGGTGCTGGCCGGATTCCACCACATCGCGGTGGTCTGACTCAACTCTTCGCCATAGACCCAGCTCGCGGTTCCGTACTTGATCCGCTCCTTCTCGCTGCCGTCGGTCGTGATCGGCGCCCCGTTGCCACCGCTGCTGTCGGTGAGGACGAGGTTCCGGTCGCGGTAGACCGCCTTCAGCTTGCCGGAAGGCGAGATCGCTTCCGTCGCCTGCCGCCCGCGCTCGATGCCGGCGCCACCGCGCCCTCCCGCGCCACGCCCACCGGCCGGCGGCGTCACCGGCGTGCCGGCCACGGTCGTCTCGGCGATCTTCTTCGTGGCCGCGTCAAAGCGATAGCGCTTGCCGTCGGCGGTGTATTCGTAGGCCTTGCCAGCATCCACCCACCCACCAAGCACGGTGCCCAGCTTGACGGTGCCATTCAGCTGGGGCGCCATCCGGGTGTACTGCTCGTAGCCGGGCATGCTCTTGAGTCGATCCTGCGCCACGACGGGAGTGGCAAGGGCGACGGTGGCACCGGCCACCACGAGGCCGAAGAGAAGGCCGGGGCGACCGGCCAGGCGCTGCATCATGGGGTGGAGCTCCTGCGTGGGTGGGAATGGGGGTCCGGATGCCCCGCTCTACGCGGGGCGCCGGACAGTTGTTGCACCCGGCCTACTTGCGGGCGGCGGCGATGGCGACCCCAAGCTCGGTGTAGGAGGTCGGATCGATCTCCCGAAACGGCCGCATCACCTTGGCGACCTTGCCATCCTTGCCGATGACGAAGAGCACCCGGCTATCCATCATGCCGGCCGCCGTGGTGACCTCGTAGGCCTTGCCGACCCGGGCGTTCACGTCCGCGCCGAAGCGAAACGGAAACGCCTCATCCTTGGCCCAGGACGCCTGCGCCTCGGGGGTGTCGGTCGAGATGGCGATCAGCTCCACGTCCTTGCCGAAGAGCTCGGCGTAGCGATCGCGGTACGCCTTCATCTGGATGGTGCAGCCCGAGGTGCGCGCCCGCGGGAAGAAGGCGAGGACCACCACCTTGCCCTTGAGTGACGCCAAGGTGACCGGCTCGGCAATCGTCCCGTCCTTCCCCGACAGGGTCATCGAGAAGGCCGGCGCGACGTCGCCGACGGCGGGGCCCTGCGCCGCCATGGCGGCCGGGGCAAAGAGGAGCGCAGCGAGCAGGGAGGAACGGCGCATGAACCACCTATCAGAGTCGGGGTGAAGGGCCGCGCAGGTCAGCGCGGAACCCCGAAATATAGCGCTCAGCGCTTCTCGATCCGGATGATCCGGCCGAAGTCATCGTCGGCGAGGTACACCATGCCATTGGCAGCGACAGCCACCCCGGCAAGCCGGAGGGTCCCGGGGCGATCGCTGCTCCGAAGCAGGATCCTGGCTTCGCCGGCCGGCAACCCCGCGGCATCGAGAGGCTGGTAGAGCAACTGGTGCCCCGCCTCCGGCAGTGGCGAGCGGCTCCGGGAGCCATGGAAGGCGATCAGCAGCCCGTGACGCCACCCCTCGGGCATCGCTTCGGTGGCCATCGCGACGGCCATCGGCGCCCAGTGCCCAGGAAATCCCAGCGCGGGCTGCGTTCTCGTGGCACAGGCCGCCCCCGCCTGGTTGGCGTATTCCGGGGCGACCACCAGCGTGGCCGGCGAGTTGGATCGCCAGCGCCCCATGCAGTACGGCCAGCCGAAGTCCGCGCCCGACGTAACGCGGACCAGCAGTTCGGCAGGCTGGTCGGCCGATTCCTCGTCGCCGACGCCCCACGTTCGATTGAGGAAGTCCCGGCCGTGGGAGAGGGCCCAGAGCGTCCCGGTCGCAGCGTCCTGGGTCATCGCCATCGCGTTGCGGAGCCCGGTGGCGTAACGACTCCCCACCCACCCCGCCTTCCCCGGCGCTGGCGGCACGAAACGCCAGATCCCTGCCCGAGTGGTGAGTTCCGGACAGGGCCACTGTCCGGGGACGCGCATCGCCCGCTCGCCGCTGCCCGCCTGACAGTTGTCGCTGGCCGATCCGATCGAGACGTAGAGCGCCCCATCAGCGGCCGCCACGATGCCCTTCATGTAGTGCGCCCAGCCGCTGCCACCAGCCGGGAGCCGCTCGACGATCCACTCGCCGGCTCCCGTCGGCGCCCGCGAGGTGGCTGGCCAGGGGATGCGATAGATCCCGATGTCGGCGGCGAAATAGAGCCAGCCGGCCCGCCAGGCCACGCCGGTGCCCCCTTCCCCGGGACCGAGGCGGGTGACGACGTCGGCCTGCCCGTCGCCGCTCGTGTCGGCGAGCGACACCAGTCCGGGGGGAAGCTTGGTCGCCGCGATCACGACGCCGGTCGGATGGACCACCAGGTGCCGGACCGGCCCGACCTTCTCGGCGAAGGGCCGCACACAGAACCCGGCCGGCACGACCAGCGGTGTGAGATAGCCGTCGCAGTCGCGGCCCTGTGCGGAGAGGGGGGTGGCGAGGAGGAGGAGCAGGGTCAGGAGTCGCATTGGGTCTCGGTGGAGGGTCATAGGTCGTAGGTCGTAAGTCGTAGGGGGGCCCCTTCGACTATTTTCTCGTCCATGAGCCACCAATACATCTTCACGATGCGGGATCTTCGCAAGATCGTCCCCCCCCAGCGCGAGATCCTCAAGGGGATCTATCTCTCCTTCTTCCCGGGCGCCAAGATCGGCGTGATCGGGTCGAACGGGAGCGGCAAGTCCTCCCTCCTCAAGATCATGGCGGGCGTCGACCAGGATTTCCTCGGCGAGGCAAAGCCCGCGGACGGCGTCAAGATCGGCTACCTCCCGCAGGAGCCGTTGCTCGACCCGACCAAGGACGTCCGCGGCAACGTCGAGGAGGCGTTGGCCGAGACGCGTGCGCTCCTGACGCGGTTCGAGGAAATCTCGATGAAGTTCGCCGAGCCGATGAGCGACGACGAGATGACCGTCCTCCTCGACAAGCAGGCCGCGCTGCAGGACCGGATCGACGCGGCCAACGCCTGGGAGATCGACCGGACGCTCGACATCGCGATGGACGCGTTGCGGCTCCCGCCGGCCGATGCAAAGGTGGACACCCTCTCCGGTGGTGAGAAGCGGCGCGTTGCCCTCTGTCGCCTCCTGCTCTCGAAGCCGGACATGCTCCTGCTCGACGAACCCACCAACCACCTCGACGCCGAATCGGTGGCGTGGCTGGAACGGTACCTCAAGGACTTCCCGGGCACCGTCGTCGCGATCACCCACGATCGGTACTTCCTCGACAATGCGGCCGAGTGGATCCTCGAGCTCGATCGCGGCGAGGGCGTGCCCTGGAAGGGCAACTATTCGTCGTGGCTTGACCAGAAGGAGAAGAAGCTCGCCACCGAGGAGAAGCAGGCCTCGGCGCGGAAGCGGACGCTCGAGCGCGAGCTCGAGTGGGTGCGGATGAGCCCCAAGGCGCGGCAGGCCAAGAGCAAGGCGCGACTCGGCGCCTACGAGGCGCTGGTCGAGGAAGAGGCGAAGGCCGATGTGGCCGGGCACGAGATCCTCATCCCGCCCGCGCCGCGCCTCGGCGATGAAGTCGTGATCGCGAAGAAGCTCACCAAGGCGTTCGGCGACAAGCTGCTCTTCGAGAATGTCGACTTCGCGTTGCCGCGGTCCGGGATCGTGGGCATCATCGGCCCGAACGGCGCCGGCAAGACGACGCTGTTCCGGATGATCATGGGGACGGAGCAGGCCGATGGCGGCGAACTGATCGTCGGCAAGACGGTGGTGCCGTCGTACGTCGACCAGTCACGCGAGGCGCTCGACCCGGAGAAGACGGTCTACCAGGAGATCGCCGGCGACTACGACAACCTGCAGTTCGGCACCCGCACCGTGAACTCGCGCGCCTACTGCGGCTGGTTCGGCTTCAAGGGCTCCGACCAGCAGAAGAAGGTCGGCCTGATGTCGGGCGGCGAGCGGAACCGGTTGCACCTGGCGAAGCTGCTGAAGAGCGGTGGCAACATGCTCCTCCTCGACGAGCCGACGAACGACCTCGATGTCGACACGCTGCGCGCGCTCGAAGACGCGCTGCTGACCTTCTCCGGCTGCGCCGTGGTCATTTCGCACGATCGCTGGTTCCTCGATCGCATCGCGACGCACATCCTCGCCTTCGAGGGTGACTCCGAGGTGGTGTGGTTCGAGGGGAACTACCAGGACTACGAGGCCGACCTGAAGCGCCGGAAGGGGATGGCGGCGAATGAGCCGCACCGGATCAAGTATCGGAAGTTGACGCACTAGGGCGAGAAGCGAGAAGCGAGAAGCGTGGCCCAGCGGACAGATCTCCCCGCCGGGCCACGCTTCTCGCTTCTCGCTTCTCGCTTCTCGCTTCTCGCTAGACGACCTTCCGCCCCGACGCGAATCGCATGATCAACGAGATCAGCGCAACCACCAGCAGGATGTGGATCAACCCGCCGAGAGCATAGCCGGTCCCCAATCCAAGGGCCCAGAGCACGATCAGGACAATGGCGACGGTCTGCAGCATAGGTGGTTCCTCCACGGGGCTCGGCGCGCTCAGCGGGGAGCGCCACCGATGGAATGACCTCGGCGGGACACCGGACAGTGCCCGCGCTTCTTCAGGTGACGCGATCGGGCCCCGAGCGGACACACGGCCCTGTTCCCTCCTCTCTGTTCCGGCGGTACCTTCCTGCATCCCCGCTCCATCCTCCGATCTACCTGGAGTCCCACGCATGCGTCGCTCAGCGCTGTTCGCCCTGGCCATCGGCCTTCTCTCGACCTCCGCGCTCTCGGCGCAAAACGCCAAGCCTGCGCCGACCGGACCAAAGACCTGGGCCGATTCGACAATCGTCGCCGAACGTTACGTCACGCCGCCCGCCGAGGTGGCGCGCCTCGTGACGGCGCCGCGCGAAAACGCGGTGAGCTACGCGAGCCCAAGTCCGGTGACGCGCCGCTGGTTCGTGCGCTCGGTGAGCGACGGGATGCCGACGCTCGCGCTGATGGGGAAGCCCTATCACAATCTCGGTGGGTTCCAGGTCGACATCCGCGGCAATCGCAGCCGGAGCATGACGACCAGCAGCCGCGCGGGGATCGAGCTGTATGATCGGACCAGCGGCACCACGCTTCCGATTCAGATCCCGGCCGGCGCGCGCGTCGGCACCACCGCGTGGTCGCCCGATGGCGGCACCCTCGCCTTCCACGCCCTGTTCGACGACGCGACGCATATCTACCTCGCCGACCCGACGACCGGACGGTCCCGGCCGCTGACGAAGACGCCGCTCCTTGCGACGCACGTCACGAGCTTCGAGTGGACCGCGGATGGGAAGTCGATCGTGGCAGTGTTGCTCCCGGACGGTCACACGGCCGAACCGAAGCCGGCACCGGTGGCGACGGAGCCGATGATTCGCGTCAACGAAGGCGCCAAGTTGAAGACCCGGACGTACGCTGACCTGCTCGAGAACAGCCACGACAAGGCATTGGTCGAGTACTACAGCGTGGGGCAGCTCGCCGTCATCGACGTGAAGAGCCGGGCGGCGACGAAGATCGGGGCGCCGGGGATGATCCGGACGCTGGACGCGTCGCCGGATGCGAAGTTCTTCCGGATCACCTACCAGGAGAAGCCGTTCTCGTACGTGCTCCCGGTGTCGTCGTTCGGATCGCGCGAAGTGATCCTCGACGGAACCGGGAAGCTCGTGCGGGAACTCAGCAATCGGCCCCTGCGCGAGAACGAACTCGGCGACAGCACCGCGAACCGTCCCGCAGGCGCACCTGCCGCCGGCGCCGCTGCGGCCGCGGCCGCCGACACGGCGAAGCGCAACCTCGCCTGGCACCCCTTCAAGCCCGGGATGCTGTACGTGCAGCAGCTCAGGGCACCCGCCCGCCCGCCGCGTGCGGCCGGCGACACAGCGGTGGCACCGGCGCCGGCGCCCGCGGGTGGACGCGGCACGAACGGCACCGCCGCGACGCGTCCCGACCGGTTGATGCACTGGCTGCCACCGTTTGACTCGACGTCGGCCACGCTGGTGTACCAGACCGACAATCGCATTGCGAACGCGCGGTTCTCGGAAGATGGCAGCATCCTCTTCACCACCGAGACGGCGACGCGCGGCACCTTCGAGTACGCCGTCTTCCTCGCCGACAGCAACCGCAAGGTCGCCCTGGTGACGCCCGCGCCACGCGCGGCGGGCGACACGGCCAACGCTGCCGGCGGGCGTGGCGCGGGTGGTGCGCCCGGTGGCCGCGGTGGGGCCGGCGCCGCGGGCATCGTGACCCGGCTCGGCAGCCGCGGTGCGCCGGTCGTGATGCTCTCCACCGACCGCAAGTCGACGTTCCTGCAGGGCAGCACCACCGACTCCACCACCAAGATCGCTCGGCCGTGGGTGGACCGCGTCGAACTCGCGACGGGTACGCGCACCCGCCTCTACGAGGGGAAGGGCGACCTCGTCGAGACCATTTCGGCACCGCTCGATGACGACTTCGCCACCGCCATCATCCAGCGCGAATCGCCGACCGCCGTGCCGCAGTCGTATCTCCTGACGCTGGCGACGAAGGACGCGAAGCAGCTCACCCGGAACGACGAGCTGATGCCGGAGATCCGCAACACGATCAAGAAGACGGTGATGGCGCGGCGCGCCGACGGCTACACCTTCCGCGTGAAGGTGACCCTGCCCGCGGACTGGAAGGAGGGAACGCGCCTTCCGGCGATGTTCTGGTTCTACCCGTCCGAGTATGCCACGCAGGAGGCCTACAACCGCGGGACCGCCGCCGCCGGCGACCCGCCCACCCGATTCCCGACCTTCGGTGCCCGGTCGCTCGCGTTCCTCACCACGGTGGGATACGCGGTGATCGAACCCGATGCGCCGATCTTCGCGTCCGAGGGGCAGCTGCCGAACGACAACTACGTCGTCGACCTCCGCAACAACCTGGCGGCGACGATCGACGCGCTCGATTCGCTGGGCTACATCGATCGGCATCGCCTCGGCATCGGCGGCCACTCCTACGGCGCCTTCTCGACCGTCAACGCGATGGTGCACACCCCGTTCTTCAAGGCCGGCATCGCCGGTGACGGCGCCTACAACCGGACGCTCACCCCGAACGGTTTCCAGAGCGAGCAGCGCGACCTTTGGCAGGGGCGCACCACCTACCTCGAGATGTCGCCGTTCCTCTATGCCGACCAGCTGAACGGGGCGCTGCTGCTCTATCACTCGACCGACGACCAGAACGTCGGCACCGACCCGATCAACTCGACCCGCCTCTACCACGCGCTGCAAGGGCTCGGGAAGACGGTGTCGCTGTACATGTACCCGTACGAGGACCACGGTCCGATCGCCAAGGAAACCGTCCTCGACCAGTGGGGCCGCTGGGTGGCCTGGCTGGACAAGTACGTCAAGAACGCCAACAAGCCGGCCGAAGAGAAGAAGAAGATCGCGACCGACGAAGAGTGAGTCGGGACGCGCCTTTCCGGGCGATCGTGACACGGGGCGCAAGGAAGACCTTGCGCCCCGTGCCGTCTTTCGCCTCTTTCCCCTGATATGACTCCACTCCGAAGCAAGATCCCCGCCCTGCCCCCCCGTTTGGAGGGGCTCGCCTCGCTGGCCACCAACCTCGCCTGGAGCTGGCACCGCTCGGCCCGGGCGCTGTTCCGACGGATCGACGACGCGGTCTGGCGCGAGTCACACCACAACCCGATCATCGTGCTCCAGAAGGCACCGCCGGAGCGTCTGGAAGCGCTGGCGCGCGACGCCGATTTCTGTGCGCACTACGACGAAGTCATGGAATGGCTCGCGGTCGAACGGTCGGCGCCCGCCGGGTGGTTCCTGGAGCAGTATCCCGGTCTCGACAGCTCGCGGCCCGTCGCCTATTTCTGCGCCGAGTTCGGCCTCCATGCCTCGGTGCCGATCTACTCGGGCGGTCTCGGCGTCCTGGCCGGCGATCATTGCAAGACGGCCTCCGATCTTGCCATCCCGCTTGTCGGCATCGGCCTCTTCTATACCAAGGGGTACTTCGACCAGCGCATTCGCCCCGATGGCTGGCAGGAAGACAGCGACGACGCCGTCAGTCCTGACACGACACCGCTCGTCCCGGTCACTGCACCGGACGGCTCGCCGTGGCTCACGGTGCTCGAGACCTTCGGTCGGCCGATCCACGTCCGCGCGTGGACGATCTCGGCCGGACGCACGGTGCTCTATCTGCTCGACACCGATCTTGAGGCGAACCACCCTGACGATCGCGAGCTGACCTCGAAGCTCTACGCCGGCGGCCTGCCGATGCGCCTGCGCCAGGAATGGATTCTTGGCGTCGGCGGCGTGCGCGTGCTGCGTGCCCTCGGCATCACGCCCGGGGCGTGGCATGCCAACGAAGGTCACGCCGCCTTCATGCTCCTCGAGCGCGTGCGGGAGCAGATCCTCGAGGGCGTCTCTTTCGATGATGCCGCCAAGGCCGTCCGCGCCAGCTCGATCTTCACGACCCACACGCCGGTCCCGGCAGGTCACGACGCCTTCGAAGTGGGTCAGGTCCTCTCCTGCATGGGGATGAGCTTCCTCAACGACTTCGGCGCCGATGTCGAGCGGGTGCCCCGACTGGGCGTGCATCCCGCGCGCGAGCCGGGGCAGTTCCAGATGACGGTCCTCGCCATCCGCCTCGCCGGGCATGTGAACGGCGTGGCGCAGCGGCACGGCGTCGTGTCGCGCGAATTGTGGGGCGACCTCTGGGGTGACCGCCCGGTCGACGAGGTGCCGATTGGTGCCGTCACCAACGGCGTGCACCTCGCCACCTGGATGGCGAATCCGATGTTGCGGCTCCTCGACATCCACCTCGCCCCCGATTGGAGCGAACGGTTGGACGAGGCGGAGACCTGGGACGCCGTGCTCGGCCTCGATGCGCGCGAACTCTGGCATACGCACGAGGAGCTGAAGGGCTCGCTGCTCCGCTATATCCGCGAGGAGGCGCGTCGGCGCTGGACCGGCAACTGGCACGAGGCCGCGCAGGTGGTGGCGGCCGGCACGCTGCTCGATCCGCATGCCTTCACGATCGGCTTTGCGCGACGCTTCGCGACCTACAAGCGCGCCAACCTGCTCTTCCGCGACATCGACCGGTTGAAGGCGTTGCTGACCGACCAGCGGCGGCCCGTGCAGCTGGTGATCGCCGGCAAGGCGCACCCGCAGGACACGCCTGGCAAGGAAGTGTTGCAGGAGCTGTATCACTTCGCCCGCGACCCGATGTTCGAGGGACGCGTCGCGTTCCTCGAGGGGTACGACATGCACCTCGCCCACGTGCTGGTCCAGGGCGTCGACCTCTGGCTCAACGTGCCGCGCGTGCCGCTGGAGGCCTCGGGCACCAGCGGGATGAAGGCCGCACTCAACGGCGTGCCCCAGCTCAGCACGCTCGACGGCTGGTGGGAAGAGGGCTATACCGGCCGCAACGGCTGGGCGATCCCCAAGGCGGCCGAGGGCGAGGACGCCGATGTCGCCGACGCGGAACAGCTCTATCGGCTGCTGACCGAGGAGGTCGTGCCGCTCTACTACGATCGCGACGACCGTGGCGTCCCGCGGGGCTGGGTCCAGCGGATGAAGTCGGCGATCCAGGTGGCCGGCCGGCGGTTCTCCGCGCGCCGGATGCTGCAGGACTACGCCAACAGCTATTACGCGCCGATCCTCCGAGGGGACCCCTTCCCCGACGACCCGCCACTCGGATGATCGCATGACGACCCTGCCGCTGCTCGAGCTGCCCCCGATCGAGGGGACACCCCCGATGCTCGTCCACCTGAGCGCCGAGTACTATCCGTACGCGCGCACCGGTGGCCTGGCCGAGGCGGCGTGGGGCCTGCACCGCTATCAGGCGCGCCGCGGGCTCGAGACCGCGGCGATCCTCCCGCTCTACCGCGTGGCGCACCAGCATCTCCACGCGATGGAGCAGGTGGGCGAGCCGTACACGCTCGATTTCGGCGGGCGGCAGGAGCGCTTCCGGCTCTGGCGTGACCACGACCCGGCCTCCGAGACCCCGACGTACTTCATCCAGCACGATGGCTTCTTCGATCGCGCCGGGATCTACGGCGAGGGTGGCAGCGACTACCCCGACAACCATCGACGCTTCGCGGCGTTCGCGGCGGCCGCGGTGGCCGCGCTTCCTCGCCTCACGGACGGCCCGGTCGTGCTCCACGCGCACGACTGGCATGCCTCGCTTGCCGCGGTGTATCTGCGCCGCTGGTTTGGCGGCGACCCGTGGTTCGATCGCATTCCGGTCGTGCTCTCGGTCCACAACGGCGGCTACCAGGGACACTTTCCGGCCGAGGTCATGCCGGAGCTCGGCTTGCCGTGGTCGCTCTTCACGCCGGACGCGCTCGAGTGGTACGGCAAGGTCAACCTCCTCAAGGGCGGCCTGACGCACGCCGACATGGCGACCACGGTGTCGCCGGCGCACGCGGTCGAGCTGCGGACCCCCGAAGGCGGCTTCGGCCTGCAGGGTGTCTATCAGTCGATGGGCGATCGCTTCACCGGCGTCCTGAATGGCATCGACGTCGACGCGTGGGACCCGCGCACCGATCGCCACCTCGCGGCGCGCTATTCGTCCGACGATCTCGCCGGGAAGCGCGCCTGCAAGACCGACATGCAGCGCCGCTTCGGGCTGCCCGAGAATCCGTTCATCCCCGTGATCGCGCTGGCCGGGCGCATGGTGACGCAGAAGGGGCTCGACATCGTGGTGCGGAACCACGCCCTCTTCCAGACGGCGGCGCAGTTCGTCTTCCTCGGCAGCGGCGAGGCGCGCTACGAAACGGCGATGCAGCAACTGCGGGGCGCGATGCCGCATCGCATCGGCGTGGAAGGGAAGTTCTCCGACGAGCTCGAGCACGTGCTGATGGCCGGCGCCGACCTCTTCCTGATGCCGTCGCAGTACGAGCCGTGCGGGCTGACGCAGATGCGCGCGCAACGCTACGGCACCATTCCGGTGGCACGGCGCGTCGGCGGCCTCGCCGACACCATCGACGATGGGGTGACGGGCTTCCTCTTCGATGCCTACGAGGATCGTGCCGTGGTGGGTGGCGTCTGGCGCGCGCTGACCGAGCAGCGCGACCATCGCGCCTGGCAGGCGATGCAGCGCGAGGCGATGGCCCGCGACTTCGGCTGGGATCGCGTCGCCGAGAAGTACCTCTCGATCTACACCAGCGCGATCGCCCATCGGGCCGGTCGCCCGGGATGAGCCTCGGCTTCGTCCTCACGCTGCACTCCCACCTGCCGTGGGTGCTGCATCACGGTCGCTGGCCCCATGGCAGCGACTGGATCTGTGAGGCCGCGCTCGACACCTATCTCCCCCTCGTCGGCGCACTCCGCCGATTGGAGGCGGAGGGGATCGCCGCGCCGATCACGCTCGGCATCACGCCGATCCTGGCGGCGCAGTTGGCGCATCCCTCGTTCCGTGAGGAACTCGACACCTACTTCGCCCACCGCTTCGAAACGCTGGCCGAAGCCCCTGCCTCGCTGCGCGAGACCGGCGACCTCGATCTGCTCGAGGTGGTCCCCTGGTGGGAGCAGCACCTGCGCGGCCTGCAGCGCATCTGGGAGTCCATCGACCGCAACCTGATCGGCGAGTTCCGACGCCATGCGGAGGCGGGACGCCTCGAGCTGATCTCGTCCGCGGCCACGCACGGCTTCCTCCCGCTGCTTGGGCGCGACGAATCGATTCGCTTCCAGCTCCTGGTGGGCCGCGCGGAGCATCAGCGGCACTTCGGCCAACTCCCGCACGGCTGCTGGGTGCCGGAGTGTGCCTATCGCCCGCGCGGGCCATGGCAGCCGCTGCCGTCGGCGCGCGCCGTGCCCGTACGTCGTGGCATCGAGGATCACCTCCGATTCGCCGGCTTCCGCTGGTTCTATGTCGACGCGCACCTCGCCGAGGCCGGTGAGGCGTCGGAGCTCTATGGTGGTGGCACGACCAAGCCTCGGCTGGGCGGACCGCGCTCGCCGTATCGGGCCTATCAGCTCGGCACGCCCGTGCGCGGGCGCCCGCTGCACGTCCTGGTCCGCGACCCGCGCACGACCGAGCAGGTGTGGAGCCGGCATGGTGGCTACCCGGGCGACGGCCGCTACCTCGAGTTCCACAAGATCCGGTATCCCGGTGGGCTCAAGCTCTGGAGCGTCACCGATACCAAGGCCGATCTCGCCGAGAAGGGACCCTACCACCCCGATCAGGCGCGGGTCGCCGCGGGGCTCCATGCCAAGCACTTCGCCTCGTTGCTCGAGGCGGTGAATCAGGCCGCCCGCCCGGGCGATCGGGCGATCGTCGCGCCATTCGACACCGAGCTCTTCGGCCACTGGTGGTTCGAGGGCGTCGACTTCCTGGAGGCGCTCTTCGGCGAACTGGCGCACGGCAGCCGCGTCCGTGCGCTGAGCGCGGGTGCGATGCTCGACGAGTCGCCGCCGAACACGACCATCCGTCTGGGCCCGGGCTCATGGGGCGCGAACGGTGACTTCTCGATGTGGATCGGCCCGCAGACGAATTGGACCTGGGAGATGCTCTGGCCGCTCGAGGAGCGCTTCTGGGACGCCGCGCCGCAGGCACTCGACGATCCCGGGCTCTGGCCGGTGCTCGAACAGGCCGCGCGCGAACTGCTCCTGGCGCAATCATCCGACTGGCAGTTCATCATCTCGACCGGCGCGGCCGGTGACTACGCCACCAAGCGCTTCGTCGAGCACTGCGAGGCGTTGGCACGCCTGCTCGCCGCCCTTGAAGATCCGGGTCACGATCGGCAGGCGGCGCTCACGCTGGCCGCGGAGCTCGCCCTGATCGACGGTCCCTTCCCCGACCTGATCGGCGCGATCGCGGCCGCCTCGGACGTCGTCGACCCATGACCGTTCCGCAGCGCGATGTCGTGGTGCACGGTCACTTCTATCAGCCACCGCGCGAAGAGCCCTGGCTCGAACTCGTCCGGCGCGAGCGCAGCGCCTCCCCGGCCCACGATTGGAACGAACGGATCAATCGCGAATGCTATGCGCCGCTGGCCGCCGCGCGCGTGCTCACGCCGCAGGGGTTGCTCCGGCGCACCGTGAACGCCTACGCGTGGTGCTCCTTCGACGTCGGCCCGACGCTCTTCCGCTGGTTGGATTGGCACGCCCCCGACGTCGGCGCCGCCATCGTCGACGGCGATCGCGCCTCAGTCGCCCGGCTCGGCGTCGGCAACGCGATCGCCCAGCCGTACCATCACATCATCCTCCCGCTCGCCTCGCGTCGCGACAAGGTCACCGAGGTCCGCTGGGGCATCCGCGACTTCCGCCGCCGCTTCGGCCGCGATCCGGAAGGGATGTGGCTTCCCGAAACTGCGGTGGACAGCGAGACGCTCGAGGTCCTGGCACAGGAGGGGATTCGTTTCACCGTCCTCTCGCCGCATCAGGTCACGTCGCCGCCCCCGCACGGCCGACCGGGACGGTGGCGGAGCGGCGCGCACGAGCTGGCGATCTTCTGCTATGACGGCGCGCTCGCCCACGACATCGCCTTCAGCGACGTCCTCCGGGACACGACTGGGTGGCACGCCCGCATCGCCGCGATGCCGATGGCCGACGACGGCCCCACCATCACCTCGGTGGCCACCGATGGCGAGACCTTCGGGCATCACCATCACAGCGGAGATCTTGCCCTTGCCGCGCTGATCGACCAGGTCGAGCAGGACCCCACCACGCAGATGACCAACTTCGGCGCGTTGCTCGCCGCGCACCCGCCAGTGCAGGATGTCGTGCTGGTCGAACGGACCGCCTGGAGTTGCCCGCATTCGCTGGGGCGCTGGCAAGGCGACTGCGGCTGCCGGATGGATGGCAACACCTCGCAGGCGTGGCGGACGCCGCTCCGGGTCGGGCTGGAGCGGCTGGCGGAGATGGTCCACACCGTGGTCGAGGGGGTCTGGCCCGAAGGGCACGGCGATCCGTGGACGACCCGCGACCTCGCCGGGCCGGAGCTCGACGGGGCGGGCGAGCTGCCGAGCGCCGCGAGGCGCTTGCTCGAGGCGGAGCGTCACGCGCTGGCGATGTTCACCTCGTGTGGCTGGTTCTTCGATGACATCGCCCGCATCGAACCGCCGATCGTGATGCGGCACGCCGCGCGCGCCATCGAGTGGCTGCCACCGACAGCACAGCCTGCCGCGGAAACAACGCTGCTCGAGATGCTCGGCCGCGCCCAGAGCAACGACCCCACCAAGGGCGACGGGATCACCATCTGGCAGCGGGATGTGAAGGGTGACGCGCACGGGCCCGCGCGCCTCGCTGCCGGCATTGCGGCCCTGCGCGACGTCACCCCCGATGCGCTGGACGACCTGGTGCTTCCCGTGCACACCTTCCGACTGGAGGGCGACGACATCGTCATCCGCCAGGTGCGCACGGGCGAGGAGCTCCGCTGGCGCGCGGAGTCGGTGATCCCCGGCGTCATCCCGGTGCGGGTGCACGTCCGGCGTGTCGACGCCCCGGAACTGCCGGCCGACGTTGTGCCGCTGGCCTGCCTGCCGCGTCCGGTCCGCGCGCTGCTCGCGCAGGCGGCGCACCCGATGGTGTTTGACGCGACGCTCGGACCGGCCGCGCGCGATGCGCTGGCCGATGGGCTCTTTCCGTTGCCCGACGCGCTGGCGGCGGCACTCGCCGGTGCGTGGACACTCGTGGCCCGGGATGGCCTCGACGACGCCGGCATCGTCGTGCACGCGGCGCTCGACCTCTTCGATCTCGCCGAGGTCCCGCTCCCGGAGTCGGCGCGGATTGCTGCGTACGAGGCACTCGCCCCGCTGGGCGCGACACCCACGCGCGAGACCCTCGCCGCGCGGCTCTTGATCGCGCTTTAGCGCGTCAGCCGACCGCCTTCCGCGGCATCGCCACCGACAGCAGCGATCCCACCACCACGACCGTCACCGCCCCCACCACATTGTGCCAGAGGAACGACACCTCCGGCATCCCGAAGGACACCGCTCCCACGGCCGTCATGCCGGTCAGCAGCGCGAGGAACGCGGGAGTCCCACTCGTGCGCGGCAGCATGGCGAGGATGAAGACGCCGAGGATCGAGCCGTAGAAGAAGGAGCCGAAGCGGTTCACGACCTCGATCAGGGAGCCAAGGTTGGCGGCGTAGGACGCCACCACGCAGGCGAAGATCCCCCAGAGGCCGGTCGAGAGCTTGGAGACGCGGAGCAGTTCGGCCTCGCTGCCTTCCGGACGCCACCAGCGGCGATAGAAGTCGATCACTGTCGCGGTGGAGAGCGAGTTCAACTCCGCCGCGATGCTCGACATCGCCGCCGCCATGACGCCCGCGATGAAGAGTCCGGCCAGGCCGAGGGGCAGCCAGTGCAGCACGAAATAGGGGACGATGTAGTTGACGTCCCTGGACGGTTCACCCGTGACTTCCGTCACCAGTGCGAGCGCCTCGCCACGGATGGCGTTCACCTTCGCCTCGGACGCGACGAACGCCGCCCGGTCGGGAAGGCTCCGGTCCGCCCCGATACCGAGGTCGCCGGCGATGGCACCGTTGGCGTCTGCGCGGCGCGTGTTCGCTGCGGCCACGTAGCGCTGCTGCAGTGCCTGATACTCCGCCGGACGCGCAGCCTGCACCTGCCGCTCTGCGGCAGGGTTCACCAGCAATGGCGGCGTGTTGAAGAGATTGAACACCCAGATCAGGACACCGATGATCAGTACGAGCGCCTGCAGCGGGATCTTCCAGTAGGCGCTCATGAGCAGCGACGTGCGAGCGTCGTCGACCGACTTGGCGGTCAGGTAGCGCTGGACCTGCGACTGATCGGTCCCGAAGTAGGAGAGCATCAGGAAGGTGCCGCCCAGGATGCCCGACCAGAAGGTGTAGGTCTTGGTCAGGTCCCAGGAGAAGTCGAAGACGCGGAGCCGCCCCGTGGCACCGGCCAGCTCGAACGCGTCCACCGGCGAGACCGGCATCTTGACCAGCAACACGATCACCATCGCGACCAGCGCGAAGACGATCAGCACCATCTGTTTCACGTCGGCCCAGGTCACGGCCTGCACGCCACCGAACATGGTGTAGATCACAGTGGGGATGCCGATCAGCGCCACGCACCAGGCGATGTTCCAGCCGAAAATCGCCGAGAACACCACAGCCGGCGCCGCGATGATGGTGCCGCACGACATCCCGCGCGACAGCAGGAAGAGGAACGCGGTGAGCGAGCGGGTCTTGGCGTCGAAGCGCTTCTCGAGGTACTCGTAGGCGGTGAAGACCTTCGCGCCGTGGAGGAAGGGCACCAGCGTCACGCCGAGGATCACCATCGCCAGCGGCAGCCCGAAGTAGAACTGCACGAAGCGCATGCCATCGGTGGCGCCCTGCCCCGTCGTGCCGATCATCGTCACGGCCGAGAGCTGCGTCGCCATGACCGAGAGCCCCACCGCCCACCAGGGGAGCGAGCGGTTGGCGAGGAAGTACCCCTCGATATTCGTGGTGTTCTTCGAGCGGCGCAGGCCATCCCAGATCACGTAGACCAGGTAGCCGATGATGATCGCCCAGTTCAGCGGATGCATGGGGCGCGCCTCACGAGGTGAAGTGCTGTTGCAGCCACCAGAGGAGCAGCAGCGTCACCAGTTGCACCAGGAGGACCTGCCCCGCCGTGCGCCGGAAGCGCGAGGTGTCGGCGCCACTCACTTCGGGAAGCCGATGCGCGGCATGCCGGGGATGATGCGGAGCGCGTTCCGGAAGTAGAGCTTCTGCAGCACGCTGTCGGGCAGGCCCATGCCGTACATCTTCCAGAAGGCGTGATAGCCGCGGTAGTAATCGAAGTACTCGTCCTCGGTCTCGAGGACGCGCCAGTAGTACGGGTACTCCTCCGGGTAGAACGCATCCTTCCCGAAGAGGATCCGATCCTGGTACTTCACGAAGAAGGCGTGCGCGGCGCGCGGCTGCCTGCCGAGGTCATAGAGCACCGCGCCGATCTCGGAGTGGAGATTCGGGAAACGGTCGAAGAGCTTGCCGAGGCGCGCGAGGTCCTGGGCATGCCAGCCGAGGTGGGCGATCACGAAGGTCGTCTTGGGGTGCTTCGCGAACAACCGATCGCGCTCGCCCATCAGCGTCTCGAAATCCGGAAAGCGACTGCGGTCCTGGTAGCGGCGGTCCGGAAAGAGGGCGAGCTCAAGCCAGCGCTCGTTGCGGAAGTCCAACGGCGACCAGAACTCGGCCGGATCGGCCACATGGATGAAGACCGGAATCTTGAGCTTGGCGGCCATCTCCCAGACGGGGTCGAGCTCCGGGTCGTCGATCTGGAGGCGGGTGCCGTCGCGCTTCTTGGTCGAGACGCCGAACTGCTTCCCGATCTCGCCCACCCCGACGGCGCCGGCCTTCACGTCGGTCTCCAGCTGCGCGGCGATCGTCGCGCCCGACCCTGGTCCAACATCCCGCAGGTTGAGCGTGGTGAAGAAGCGGAACCGCTCGGCTTGACCGGCCGCCTGCACGCCCGCGATCTGCTGGGTGAGCCGCGTCCCTGACGACCCCGAGGCGTTGATCATCACGCGCACGTTGAGTGAGTCGAGTGACCGCACCACACCGTTGATGATCTCGGGGAGCACCAGCGTCGGCGGATGGCCATGGAGGTCCACCACCGGATACTTGGCCCGCGGCACCATGTGGGTCGGCACCACCAGGGTGTTGCGCGGGAGGTAATCGAGGATCGACGGCGCCGGGAACTCGGGGGTACGGAACTGGTTGGGGCGGATCTCTGCCTGTCCGGCCGGCTTGACCGGCTCCTGGGCCGGGAGCGGGGCGGCCGCGACGAGCGTGAGGGCAAGGGCGATTCGACGGGACAGGCGCATGGGGGATCCTCAGGGTGAGGCCTTGAGGATAGCCCGGAACGGCCCCGGTCGGGAGGCCACGGGGGGTTCGGCTGGCCGGGGTGACACCGAGCCGCGGATCCCTGCGTATTCTTCCTGCATGGCCTGCCGCTGTTCCCCTCCCCCCCTCAGGAGTTTCCGCATGCGTTCACTCGCCTTGTTGTTGGTTGCCTCGTGCGTGGCCACCTCGCTCGCAGCCCAGGACGCCGATCGCTCGGTGGCCGGTGGCGGCATCAGCGCGCCGGGGTGGAAGGGCCGGATCGACCGGAAGGCGGCCGCCTCCGGCAAGACGATCAAGGATTCGAAGTTCATGGCAATGGGGAATGACCTTCACCTGACCATCGGTCCCGCCGGCGACTACTGGCGCGACACCGACGTGGCGAAGGGCGACTACGAGGTGAAGGCGACCTTTACCGAGTCGAAGATGACGGCGTCACACCCGCACTCGTACGGCCTCTTCATCGGCGGTGCGGGGCTCGACACCGACACCGAGTCGCTGATGTACTGCATCGTGTACGGCAACGGCACCTACGCGGTGAAGACCTTCCACGGCGCCAAGGTGACGACCCTCGCCGGGCCGGTCGAGCACGCCGCGGTGAAGAAGGCCGACGCGTCCGGCAAGTCGACCAACACGGTCGGCTGGCGCGTGAAGGGCGGCACGGCGTCGTGCGTGGTCAACGGCACGGCGGTGCAGAGCTTCGACAAGGCGATCACGGTCGGGCCGGACAAGCTGGCGTCGACGGACGGGATCTTCGGCATCCGCGTGACGCATAACGTCGATCTGACGGTGTCGGGGATGGGGAAGGCGAAATAGCCCGCGACACGTTGCGATCGTACCGGCCCCAGCTGCGGCCGTCAGGCCGCGGCGCATTCGGAAGGTTGCCGCGGCCTGACGGCCGCGGCTGGGGGCGGGACGATCTGTCCGCGGCGCGAACGATGTCGCGTGGACGGCCGCGGCTGGGGCGGGACGATCTGTCCGCGACGCCGACGATGGCGCGTTGACGGCCGCGGCTGGTCGCGGCGCGATCTGCGTGCGGCGCGCGATTCAGTGCCAGCGCGCATTCGCCGGTCAGGCGGATTTCACGGCGTCGCGCGATGTTCCCGCATGGGCCGCAGGCACCGACTTCCCGAAATGGATTACGCAGCGCCCGGTTGCTACTTCGTCACCATCGTGACGGCGGAGCGTCGGGCGTTGCTTGGTCGTGTCCGAGATGCCGCGTTGATCCCGTCCCCGATCGGGAGCGTCGTCGAGGCCGCGTGGCTGGCGATCCCGACCTTTCGTCCGTGGGTCCGCCTGGGAACATTCACCCTGATGCCGGACCACATCCACGGCGTCCTGTCGTGGATATCGGTGCCACGGGACCGCGCGGGATCGCTATCGATCGTGGTGAACGGGATGAAGTGCGATGCCACCAGGCGCGCGCGCGCCGCCGGGCTGCTCCAACCTGAGGATCGCCTCTGGCAGCGCAGCTTCGACGTGCGATTCATCCTGTCGCGGACGGGTTCCATCCGCGTGCACCACTACATCCTGAACAATCCACGCAAGGCGTGGGTGAAGCGGCGGCGGTGAGCTGATCATCGGTCACCGCGCCAGCACGACTCCCAGCCCGCCGAAGAACTTGCCCGCGTTGGGGTTGTTCTCGGCGTAGCGCGTCGTCAGCGCCAGGTTCGACCCGACCTGGTAGCCCCCCTCTCCCACGAAATGCAGCGGGCCGACGTGCACGCCGAGGTTGAGCGCCGTGACGATGCGCATCCCGGAGAGCTTCGGCTCGAGGACCTCGCCGACGGTGCCGGTCCCAGGATCGCGGTAGGCGACCTCGCCCTTCCCCGAGAGGAGATCCACGCCAGCGCCGGCCGCGAATTCGAACCAGCCGAAGCGCTTGCCGGTGAAGAGCCGCACGTCGATCGCCGAGGCGTTGAAGGTCCACGCCGTCGTCTGGCCATTGGTGGTGCCGCCCATCTGCACCGTCGGCGTCGAGCGCTTCATGATCGAGAGCGAGACGGTCGGCAGCTTCGGGCTCGACATCCCGGCGCGAATGCCCCAGTCGAGCGCGACGGTCGCGTCCTGGATGGTGCGGCTCCCCGGGACCGGCGTGAAGAGGTTGGTGCGGTTCCGCGGGATCACCAGCGCCGAGAGCATGAAGTCGATGCCGACGACGCCGGTGGGCATCTGCTTCTGGAGGAGGCCCATCGCGAGGTCCACGCGCGGCGCATAGAGCTGCACGCGGCGGCCGACGGGAACGGTGTCGGTATTGCCGGCCCAGGTGAGGTCGGGGACGACGGCCATCGCCGTGGTGGCGCGGAGACCGAGCGCAATGTGGCCGAAGCGGCCGATGACCCCCGCACTCCCGAGTCGCGGGTTGCCGCCATTCATCAGCAGCGCCGCGAGCGGGTGGATCATGGTGATCCCGTCGAGGGCCGCGGTGCAGACCTTGGTGCCCGCCGCCGAGAGGCCGGTCGGGCAGACCACCGCGGTGGTATCGGTGGTGGTCTGGGCGGCGGCCCGGGTGGTGGGCACCAGCAGGACGGCAACAGCGAGCAGGACGAAACGACGCACGGCGACTCCGATCAGAGGTCGCCGTGCGAAATCGCAAGAACTACACCGCCGGGAGGCGAATTGTAAGCCATTGACTCACAACCGCTTACTAGGGGACCTACTACGGTAGCGCCCGGCCATCCCTGCCGGAGCGGCAAGAATGGCCGGGGGCGGATTGATAGATTATAGGATACCGGTTCAACCCTTCGTGGTGGAGACGGACCAGACGCACACCGTATCGGGTTCCAACAGTTCGCCATACCCCAGATATCGGAGGCGCGGTTGAACAAGTCAACAAGAGCTGGACGATGCCAAAGCGGCCTCCACCGCAGGCTCTGTCGCGCGCTTTCGCGGAGAGGTATTTGGCCTGGGCTTGTCTGCCTCACGGTCACGTCGCCGGTGCAGGGCCAAACGCCCTACCGCAACCTGCCAGTCGTGCGCGACCTGGAGCTGTCCGGCACGAAAAATGACCTGAGTCCGATTTCGTCCGTGGCTGTCTCACAACGTGGTTGGATTGCTGTCGGCCAGCGCGACGACAATCGGATCCTCGTGTTCCGCGAGGACGGGCGCCCGCTCTTCCGATTCGGTCGAAGGGGGGCGGGGCCCGGCGAATTCCAGATGCTTGGTGGCTTCGTCGGCTGGGTGGGAGACACGCTTTGGGCCACAGACGTGTCCCTTCGACGACTGACTTTTATTCACCCTGATGGTACGCTGCTGCGGACTGTCAGAAATCCGGCACCCAACTCTGCCTCACGAAGAATTCCTGCTTCCGCTCCAAGACAAGGGGAAATGTACATCACGGGGATTGGCGCAAACGGCACAGCGATGGCATTCTCGAGCCTCGTCGGAGTATCAATCGCGTCCTCTGGCGAGCGGACCCCAAGGCGCTCCAGTCAACGATCTGGCTTCAGTCGCTCGACGGCACGGAGGCGACATTCCTGGGTTTCGAGCCGAACCGGACTAACGGCTGCACCGAAGGGGCGTATAGCTACTACCAAATCGCCTGTCCATTGACCCTCACTGCCTTCAGCCCGACTGGCGACCGGTATGTCGTCGCAAGACCGGGGCGAGTCACGGCCAAAGACGGAAGCTTCTGGCTGACCGTCACAGGCACGCGCGGTGATTCACTCGTCCACCGACTTGTCCGGTACTCGGGCACTCCCATCCCACGCAGTTTCGTCGACAGCAGCAAGGCAGCTTGCCGGGCCCGGGAATCGACGGCCGCACGAATGGCCGCGTGCAACGATTTGTCGCATTCCCCACAGCTCCGGTACATCCATCGCGTGATGCTTGGGCTCGACAGCACTATCTGGCTAGAGTTGCAGCCAGACATGAGAGGGCGTCACTGGCTCACGCTTTCACCCACTGGTGAGCCGATCGGCAGGATGACATTCCCGACGCGTTTCTTCCTTTGGGCGGCCAGCCGAACGGCTGCATGGGGCACGGAGACCGACGCTGATGAATTGGAGAACGTGGTACGGTATCGAATTGGGAGGTGACCCTGTCTGTCGCACATACTAGGGTTGCGGTGGCTCTGATCTACCTCGTGACCGTGGTCCACGGCTCGCGCGCGGCAGCGCAGTCTGCACACCGACAGCTCCCTGTCGTGCGCGAACTCGAGATCTCCGGCACCGTGAGCGATTTGAGTCCAATCTCCTCGATCGCCGTCTCCCCTCGCGGCTGGATCGCCGTCGGTCAACGGGACGACAATCGCGTCCTCGTCTTCCGCGCCGACGGTCAGCAGCTGTTCAAGTTCGGGCGCGGCGGCGAGGGCCCCGGAGAGTTTCGTCAACTAGGTGCATGGTCGGGGTGGAATGCGGATTCGGTATGGGTGGTGGACGCAGCACTCCGCCGCGTCTCTCTCATCGGGCCCACCGGCCGCCTGGCGCGGGTGACTACCTTCCCTGCGTCGAACTCGGCCAGCCAGACTTCTCCGCCCACGCCCCCACGACAAGGTGATGTCTATGTGGCCGGTGTTCGGCGAAACGGAGGACTGCTGCTCGCTGCGGGGATCGCCGGAGTTCCTCAGACCGACCTGTGGCGAGGTGAGCTTGAAGGTGCTCTCTACACGGTCTGGTCCGCAACCGACGGTGGTCGCAGGCAGGCATTTCTTGGCACACTCCCGACACGGAACAGCGGTTGCACTGAGGGGCCGTTCTCTTTTGTCACCATTGAGTGCCAGGTCGGGTTGACGGCCTTCTCGCCCAGCGGCGAAGGCTTCGTGTCGGCAACTCCAGCGACACGGGGCACTCGGAACACCGTGCTTCGTTTGTTGCGGATCGACGCGAGCGGGGACACACTGATCAGGCGGGACCTCCCTTACATCGGCCAACCTGTTCCGCGCCATGTGGCTGACAGTGCGAGACAGCTCTGCAAGAAGCAGAATCCCCAGCCCGAGCGTCAGGGCGCTTGCGAGCGCCTCGGTGTGGCACCATCCCTGCGACATTTTTCCCGAGTGGTACTGGGGATGGACGACTCCATACTGCTCGAGCTTAGACCAGATTCCAGGGGTCGTCACTGGCTCCTGGTATCGAGCAGAGGCGAGGCCCTCGGGGAAGTGACGCTGCCGCCAACGTTCTTCCTCTGGACGGCAACGCAAACCACACTCTGGGGTACGGAGCGCGATTCCGATGACGTGGAAAGCGTGGTGCGATATCGAATAGGCAGGTGAACCTGTCTGCCCAATGTGCTCCGCCCGAAACGACGGTGATCTGCCTGGTGACCCTGTTCCGCTGTCCGAGTGCCATGGCGCGGGCTGCGCCTGGGCAACTATCCGTCGTCCGCGGTCTCCTGGGTCACCCGTCACCCGAGCCCGTTTCCTCCCTCTGCGTATCCCTCCGCGGCTGGAGCGCCGTCGGTCGGCGGGACGACAATCGCGTCCTGGTCTACAGCGCCGGTTGACGGAACTGGATCGACGGCGCCCCGATTCGGCCCGGCGTTTCTGGCTGGTGCTGTCTCCGACCGGGGCGCCGCTCGGTCAACGTACGCTGCCGCCAACCTTCTTCCTCTGGGCGGGCACTCGAACGGCGCTTTGGGGAACTGAGGAAGACGCCGACGGCCTGGAGAACGTGGTGCGGTATCGTATCGGCTCCTGACACGCGTCGGTATGAAGCACAGGTGGTCGCCTCGCCCGCCAAAGCGAACGGTGTGAGGCACTCCAAGTCGGAGTGCCTCACACCGTTTTACGCCTATCTACCGCGCCCTATGGAACGCGGCTAAAGCCGCGACTCGGCCGCTATTGGGCCAATTCCCGCACGGCCTCACCGAGCATGGCGACCTTCGCCTTGTCGCTCGACGCCTTGGCATCACCATCGACCTGCCCCGCGAGCCTGGTCAGCGCCGTCTTCCGCGCCGCGCCGCTCGCTCGCTCGGCGGCAGTGAGCGCACCGCGAACTGCACCGATCCGCGCCGCGCTGAGCCCCTTCGACCGCTCGAGCTGGTCGACGAACGCGCGCGCCTTCGCGAAGCTCGCGGGCCACACCATCTTCGGCTGCTCCTGCGGATTGAGCTCGGTGAAGACCACCGTCTTCGCCGCGTCGATCTCGTTCTGCGAGATGTACTTGCTCGGCGCCAGCTCGAAGACGTCGAGGCCGCGCGCGATCTCGGAGTTCACGATCACGCCGTTGTACCAATACACCGACCACGAGCCGGCGCTGGTGAGCTCGCCATCCTTGAGCGGCCCACGGTCGAAGAACGCGACCTCGAACGGTGACGCCGGATCGGTCCAGTCGAAGATCGAGATGCCGCCCTGGTACCACCCCTGCACCATCACCTCGCGCCCCGGGATCGGGATCGGCGAGCCGTTGTGTGCGACGCAGTTCTCCCAGTCGGTCTGGTGCGACGGCATCTTGTAGTAGCTCTGGAAGACCATCTTCCCGTCGACGATCTTGAAGAGGGCGTTGCCGCCCCATTCGTAGTGGTCGCTCGCGCGGCAGCGTGGCGCACGACCCCCGCCCCACTCGTCGGTGAAGAGCACGGCCTTGCCATCGTTGCTGAAGGTGGCCGAGTGCCAGAAGGAGAAGTTGGTGTCGGCGACGGCATCGATGCGCCGCGGATTGGCCGGGTTGCTGATGTCGAGCAGCAGACCGTAGCCGCCGCACGCGCCACCAGCGAGCCCGGCGCCCGGATAGACGGTGATGTCATGGCACTGGTTCGGACCGGTGCGGACGCGTGGCGCGCCACCCGCGGCCCCACGACCGCCGCCGGCCCCGCGACCTGCACCAGCCGCACCCGGGGCACCCGGGGCACCCGGGGCACCCGCCCCGCCACGCGCCGCCGCATTCGGCGACGGCGCGGCCGGCGTCAACCGCGTCGGTGCCGGCGCGAGGTCGGTGAAGATCCGCGGTGACGAGACAATCGCGGCCTTCGACGGATCAGCCAGCGGCACCTTGATCACCTCGATCCGGAAGAGCGCCGAGTTCGGATCGGCATCGGGGGCGAGCCCCGAGCAGCCCGGCAACTCGTCGGCCGAACGGACACCCGCAGAGCCGGAGATGTAGACGTAGACGTTGTCGGGGTCGTTCTTGTCGGTGACCACGGTGTGCGTATGCGAGCCACGGCAGGTCTGCACGTTGCCGACGTACTTCGGCTTGAGCGGATCGGTCATGTCGAAGATCCGGATGCCGCGCACGCGGTCCTTGCTGACCGGGTCAGGGACGCCCCCCGTCCCGCAGTCCATCCGCCCCGTGAGCCCCTCGGCCGAGACGAACGCGAGGTTCTTGTAGACCGAGACGTCGCTCTGCGACGCCGGACAGTGCACCCAGTTCACCAGATACGGCTTGGCGGGATTGGCGATGTCCCAGATCATCAGGCCGTCGTAGTTGCCCTGATAGACCTTGGTGCCGGAGAAGGCGAGGTCGCTGTTGGTGTTGAGGGCGAACGGCCCCGGCGACGGCGTGGTCGACAGCATCTTCATGTTCCAGATCGCGATGCCGGCGTCGAACTTCCCGGCCTTGAGCCCTTCGCGCGGATCGGGCGAGGGCGTGGTCTTGATCTTCTGCTGCGCGGCCGCGGGGACGGCAGCCAGTGCGAGCGCGAGTCCGAGCAGCGGCAACGCTCGGCGAACAGACAAACAGTAAGGGAACATCGCGGAATCCTCGGCGGGGGCGGGAGAGAGGCGGAGGGACTAGGGACGTGCGGCAGGCGGCGGCAGGGCATCGAGCATTCCCTGCAGGAATTCAATTTCGGTGGTCTGGTCGGCGAAGACGTCGGAAGCGAAGCGGAAGACGAACTCGTCCTGCCCTGCGCCGTAGGACGCGAAGAGCTCATCCACCATCGAGATGGCGCCGCCGTGGTGCTTGATCATCGACGAGAGGAAGAAGCGATCGAACTCGACGCCGCGCAGGCCATCGAGCTTGGCCATCTCCTCATCGGTCAGCATGCCGGGCATCAGCATCGCGTGGTCCATGTCGTCCATCTTCATCATGACATGGGTGGCGTTGGTGTCCGGCACCGGCTGGCCCTGCTGTCGGAGCCAGTGCGCATCGCCGCGATCTCGTCGCGCTGGGCCACCACGATCCGCTCGGCGAATCGCTTCAGCGCGGCACTCGCCCCGTGCGTCGGCGCCCAGCGACCCATCTGCACCGCCTGGGCGTGATGGGGATCATTCCGGTGATGAACTTCACGTCGGCGGCCGAGCTGCCGGTGCGTGCCGGGGCCGGGCCGCCAGCCGGGGGCCAGCAACACGGCAACGAGCAGGGCGAACGGCAAAGGGGCCTTCATGGCGGGGCTCCAGCAGGATGTGTCGGGTAGAGGAGGGAGAATAGCGCCGGGGGCGCGAGGGCGCGAGGGCGCAGTCAGCGCCGCCGCACCGCCACGTCGATCGGTGCCCGCACGATGAAGCGGTAGCTCAGCTCCCACGGCGTGTTGAAGAAGGCGATGCTCTTCTCGTTGTCGATCCGGTGCCACCGAGCCTCGGCATCGAAGGTCACGCCGCCGCCGATCGGGGTGCGCCGCAGCAGGCCGAGCTCCGTGTACTTCCGCTGGCTGCGGTAGAAGGCCGGATCGTGGCCAGTCGAGTTGTAGTTGTTGTCGCCCGCCGCGGCGACGAAGTCGTGCCCGCGCCAATGGATCGCGAAGACCTCGACCCACCCGCGCGGCGTGACACTCGCCCGCAGGTAGGTGCCGTGCCCCTTCGAGGCGCGGTCGGCAGGATAGTTCGGATCGATGCTCCCGTCACTCCAGAACCGCCACGCCGACAGTGACGACGCGCCGAGCGCGGGCAGCGTGCGCCGTGCGGTGGCACCGAGCGCGGTGACGCGGTTGTTGCTCACCGGCACACCGGCGTCGTAGAGCTGTCCACCGCGGTGTGACCAGAGATGCTGCGCCTCGATGGTGGCCCAGTCGGTCGGCTCGACGCGCAGCACGGCGCCCATCTCGAACGCCTCGCGCTGCGTCGGCGTGTTGAGCTGCTGCCAGTTGACCCGGCCTCGCCTCGGAAGATGCCGCGCGTCTCGATCCATTGGATGCCGGACTCGACCGGCGTGGTGAGCTCGCGCGTCGTGACCATCAGCGGCTCAAGCAGGCCATGCCGCCGCACCGTCTCCAGGGTGCCGATGATTCCCTGCGAGTGCTCGGTCCGATAGCGGAAGGCGACGATGGGCAGCAGGGTGTCGGTGAACTGCTCACTGCCGAGCCGGCGGTCGGCGTAGAAGCCGAGACGCAGTTCGGTCCGCCGCCCCGGCTTGGCCTCGAGCCACGTCTGGAGCTGGGTGCCGAGGATCGTCTCGCCCACCCGATAGGGGGTGAAGAACTCGGTGTTGTCGCCATAGAGCGCCACCCGGGCACGCCAGTCGAGGCGCTGCGCGGTGGCCACGCCGGGGGCCAGGAGGAGGAGCGAGAGGGCCAGGAGTCGGGTCGGGACGCGAATGGGAGCCTCGAGCGCCAAGGAAGCCAATCCCGGCCAATGGATGCCGCCGCCGGGAGCCAGCACTATTTTAGTCGCCATGACTACTTCGCGAACCGTCCGGGTCGGGCTGGTCCAGCAGCGGGTGGGGGCCACCCCCGCCGGCAACCTCGATCGTGCCATCGAGGGGATCCGCCAGGCCGCCGCCCAGGGCGCCCAGATCATCTGCCTGCAGGAGCTCTTCGGCTGGTACTACTTCTGCCAGCGGGAAGACCACGACTTCTTCCAGCTCGCCGAGGCGATCCCCGGCCCCTCGACCGACCGTCTCTCGGCCGTCGCGAAGGAACTCGGCGTGGTGATCGTCGCCTCGCTCTTCGAGCGACGCGCGCAGGGACTCTACTACAACACGGCCGCCGTGATCGACGCCGACGGCAGCTACCTCGGCAAGTACCGCAAGATGCACATCCCCGACGATCCGCTGTTCTACGAGAAGTTCTACTTCACGCCCGGCGACCTCGGCTTCCGCTCCTGGGACACGAAGTACGGCAAGATCGGCGTGCTGATCTGCTGGGACCAGTGGTATCCGGAAGCGGCCCGCCTCACGGCGATGAGCGGCGCGGAGATCCTCTTCTATCCGACGGCGATCGGCTGGCTGCCACCCGAGAAGGCGGAGTACGGCGAACGACAGCAGGCGGCGTGGGAGACGATCCAGCGAAGTCACGCGGTGGCCAACGGCTGCTTCGTCTGCTCGGTGAACCGGACGGGCCACGAAGTACTGCCGGGGAGCGCGGCCGACGCGCCGGGGATCGAGTTCTGGGGCGGCTCGTTCATCGCCGACCCGAACGGCCGCATCCTGACCAAGGCCGGTCAGGACGAGGAGATCCTCGTCGCGGACTGCGATCTCGGCAATGTCGACGTGGTGCGCACGCACTGGCCGTTCCTGCGGGACCGCCGCATCGATGCCTACGGCGACCTGACACGGCGGTACATTGACTGATACTCCCGCCGCGCGCGGATTCGTGATGCCAGCGGAGTGGGCGCCTCACCGGGGCACCTGGTTGTCGTGGCCGCACCGCGAATCGAGCTGGCCCGGGAACTTCTTCCCGGTGCCCTACGTGATCGCGGAGATGATCCGCCACCTCGCTCCTGGCGAGGAGGTGCACGTCAACGTGGCCGACGACGCCATGGAGGCGGAGGCGCGTGCGGTGCTCGCCGAGGCGAAGGTGCCGACCGCGAACGTTTTCTTCCATCACTTCCCGACCAATGACGCCTGGTGTCGCGACCACGGCCCGATTTTCGTGCAGCGCGACGCCAACGGCACGCGCGAGCAATTGATCCTCGACTGGGGCTACAACGCCTGGGGTGGCAAGTATCCGCCGTACGATCTCGACAACGAGATCCCGCGCCTCGTCGCCGAGGAGTACGGCATCGCGCGGCTGTCGCCCGGGATGATCCTCGAGGGCGGCAGCATCGAGGTGAACGGGGAGGGCGTGCTGCTCACCACCGAGGCGTGCCTCCTCAATCCGAATCGCAATCCGGAGCTCTCGAAGGGCGACATCGAGCAGTCGCTCAAGGACCATCTCGGCGTGCAGAAGATCCTCTGGCTCGGCGAGGGGATCGTCGGCGACGACACTGACGGCCACATCGACGACATCACCCGCTTCGTCGATCCGCACACGATCGTCACCGTGCTCGAGGATGACCCGTCCGACGAGAACTACGCGTTGCTGCTGGCGAACTTGATGCGCCTCGAGGCGATGACGGACGTCGACGGCGAGCCGTTCCGGATCGTCACGCTGCCGATGCCGCGCCCGGTGGTCTACGAAGACCAGCGGCTCCCTGCCTCCTATGCCAACTTCTACATCGGCAACGAGGTGGTCCTCCTCCCCGGCTACGACGCCGAGCGGGACGAGATCGCCCGTGCCACGCTGCAGGCGCTCTTCCCGACCCGCACGGTGGTGGTGATCGACTGCACGGCGCTGATCTGGGGGTTGGGGGCGTTTCATTGCCTGACGCAGCAGGGGCCTGAGTAGACGGCGAACGGCGGCCGGCGAACAGCGAACAGCTGGCGCCTGAAGGGCGGTCCATCGCCGTTCGCTGTTCGCCGTCCGTTGCAACCATTCGGGCTCCCCGCCCCGTCTCAGTTCCGTGACCGCCGCCATGACGCTCTCGACCCCCCTGGCTGGTACGCCGGCCCTCGACATCGAAGTCTCCCTCGCCAGGGCGGCGGCGGGGGGCGACGAGGGGGCGTTCGAGCGGCTGTACCGGCGGCATGTGGCGCGAATCCACACCCTGGTGCGGCGGATGGCTGGCGACGACCTGGCCGATGACCTGACCCAGGACGTCTTCATCCGGGCGTGGCAGAAGCTGCCGACCTTTCGGGCCGAGAGTGCCTTCTCGACCTGGTTGCACCGGCTGGCCGTGAACGTGGTGCTCTCCAGGCATCGGAGCGGGCAGAGCGAGCGGAAGTGGATCCAGGACGACGAGCTCGCCCTCGGGCAGGCCGCTGGGCACACTCCGCACCCGGCCGTGGCGATGGATCTCGAGTCCGCGATCCGTCGGCTTCCGGATGGCTCGCGCCAGGTGTTCATCCTTCACGACGTGGAAGGATGGACGCACGAAGAAATCGCCGACCGGCTCGGGCTGGTGGTCGGCACCTCGAAGTCGCAGTTGTCGCGCGCCCGCGCCGCGCTCCGGAGGATGCTCGATGGCCACTAACGACGACGACCCGCTCGATCCCCGGCTACTGGAGGCGGTCGCGACCTTGCGCGACACGCCACCCGCCGAGGATCTCTGGCCCGAGATCGCGCCGCAGCTGACGCCGCGGCATCCGGCTGGCACGTTCCTGCTGCGCTGGCCGACCGCGATTGCGGCCGGGTTGGTGATCGCCGCCGCGTCGATCGGCGGCACGATGCTCCTGCTCCGATCGGGCACGGTGGTGCCGCCCGCGGCCACGTCCGCGCAGGCGGCCCTGGTCACGCCCGCCAGTAGCGTGGCGGCGTCGCACACGCCGGCCGATCAGGCGCTCCAGCAGGCCATCGGTCAGCTGGAGGCGCATCTCGCCGGCACCGAAACGACGCTCGACCCGAAGACCCGCGAGGGAATTCGTGCTTCGCTCGCCGCACTCGACCAGGTGATCGCCGATGCCGCCACCCGGCGACGCGCGACGCCCGACGATCCGCGGAGCGCCCACTACCTGACGTCCGCGCTGCAGAAGAAGCTCGAGGTGCTGCGCACCGTGACGCGCCGCACGGCCATTCGGACCTGACCGGGTCCCGAGGAGATTGCCATGTTCGCCACCCTGCTCTTCGCCACCGTCGCCGCCAGCGGCCTGACCGCGCCGGACACTGCCGTCCGGCTCGGCAGCGGGGCCACGATCGAGATCAACGCGCCGACCTGCGGCGTGACGGTCCGCGTCGGCACTGACGAGCGCTTGAACGTGACCGGCGGCAGCCTCGAGTCCGACCGCCGCAGTGCCGAGGTCAACTGCGACATCCTCTCGATGGGGCGCGGCCGCGAAGGATCGCCGTCGGGGATGTTGACCATCACCGTTCCGCCGT
Source organism: Gemmatimonadota bacterium (assembly GCA_016704275.1). Classification (NCBI taxonomy): domain Bacteria; kingdom Pseudomonadati; phylum Gemmatimonadota; species Gemmatimonadota bacterium. Next base: position 164,814 of record JADJAK010000002.1, read on the forward strand.
CGAGTCGCCTCGAGATCAACTGCATCTCGGGCGGGGTCACGGTCACCGGCGCCACGGATCGTCTCGACATCACCACCATGAACGGCTCCATCCGGCTGCTCAACGGCAGCGGACGCACGGCACTCGAGACGGTGGCGGGGACGGTGACGGTGGTCGACTACAAGGGCGCGTCGCTCTCGATCAACGCGGTCGCCGGGGTCGTCTCGCTCGAGAATGTCGATGTCGAGGGCCGGCTCGAGGCCGAGAGCATCAACGCCGGCGTGCGGATGCGCGGGGTGCACGCGGCGTCGGTCACCGCGTCGTCGGTCAACTCCACCGTCGACTTCACGGGAAGTCTCGACCCGGACGGGAACTACAGTTTCGAGAGCCACAATGGCGGCATCACGCTGACGCTGCCGAGCAACACCAGCGCGAAGATGCGCGTCTCGACGGTGATGGGCGACTTCGAGACCGAATTGAAGGGGATGCTGACGTCGGGGGACGGCAGGCACCGATGGCCCCGCCCGCCACGCCACGCCCGGGGAAGGGGCGGGCACCGCCGCCCGTCCCGCCGGTGCCGGGTTTCAGGGAGGAATCGGACTTCACCATCACCTACGGCAAGGGCGAGGCGCGCGTCAGCGTCGAATCGTTCAACGGCCCGATTCGCGTCAAGACCGCGAAGTAGACCTCAGCTGAACTTGGGCGGGCGACGCAGGTGGATGTCGCTCGCCTGTTGCCACGCCGCCGCCAGCCGCAACGCCAGATCCTCCCGCCACAGCGCCGCCACGAACGTGATCGCCCGCGGCGCTCCCTGCTCCGAAAAACCGCTCGGCACCACCACCGTCGGATGGCCGCTGAGATTGGTCGCCGTCAGCACCGATCCGGCATTGGTCGGCGCGATGATCACGTCGACCGTCGCGTAGAGTGTCGCGAGTTGCTGCATGAGGAGCGTGCGCGCGCGGTTGGCCTGGACGTACTGGACCGCGGACACCATGTGCGCCGCCCGGAAAGTGTTGGGCCAGGCACCTCGATTCTGCTGCACCATCTGGTCGTCGCGATTGGTGCGCGTGATCTCTTCGAACGCCGCGGCCGCCTCGACCGTGAGGATGGTGCGCATCGCATCGGTCGGCAGCGTCTCGGGCCAGGTGATCGGCGTGAGCGTTGCGCCCGCCTTGATCAGCGCGTCGAGCACGGGCCGTTGCGCCGCATAGGCAGCGCGCTGCGGTGCCGAGGGCAACCGCCGCCGGCTCGACAAGCGAGGGATGTACGCCGATGCGCACGTTCGCGAGCGACCGATCGGGCTCGTAGCGGAACGGCATCGTCCGCGTCGACGGGTCGCGCGGGTCGGCGCCGTGCACGGCGTCGAAGACGAGTGCCAAGTCACCTGCATGGCGAGCAATGGGGCCGACCTTGTCCATTGTCCACGAGAGCGCCATCGCCCCATGCCGCGAGATCCGGCCGAAGGTCGGACGCAGACCGCTCACGCCGCAGCGCGTGCAGGGCGAGACGATCGAGCCGAGTGTCTCGGTGCCGATCGCGAACGGGACGAGGCCCGCCGCCACGCTGCTCGCCGACCCGGCCGAGGACCCACTCGATCCCTGCTCCGTGTTCCACGGGTTGCGCGTCATTCCGCCGAACCAGACATCACCCTGCGCGAATTCGCCGAGCGAGCTCTTCGCCACCAACACGGCGCCCGCTTTGTCGAGCCGCTCGACCACCGCGGCCGTCTCCTCAAGCCGCTGCTCCTTGAAGAGTGGAGACCCCCAGGTGGTCGGATAGCCCGGCACCGCAAAGAGGTCCTTCGCCGCGTAGGGCACGCCATGCAGCGGCCCGCGGAAGCTCCCGCGCTTCGCCTCGGCGTCGAGCGCATCGGCCTGCGCACGCGCCCGCTCCGGCGTGAGCGTGATGGCGCACTTGAGGATCGGGTCGAACTGCGCGTAGCGCGCGAGCGCGCGATCGACCAGTTGCCGCGAGGTCACGTGCCCGGCTCGGATCAAGCGCCCGAGCTGTTCCGCCGAGGCGAACGCCAAGTCCGAGTCGGTGGTCGGCAGCACCAGCGGATTGGGTCGTCGGAGCGGCACCCGCGCAGTGATGGGCTGACCGACGGCCGTCGCCCCCGCCGGGCGCGGGTCAAAGTGGAGCGCCGGTACGACCGAGTTCGGCAGCGGCACTTGCTGCAGCTTGGCGAGCGAGGCAAGCGTCCCGTCGACCGTCGAGAGCATCATCTCGCGCTCGGCATCGGTGAAGCTGATCCCCAGCACCGCCTCGGCGGCGGCGAGCTGCTCCTTCGTGAGTGCCCGCAGTGCCAGAACGGCCTCTGGTGCGTTGGCAGCCGGCGGGACCACATCGGCCCACAGCTGGTCGGCCAGTGCGATCGGGAGGCCGGCGGCGGTGGCGAGGCCGAGGAAGGTCCGGCGGTCGAAGTGCTGGGACATGGCTGGCTCCTGGGGTGACAACCCTGCGGGGGGGCTCCGGCGTCAGAGGGAATCATCACTCCGTTCCGACCGAACCGCCAAGGAGAAGCCATGTCCCGCCCGATCGCCCTGACCGTCCTGTTGCTCGGCAGCCTCGCGAGCAGTGCCCCGCTCACCGCGCAGGAGACCCGCTTCACCCACGCCTTGGCGCGCGGTGCGACACTCTCCCTGAGCAACATCGACGGCAACATCAGCGTCACGCCGGCGAGTGGCCGCACCGCGGAGATCATCGCCCGGAAGACGGTCCGGAAGGGCAATGGTGCCCTGGTGAAGGCGGTGATGGAGGAAAGCTGATGACGGCATCCGCGTCTGCACCCTCTACCTCGACGACACCGATGATGATCGCACGAGCTGCACCGGCCGCCGCGACCGCAACCGCAGCCGGATATCGCGATCCGCTCGATGTCGAGATGGCGTACGAGGTGCGGCTCCCCGAGGGTGCGGCGCTGCAGGTGGCCACGGTCGACGGCGACGTTCACGTCTCCGACCTGACCGGGAAGGCGACCATCACCACCGTCGACGGCGACGTCATCGTCTCCGGGCGGGCGCCGGAATCGATCTCGACCGTCGACGGCGAGATCGACGTCACGATGGACGAGATGCCGAAGGCGGGCATGCACTACCGGACGGTCGACGGCGCCATCACCGTCCGAGTCCCGTCTGGTGTCGGCCTCGACGTCTCCGGCTCCTCCGTCGACGGGACCTTCAGCAGCGACTTCCCGCTGACCACTTCGGGGAAGTGGGGCCCGCGCCAGTTCCGCGGCACGCTCGGCGACGGCGGGCCAGCGTTGCGGCTGAGCACCGTGGATGGGGCGATCCGGCTGCAGAAGCGGTAGCCTGCAACCATTCACGGGTCGCCCACGTCTCAGTCAGGAACCCCGATTCTCCCTCTTCGGAGCTTGCCCATGCGCCGCACCCTGCTCGCCTCCCTCCTCGTGGCCGCCGCCCCCCTGGCGGCCCAGGAGACCCGCTTCACCCCGACGATCGCCGCCGGGGGCACGCTCGCCCTCGAGAACATCAACGGGCCGATGGTGATCACGCAGGGCACCGGGCGCACCGCTGAGGTGATCGTCACCAAGCGGGTGATCAAGGGCGACGGCTCCTACGTGAAGGCGATCATGGAGGAGAGCGGCGGGAAGGTGCGGATCTGCACCATTTACACCAACCGCGATCCGAACCGGAAGACGTGCAAGGGGGAGAACTCCTCCCCGTCGCGCGGCCGCGACAACTATGACCAGGTCGAGATGCGCTACGAAGTGCGCGTCCCGGCCGGTGTGCTGGTCGATGCCGAGAGCGTGAACGGCAACATCACCGCGACCGGGCTCGAGGCATCGGCCGCGCTGCAGTCCGTCAACGGCGCGATCATCTTCAGCGGAACGACGGCGAGCCACCTCGAGACGGTCAATGGCGGCATCAAGGCCAAGTTCACCAAGGCCGATTGGGACGGCACGCTGAAGGTCTCGGCGGTGAATGGCGGCGTCGACCTCGTCTTCCCCGCCGGCCTCGATGCCGACATCAGCGGCGAAACCGTGAACGGCGGCATCACCAGCGACTTCCCGGTCACGATCGAGGGGAAGTGGGGCCCGAAGTCATTCAACGGCAAGATCGGTCGTGGTGGGCGCCGGCTCAGCATCGAGACGGTGAACGGTGGGATCACCCTCAAGAAAGGGTGATGTTTAGCCGCGGTGATGCGCGGCTTCAGCCGCGGGGTGAACGGATCTAGTCGGCGGCCGCAGCGAGAAGCTCGGCCGCCGCTTTCGCATGCGGAATCAGGGCGAAGAGGTCGCCCTTCTCGAGGTGGAGGCGACCGGTCATCGCAGCCATTGTCGGGGTCGTGCGACCGGCAATGAGCGCGAGCCAGGTCGTGGTGGTCGCGGCGAGCACGAAATCGGCGGGATCCCGATCAGCCACATCCGCGGTTCTCGCCTCAGTGCAGCGCCCATCATCGACGCGGACGAGGGTGTGCGACGGTGGTTCCACATCCGAGGCGACGAGCACCAGCGTCCCGACCCATCCCGCGGCGGCCTCGGCGAACACCGCCGAGCCGTTGAGGTGCGCCTGCCAGCGTGCAATTCCCCCTGGCGTGAACAAGGATGGCATCGCAGCGGACTCGCCGTTCGCTGTTCGCCGTCCGCCATCATGCGTCCCGCGTGGGCAGCGCGTCAAACGCGATCGGCGCCGCCAGCACCTGGTCGGGAATCGCGAATGCCTGGGTGATCTGCTCGGCGATCGGTCGCATCTCCTGGATGCAGTTGTTCACCAGGTAGCGGATCGCCTTCGCCTTCGGCGTCTCGACCACGCCGTTCATCAGGAACCAGCCGATGTCGCGCTCGACCGCCGACGCCCAGAAGGTGTCGCGGACGAGCATGAGCAACGGACGAAGGGAGGTTTGCGCCCGCTCGATCTCTTCCTGCACGGCGTCGAAGGCGACGCGTTCGACATGCGCGGTGGCGAGGTGCATCAGGTGGTCCTGCACATCCTGCATCGCCCCGAGGGGGTCCTTCTTCATCCCGGCGCGCAACCGGCGCGCGGCGGCATCAAGCAGCCGTTCCTCGCGGTAGCGGAGCAAGTCGGCCTGCTGCACCGGGTCGCGGAGGTGGTCCTCGTCGTCACGGCGCGCCGTCACCGGGTTCATCGCCTTGAGTGCTGCCCGGGCCCGCCGCGTGAGCAACCGGATCACCCCCATCTCGGCGAACTCCTGCTTGTACCCCGTCAGCAGTCCCTTCGCGAGCAGCTGCATCAGGACGGTGTTGTCGCCCTCGAACGTCGTCCAGACATCGATGTCGCCGCGCAGCACCGCGAGGCGATTCACCTGCAGGTAGCCCTGCCCGCCGCAGCATTCGCGCGCGTCGGTGACGGCCTGTTGGGCCAGCCACGCGGTGTAGGCCTTGAGGCCCGCCGCCAGTCCCTCGACCTCGCGACTCTCGCCTTCGTGCCCGCCGCCATCCTGCAAGGCGGCGAAGCGATCGACGAGGCGGGAGAGCGCGATGTCGAGCACGAGCGACGACGCCAGCGCCGGGAGGAGTCGCCGCTGATGCGTGCGGTAATCGAGCAGCTTGGTGACGTTGCCGCCCTCGGGGCCGAACTGGGTCCGCCGATTGCCGTAGCGAATCGCGATGGTGAGCGCGCTCTTCGCCGCAGAGAGTGCCGACAGGCCGATGGTGATCCGGCCGCCGACGAGCGTGCCGATCATCGTGAAGAAGCGCCGCGCCGGGCTCTCGATCGGCGAACTGTACGTCCCGTCGGCGGCCACGTGTCCGAAACGATCGAGGAGGTGCAGGCGGGGGATGCGCACCTGGTCGAACCAGAGCCGGCCATTGTCGACGCCGTTCAACCCTTCCTTGATGCCGGTGTCGCCGATGCGCACGCCCGGCGCGGCGGCCCCCGAGGCCTCGCGAATCGGCACCAGGAAGGCGTGCACGCCGTGGCGCGTGCCGCCGACGATCAGCTGCGCAAAGACCGTCGCCATCGCGCCGTGGCACGCCACGTTGCCGAGCCATTCCTTGTGCGCGCCGCCGTGCGGCGTGTGGATGACGAAGCTCTCGGTCGCGGCGTCGTACGTGGCGGTGGTCTCGAGGTCGCGCACATTCGAGCCGCTGCCGAGCTCACTCATCGCAAACGCGCCGAGGAGTTCACCGCTGGAGATGCTCGGGAGGAAGGTGCGGTGGTGCCACTCGGTGCCGAGGAGGATCACGCTGCCCTGGAAGAGCCCGAACTGCACGCCGTACTTGATGGTCAGCGAGAGGTCGTGGAAGGCCAGCGTCTCGAAGGAGGCGAGGAAGTCCCGTGGCCGGCCGGCACCGCCGTACTGGGGTGCCACCGCCAACGCACCCAGGCCATCCTTCGCCAGTTCGCGCAGCCAACCGAGAACGACCTCGCGGTACTCATGGTGCGAGAGCCCATAGACGTAGGCAAAGCGCGGATCGGTGAGCCGCTGGCGAACGTAGTCCCGAACCCCGACCTCGGGGCCGTCGAGCAGCGCCTTGAGCGCCGCGACATCGACCAGGGGCGATGGTCGGACAGGTGACGGGGCGGGGCGCCGGGGGAGGGCTGGCTGGGTCATGGGAGAAAAATAGCCCCGCAGGTGGCTAGGTTTCGCGAGTGTCCACTTCACCTCCGCTCGTCGCCGTCCTCGGCGCCGGCGCCGCCGGGCTCCTCGCCGCCATCCATGCGGCCAAGGGCGGCGCGCGCGTCGTCCTGCTTGAGCGTACCCCGGACGGGGGACGCAAGATCCTGATTTCCGGGGGCGGGCGCTGCAACGTGCTGCCGTCGCATCTCGACACCACCCGCTATGTCACGGCCTCCTCCCCCAACTCGCTCCGGATGATCCTGCGCGGGTGGCCGCTCGAGGACCAGCGACTGTTCTTTGAGGAGGAGGTCGGCTTGCCGCTCCGGCTCGAAGAGGAGACCGGCAAGCTCTTCCCGGTGGCGAACAGCGCGCGCGCAGTGCGCGACGGGTTGGTGCGGACCGCGAAGGCCCACGGCGTGGACTGGCAGTCAGGCGTCGAAGTCACTGCGCTCGATCCGCTCACGCCCGGGTGGGGCATCTCCCTCGCGGGTGGCCGGACGATCCGCGCCGACGCCGTGATCGTGGCGACCGGTGGCCTCTCCGTCCCGAAGACGGGCTCGGACGGCTTCGCCTACGGCGTGCCCTCGGCGCGCCTCGGCCACACCATCCATCCGACCTACCCCGCCCTCACCCCGCTGACACTCGACCCGCCGATCTTTGCGGACCTCGCCGGCGTCTCGCTCCCGGTGACCATCGAGGCGAAGAACGCGACGGAACGCCGCGAGGCGAGTGGCGGGTTCCTCTTCACCCATCGCGGCTACAGCGGGCCGGCCGTCCTCGACATCTCGCACGTCGCCGTCCGCGGTCGCCTCGCCGACGAGCCACCGGCGACGATCACGGTGCAGTGGACCGCCTACGATGCCGCGACGTGGGAAGCGTTCCTCGCCCCGGCCGTGCACCAGGTGGGGACGGTGATCCGCCGGGAGCTGCCCACGCGCCTCGCCGACCGCCTGCTCGCCGACGTCGGCATCGACCCGGCCCGGAAGCTCTCGCAGCTCCCGCGCAATGGGCGCAAGGCGCTGGTGGCCGCCCTGACCCGCTACCCGCTCCCCTGGAGCGGCGACGAGGGCTACAAGAAGGCCGAGGTCACCGGCGGCGGCGTGGCTCTGGGCGAGGTCCAACCGGCCACCATGGAGAGCCGTATCCATCCCGGACTCTTCCTCGCCGGCGAACTGCTGGATGCGTTCGGGCCGATTGGGGGTTACAACTTTGTCTGGGCGTGGGTCACCGGCCGCCTTGCGGGGTTGGGCGCGGTGGCATCGATGATCGATGATCGATGATCGATGGTTGATGATGGATGATCGGTGATCCGAGTCCCACGCCGCCCATCCGAGTCTCGTAGTTCACCAGCACGGATCGATCATCGATGATCGATCATCGATCATCCCTTTCTCTTCTCGAGCCACGCATGCGCCTCCCACTCCGTCTCCTGCTTCTGCTCGCGCTTCCGTTCTCGCTCCCGGCCCAGGCCCGTCTGACGACGCCGGAGCAGGCGCTCGGCTTCAAGATCGGCGCCGACTACCAGTTGGCGACCTACACCCAGTTGCAACGGTGGTGGGAGAAGCTGGCGGTGGAATCGCCGCGGATGGAGCTCGACACGATCGGCACGACGGCCGAAGGGCGACCGCAGCTGATGGCGATCCTCTCGTCGCCGGCCAATCTCGGGAAGCTGGAGGAGTACCGGAAGAACAACGCACTGCTGGCCGCAGGCCGGGTCGACGAGGCCACCGCGCGGCGCCTGGCGGCCAACGGCAAGTCGGTCATCTGGATTGACGGTGGACTCCACGCGACCGAAGTGCTCGGCGCGCAACAGCTGCTCGAGATGGTCTGGCAGTTCGTCTCGCAGGATGATGCCGAGACGACGCGGATCCTCGACGACGTGATCATCCTGGTGGCCCATGCCAATCCGGATGGGATGGAACTCGTCTCGTCATGGTACATGCGCAAGCCGGACACGCTGCAGCGCAACATGGGCGATCTGCCGCGGCTGTACCAGAAGTACGTCGGCCACGACAACAACCGCGACTTCTATCGCAACGCGCAGGCGGAGTCGCGCAACATCAGCCGGACGCTCTATCGGACGTGGTTCCCGCAGGTCATCTACAACCATCACCAGACCGGCCCCGCAGGCTCGGTGATGTTCGCGCCGCCGTTCCGCGATCCGTTCAACTACGTCTTCGACCCGATGATCCCGACCGGGCTCGATTTTGTGGCGATGGGAATGCAGCGTCGCTTCGCCTCCGAAGGGAAGCCGGGCGTGGTCTCGAGGGAAGCCTCGTCGTATTCCACCTGGTGGAACGGCGGGCTCCGCACGGCAGGCTACTTCCACAACATGATCGGCATCCTGACCGAGACGATCGGCTCGCCGACCCCGACCACGATTCCGCTCGTGCTCGCGCGGCAACTGCCGAGCGGCAGCGGCCAGTTCCCGATCGCGCCACAGGTGTGGCGCTTCCGGCAATCGATCGACTACTCGATGACGGCCAATCGGGCGATCCTCGACTACGCCTCCCGCTATCGCGAGGAATTGCTGTTCGACTTCTGGCAGATGGGGCGCAACTCGATCGCGCGCGGCCAGACCGACACCTGGACCACCACGCCCGGTGCCGATCGACGCCGCCCGCGCTGCGGGGACGTCGACCCAGGCGCAGGCCGCCGCGCTCCGCAACCCGGCCCGGCGTGACCCGCGAGCCTATGTGCTCCCGGCCAACCAGGCGGAGATCGGCAACGCGCTCGACTTCCTGCAGGCGCTCTCCACGTCGGGCATCGAAGTGCAGAAGGCGACCGCGGACTTCAGCATCGGGGGTACGCGGTACCCGAAGGGCTCGTTCGTCGTCCGTACCGACCAGGCGTTCCGGCCGCATGTGCTCGACATGTTCGAGCCGCAGTGGCACCCGACCGACCTGCAGTACCCCGGCGGCCCGCCAAAGCGGCCGTACGACAACGCCGGCTACACGCTGGCGTACCAGATGGGCGTCAGCTTTGACCGGATTCTCGATCCGTTCCAGGCCCCGCTCGCCCCGATCACCAGCGAGGACATCCGCCCCGACGCGGCCGCCTTCGACACCAAGGCCAAGGCGTGGCGCATCCCCGCCGGCGCCACCGACGGTTTCGTCGCGGTGAACCGCCTGCTCAAGGCGAAGCAGAAGGTCGAGCGCCTCCCGAACGGCGACTTCCTCGTCCCCGCCTCCTCCGCGGCGGCCAAGGTACTGGGCGAGATGGCGCGCGATCGCGCGCTCCCGACCACGGCGACGACGCTGGCGCAGCGCGGCACGGCGGTGACCCCGCTCCGCATCGGGCTGTGGGATCGGTATGGCGGCTCGATGGAGTCGGGATGGACGCGGTGGATCCTCGAACAGTACGAGATGCCGTTCACGGTGGTCTACGCGCCGACGCTTGACGCCGGCAATCTCCGCCAACAGTTCGACGTGCTGCTCTTCGTCAACGGGGCAATCCCCGGCACCGGTGGCGGACGTGGTGCCGGCGGTGGCGGTGGTGGTGGCGGCGGCCGTGTGCTCGATCCGATGACGCTGCCCGCCGAATTCCGCGATCAGCTCGGCAACGTCTCGGCGGCGACCACGGTGCCGCAGATCAAGAGCTTCCTCGAGCAGGGCGGACGCGTCGTCGCCATCGGCTCGTCGGCGACCAACCTCGCCGCGGCGCTGACGCTGCCGGTCGAGAGCCAGATCACCGAGAAGCAGGCCAACGGGACCACGCGCCCGATCTCGAGCGACAAGTTCTACATCCCCGGCTCGGTCCTGGTCACCAGCGTCGACACCACGGTCGCCGTGGCCCGCGGCGCGCGCCCGGCCACCGACGTCTTCTTCGACAACTCGCCGGTTTGGCGCCTCCTCCCCGATGCCGCCGCCAAGGGCGTCACGCCGATCGCCCGCTACACCGCCGAGAAGCCGTTGCGCTCCGGCTGGGCCATCGGCCAGGAGTACCTCAAGGACGGGGTCGCCATGGCACAAGCGACCGTGGGTCAGGGTACCCTCTACCTGTACGGTCCCGAAGTGCTGTTCCGGGCACAGCCGGCGGGGACGTATCGGTTCGTCTTCAACACGTTTTATCGATGATCGATGATCGATCATCGATGATCGATCACGGAGTTTGACATGACGGTGCCACTCGGAGTTTCCCTCACCTGGCTCGGCCACTCGGCCTTCCACCTCGACATCTGGGGTGGCCCGTCGCTGCTGTTCGATCCGTGGCTGAGCAATCCCCGCGCGCCGGCGAATGCCGCCGAGCTCGCGGCGACGGCCCACGTGATCTGCGTGACCCACGGGCACGCCGATCACATCGGCGAGACGGTGGCGCTGGCAAAGCAGACCGGCGCCACGATCCTCTGCAGCGTCGAGCTGGGGATGGAGCTGGTCGCCGAGGGGGCGCCGGAGGGGCAGGTGGTGGCTTTCAATATTGGCGGGTCGCACACGACGCACGGCGTGACGGCAACGCTGGTGCAGGCGTTCCATTCTTCCTCCCTCGCGACGGCCGACGGCCGCCCGCGGGAGATCGGCACCCCGTGTGGTTTCGTGCTCGAGTGTGCCCGCGACCTGGTGATCTACAACACCGGCGACACCGGGGTCTTCGGCGACATGGCGCTGATCGGCGAGATGTACAATCCCGACATCCTGATGCTGCCGATCGGTGACTTCTACACGATGGGGCCGCGGCAGGCGGCCAAGGCGTGCGAACTGGTCCGCCCGAAGTGGATCGTTCCCCAGCACTACGGGACGTTTCCGGGCTTGCCGGGGACGCCCGCCGAGCTCAAGCGGCTGCTCTCCCCCAGCCTCCGGAACCGCCTCCTCACCCCCGCGCCGGGCGAGACGATCCGGTAGCTTACGGGCATGGCTTCCCTCGCCCTGCTCGGTGTGCCCCTCGACCTCGGCGCCTCACGGCGCGGAGTCGAGATGGGCCCCTCCGCCGTCCGCCTCGCCCAGCTTGCCCAGCGCCTCGAACGCCTCGGCCACGACGTCGTCGACACCGGCGACGTCCCGATCCCCACGCGCGAGACGCTCGGCGTGGGGCGCGGCATCGAGTTCCTCCCGACCATCACCGGCATCTGCACCGACATCGCCGCCCGCACCGCGGACATTGTGCGGGGTGGACGCATTCCGCTCGTGCTCGGTGGCGACCACTCGCTCGCGGCCGGATCAATCGCCGGTGTGGCGACCGCGCTCGCCGAACGTGGCGATCGCCTCGGGGTGATCTGGCTCGACGCCCACGCCGACCTCAACACCCCCGAGAGCACGCTCAGCGGCAATGTGCACGGCATGCCGGTGGCGCACCTGCTGGGGCACGGCGACCGGGGGATGGCATCGATTGCGTCGCCGGGCCCGGCGGTGCGTCCCGAGCACCTGGTGATCATCGGGGCGCGCGACCTTGATCAGGCCGAGAGGACCCACGCGCGCGAGTACGGCGTGACCATTTACACCATGCGCGACATCGACGAGCGCGGCCTCCGCACCATTCTCGCCGAGGCGATCGCGCAGGTCAGCGCCGGCACGACGGGGCTGCACGTCTCGCTCGATCTCGATTTCGTGGACCCGCGCGACGCGCCCGGTGTGGGCACACCGGTGCGCGGCGGCGTCACCTACCGCGAAGCGCATCTCGCCATGGAGATGCTGTGGGATAGTGGTCGAGTGGTCTCGCTCGACCTGGTCGAGGTGAATCCCGTGCTCGACTCGTACAATCAGACCGCGGAATTGGCGGTCGAGTTGATGGCAAGCGCCTTCGGCCAGCGCATTCTCTAGGAGCAGTCGATGAGTGACCAGCCCAGCACCCGCCCCGCCCTGATCCTCGGCATTTCCATCGTGCTGGCAGCGCTCGTCGCCGCCGGGGCGGTCAGCGGCCTCAAGCGCGCCAACGATGACATCACCGTCACCGGATCGGCCAAGCGGCTGGTGCGCGCCGATCTCGCGGTGTGGCGACTCGACGTCGGCCGTCAGGCAGGGACGCAGGCCGATGCCGCCCGCATCGCCCGCGATGGTGCCGAGCAGACCCGCGCCTTCCTGATGACGCAGGGCTTCCCCGATTCGAGCATCACCGTGCGCGCGCCCTTCACGATGGTGGTCAACGAGTACATCAACGGCAACGAGACCGGCCGCGTCCTGGGGTACCGGGTCACCCAGCAGGTCGAGCTGCGCTCCCCGGACGTCGACAAGGTCGCGGCGCTGGCTGGCGACCTCTCCGGGCTGCTGACGGCGGGAGTGGGAGTGGTCGGGCAGGCGCCGGAGTACCTCTACGCCAAGCTGCCGGACATCCGGGGTCCGTTGCTGGCCGAGGCGACCAAGGACGCCCGCACCCGCGCCGACGAGATCCTGGGGGCGGTGGGGGCCAAGACGGGGCGGCTCAAGGCCGTGCGGGTCGGGGTCTTCCAGGTGACCAAGCGGAATTCCACCGAGGTGAACGACTACGGGATGTACGACACCAGCGATCGGGACAAGGAGGTCACGGGCGTGGTCCGGATCACCTTTGCGGTGAAATAGTCATTTGGTTCAGATCGAAACATGCGCTGGGGTAGCCGAAGTGTGGATCCGACACTAGAATGACCGGTCGCCATTACTCGCTCCTTCGCACTAGAGTCCCCGTGCCCCTGTTGCGCCGCCTCGCACTCCCCGCCCTGCTCGCCGCCGCCATGGCCGCGAGCATTCCGGCGTCGGCGCGTGCGCAGTCCGCGGCCTTCTCGCGCGACGAGAAGCCGTTCACGACCATCTCCAAGATGTTCGCGAAGGACGCACCCTCGGACTCATTGGTGACGCTGGCGAAGGCGCAGATCGGCACCCGCTACAAGCTTGGCGCGAAGGCGCCGGGAAAGGCATTCGATTGCAGCGGGCTGGTGCAGTGGGTGATGGCCGCGTTCAATCTGGATCTGCCGCGCACCTCGCGTGAGCAGGCGAAGGCGGGCATCGAGGTCCCGAAGGATCCGACGCAGCTCCGGCCGGGCGACCTGCTCTACTTCGGGAAGGGGAAGACCGTCAGCCACATCGGCATCTACGTCGGCGACGGCAAGTATGTGCACGCGGCAAATCGTCGGAAGGGCGTCGTGGAAGCTGCCCTGCCCACGGGGACCAGGGCCAAGACCTGGTGGAAGGGTGCCCGCCGCATCTTTGGTGGTGCCGATGACGCCCCGCCGATTACGCTCTTCGATTCCCTGCTCGTCAGCCGCACCAGCGGCAGCTAAGCCGCCCCCGACTCGTCGGCCGGCACCGCCGCCACGAGCCACGTCAGTAGCGCCGCCACCCCCAACGTCACCACGCCGCCCACCGCCTCCATCGGGCGATCGCGCACGACCACCAACAACGACCAGATCGAGAACGCCGCAAAGAAGAGCGGCGTCCACGGATAGCCCCAGACTCGATAGGGGCGCGGCAGCGTCGGCTCCCGCTTGCGCAGCAGAATGACGCCCACCACCGCCAGCACCATGAAGAGATTCAAGGTGAAGGAGGCGTAGGTGAGGATCCCCTCGAACGAATCGGTCAGCACGAAGAGCAGGGCGAGGCCGCCCTGCAACAAGACCGCGCGGCTGGGACTCCCGGTGGCGGTGCGCTGTGCCAGCGGTCGCAAGGGCGGATTGTCCTCCGCCATCGCTTCGATCACGCGCGGGCCGGCGAGCGTCATCGCTGAAATCGTGGAGATCAGGAGCAGGGCGATGACCCCGCTCATCAACCGCCCTCCCGCGTCGCCGAAGATGTGCCCGGCGGCGATCGCCCCGATCTCCACCTGCCCTGCGAGCTCGGTGATCGGCGTGGTGCGCAGGAAGACCCAGTTCAATCCCATGTAGAGCGCCGTGACCAGCAGCGTGCCGAGGACCAGCGCGCGCGGCACGTTGCGTTCCGCGTTCACGACTTCCCCCTGGAAATACGCCGCCGCGTTGAAGCCGGTGTAGGCGTACGAGACGAAGATCAGCGAGATCGCAAAGGCGCCGCTCGTCATCTGCCCCATCGAGGCCGCGCTCGGCGCCACACTCAGCGTGGTGCCCGACGCGGCCAGTCCCATCGCCACGAAGGCGAGGATGAGCAGCACCTTCACGGTGGTGACCACCACCTGCACCTTGCCGCCGACCGCCGGCGCGAGGAGGTGCACACCGGTGGCGGCCACGATGGCGGCGACGGCCAGGGAACCCGCCGGGATCTCGAGCAGCGGACCGGCGTACCGGCCCAGCGCCATCGCGGCGAGCGCGACCGGTGCCGCGAAGCCGACGGCCACTGACACCCATCCGGCGACGGTTCCGACAGCGGGCGCATAGATCCGGCCGAGGAAGCGGTACTCGCCCCCCGAGCCGCGGATGGCCGCCGAAAGCTCGCCGTAACAGAGTGCGCCGGCCACTGCGATGAGACCGCCGATGCCCCAGGCCGCGAGGAGGGCAAAGCCATCCGTGGTGCCCAGCACCTGGAAGCCGAGCGTGGTGAAGACGCCGGTGCCGACGATGTTGGCCACGACGGTGGCGAGGGCGGCGGCGAAGCCGAGCGGAGCGCGCGTATGGGGTGTGGTCATGGGGTGCCCGAAAGATAGGACGACGTCGGGCACCTCGCGCCGGACGTGGCGTCCCGCTAAAATCCGTGCGGCTCCGGGCACCGCGCCGGGGCGTCCCCTCCCAAGCCGAGACTTCACAGATGCCGCACGGACCTGCCGACGCGCCGCTCTCCCGGCGCGACCTGCTCAAGGCTGCTGGCGCCGCCAGCGCTGCGATCGCCGTTTCCAGCACCGAGAGCCACGCGACGCCAACGCCACCACCCCAGACGACGCTGAGTGCGGCGACGATGATGGGCGTGCCGTTCGAGCGGCATGCGAAGGTGCGCGTGGCCATCGTCGGCACCGGCCTTCGCGGCAGCTCGGTCCTCGGCGAACTGCTCGCGGTCGATGGCGTGCAGATCACCGCGCTCTGCGACATCGTCCCGGCGAAGGTGGCACGCGCCGCGAAGCGGGTCACCGACGCCGGCCAGCCCGCCCCCGCGACCTACAGCAGTGGCGACCGTGCCTTCGAGGAGCTGGTGAAGCGCGACGACATCGACATCGTCTACACCGCCACCCCGTGGCCCTGGCACACGCCGGTCTGCCTCGCCGCGATGAAGGCCGGCAAGCACGCCGCCACGGAAGTCCCGGCGGCGACGTCGCTCGCCGAGTGCTGGGAACTGGTGCGCACGTCGGAGCGGACGCGGAAGCACTGCCTGATGATGGAGAACTGCTGCTACGACTTCAACGAGATGCTGGTCGACACGATGGTGAAGAAGGGGCTCTTCGGCGAGATCATGTACGCCGAGGCCGCCTACATTCACGACCTGCGCAGCATCCTCTTCGAGGATCGTGACGAAGGGCTCTGGCGACGGAAGCCGCACACCAACCGCGACGGCAACTTCTACCCGACCCACGGCCTCGGCCCGGTCGCGTGGTATCTCGACATCCACAAGGGCGACCGCTTCGACTATCTCGTCTCGATGTCGACCCCGGAGCGCGGGTTGACGGAGTGGCGCGAAGCGAAGGTGCCGAAGGAGTCGCCGAAGTGGCAGGAGAAGTACGTCGCCGGCGACATCAACTCCTCGTTCATCAAGACGATCCGCGGCAAGACCATCCTGCTGCAGCACAACGTGACCCTCCCCACGCCGTATGACCGGCTCAACTCGGTCCGCGGCACCAAGGGGGTCTTCAAGGACTATCCGGGTCGCATCTTCCTCGAAGGGCAGCCGGGCGGCCACGCGTTCAAGCCCGTCGACACCTACAAGGCGGAGCACACCCACCCGCTCTGGCAGCGCGTCGGCGAAATCGCGCGGCAGAAGGGCGGCCACGGCGGGATGGATTACATCATGGCCTTCCGGATGGTCGAGTGCATGCGCGAGGGGCTGGTGCCGGACTTCGATGTCTATGACGCCGCCGCGTGGAGTGCGCCGTGGCCGCTCTCCGAGGCGTCGCTTGCCAAGGGCAGTGCGCCGATGAAGTTCCCGGACTTCTCCAACGGCGCCTGGCAGCGGCCGCGGACGGGCGCGTGAATCCGACCCTGCTCGACTGGGGGATCGTGCTTGCCTCCATCGTGATCTGCGCGATCCCGCCGATCCTCCTGGCGAAGCGCGCCGGCTCGAGCACCGCGGAGTTCTTCACGTCGGGCCAGTCCGCCCCGTGGTGGCTGATCGGCGTCTCGATGGTGGCCACCACCTTCAGCACCGACACGCCGAACCTCGTCACCAACTTCGTGCGGACCGGCGGCGTCGCCAGCAACTGGCAGTGGTGGGCGTTCCTCCTCACCGGGATGGCGACGGTCTTCTTCTTTGCGCGCCTCTGGCGGCGGAGCGGCGTCCTCACCGACCTCGAGTTCTACGAGCTCCGCTACAGCGGCCGTGCCGCCACGCTCGTGCGTGGCTTCCGGGCGGTCTATCTCGGCCTCTTCTTCAACTGCTTCATCATGGCCTCGGTGAATCTCGCCGCTGCGAAGATCGCCTCGATCGTCCTCGGCTGGCCGATGTGGCAGACGCTGGTGATCTGTGGCGTCCTCAACGTCGCCTTCGCGGCGAGCTCGGGGCTCTGGGGCGTCCTCGTCGTCGACTTCATCCAGTTCGGCATCGCGATGACCGGCGCCTTCTCGGCGATGTACTTCGCGCTCAAGCAGCCCGAGGTCGGCGGCATGGCGGGGCTGGTGGCCAAGTTGCCCGAGTCGACGCTCTCGCTGGTGCCGGACTTCAGCAACTGGCCGTTGACGCTGACATTGTTCGTGATTCCGCTGACGCTGCAGTGGTGGTCGGTCTGGTATCCGGGGGCAGAACCGGGCGGCGGGTCGTACATCGCCCAGCGGATGCTCGCGGCCAAGTCCGAGCGCGACGCCCTCGGCGGCACCCTGCTGTTCAACGTGGCGCACTATGCCTTGCGGTCGTGGCCGTGGATCATCGTGGCCCTCGCCTCGATGCTCGTCTTCCCCACGCTCGAGTCGATCCAGGTCGCCTTCCCGAATGTCGACCCGCGGCTGATCGGGCACGACCTCGCCTATCCGGCGATGCTCAAGTTCCTCCCGCACGGATTCCTCGGCCTGATGATCGCCGGGATGCTGGCCGCATACGTGTCGACCCTGGTGACGCACCTCAACTGGGGCTCGTCCTACCTGGTGCACGACTTCTACCGCCGCTTCGTGAAGACTGACGCCACCGAGGCGCACTACGTCGGCGTGGGCCGCTGGATCACCGCGGCCCTGATGATTGTCGCCGGACTGCTCACGTACGCGCTCGACACGGCGGCCGAGTCGTTCCAGTTGCTGCTGTCGATTGGGGCCGGCACGGGCCTGATCTACCTGCTGCGCTGGTTCTGGTGGCGGATCAACGCCTGGTGCGAGATCACCGCGATGATTTCGTCGTTCGTCGTCGCGCTCGGCTTCTTCATCGCCAACAAGATGGGGATGCAGATTCCGGCGCACATCTCGCTGCTGCTCACCATCGCCGTGACCACGGCAGTCTGGGTCACCACGGCGATCGTCACCGCGCCGACCGACCGGAACGTGCTGCTCGCCTTCTACCGGAAGGTGCGCCCGGCCGGTCCGGGGTGGGAATCGATTCGGGCGGAGACCGGGCTGCCGGCGTCGCCCGATTCGCTGCCGCAGGCCTTTCTGGCATGGATGTTCGGCTGCTTCATGGTCTATGGCGCGCTCTTCGGCACCGGCTCGCTGATCTACGGCCACACCCGAACCGCCGCCTTCTGGATCACCGTCTTCGTGATCAGCGCCGGGGTGCTGCTCCGGATCGTGCCGAAGATGTGGAGTGCGAGTCCGGTGGAGTCATGACCGCCGCGGCCGCGACCGCCGCCGTCATTCTCGCGCGCGGGCTCGGCAGCCGCATGCGCCGCCCCGCCGAAGGGGTGGCGCTCGACCCGCGGCAGGCCGCCGCCGCGGCCGCCGGCCTCAAAGGGATGATCCCCGACGACGCCGGACGGCCGTTTCTCGACCACGTCCTCTCGTCGCTCGCTGATGGCGGCATCACCGATGTTTGTCTCGTTGTCGCTCCGGACCACGCCGCCATCCGCGCGCACTACACGGCACATCCGCCGACCCGGGTGCGACTGGCCTGGGCGATTCAGGCCGAGCCCCGGGGCACGGCGGACGCGGTGCTCGCCGCCGAGTCGTGGGCCGCGGGTCGAGATGTGCTGGTGCTCAACGCCGACAACCTCTATCCGGTCGCCGCGATCGCCGCACTGGTCACACTCGGCGGTCCGGGCCTGATCGCGTTCGACCCCGAGGCGCTGGTGCGCGAGGGCAACATCGAGGCGGCGCGGATCGCGTCGTTCGCGATCCTCACGCTCCGGGAGGACGGCAGCGTCGCGGCCATCATCGAGAAGCCTGACGCCGTGACCCTCGCCGCTGCGGGGCCGACGCCGTGGGTGAGCATGAATCTCTTTCGACTCGACCACTCGCTCTTTGCGGCGTGTCACGACGTGACCCCGTCGCCGCGTGGCGAGCTGGAACTGCCCACCGCAGTGACCCTGGCCATCGGACGCGGGACTCGGCTGCAGGCGGTCACCATGCGGGCCGGCGTCCTCGACCTGTCGCGGCAGGATGACATCGCCGCGGTGGCCGCCGCACTCGCCACCGCGCGGTGTGCGCCGTGATGCACGACTGGCCTCGCCGCATCGAGGCGCTCGGCCTCACGGGCGACGCGGCCGATCATGCGGCGCGCCAGTTCGCCGTCGTCAGCACCGCGTATGCGCGGCGGGTCGGTGATCCGACGCGCGCCCGCGCCTGGTGGATCCCCCGGCCGGATCGAGGTGTTGGGCAAGCATACGGACTACGGTGGTGGGCGGTCATTGCTGGCCGCCGTCGAGCGTGGATTTCACGTCCTTGCCTCCCCGCGTCGGGACGGCATCGTTCGCCTCATCGACGCCTCACGTCACACCACGTTGCGCCTCCCGCTGCGCGCCGATGTCCCGCCGCGGCCGGGCGCCTGGTCCGACTATCCGATCTCGGTGATCCGCCGCCTCGCGCGCGACTTCCCCGGGACTCACACCGGGATGGATGCGGTGCTGATTTCGTCGCTGCCCTCGGCGTCGGGATTGTCGTCGTCGAGCGCCCTGGTGATCGCCACCTTTCTCCCGCTCGCGGCCTTCAATCGGATGGAGCAGCAGCCGGGGTGGCTCGACGCGATCCCCGATCAGGATGCGCTCGCCGGCTACCTCGGCGCGATGGAGAATGGCAAGGTGTTTGGGCCGTTCGCGGCCGATCGCGGCGTGGGCACGCACGGCGGGAGCGAGGACCACACCGCCATCCTCCGCTGCACGCCAGGCGCCCTGGCCCAGTATCGCTTCCTGCCCGTGGCCCCCGAGGCACACGCCGCATTGCCGGCGGGGTGGACCTTCGCCATCGGCGTCTCCGGCGTGCATGCCGCGAAGGGTGGCGCGGTGCAGGAGCATTACAACGGACTCGCACGACAGTTGGCGCTGCTGCTCGCGACCTGGCGTCGGATCAGCGGGACGACACCCGACTCGCTCCTGACCGCCCTCGCGGCAGGTCCTGAGGCGCGGGAGGCGCTCGCGCAGGCGGTGCGCCTGGAGCACCCGGTCGAGGGCGACGCGCTCGTCGCACGACTTGGTCAGTTCGCCGAGGAGTGCGAGACGATCATCCCTCGGTGACGCAGGCGTTGCAGCAGGGCGACCCCGAGGCGATCGGCAGCGTTGTCGACCGCTCGCAGGAGCTCGCCGAAACGGTGTTGGCCAACCAGGTGCCCGAGACCGTGCAACTGGTGCGCAGCGCACGACGCCTCGGGGCTGCCGCCGCCTCTGCCTTCGGCGCGGGCTTTGGCGGCAGTGTCTGGGCGCTGGTGCGGGAGGCGGAATGCGCCGCATTCCTCGCCGGATGGAAGGAGCACTACCTGCTCGCCTTTCCGGACCGTGCCGGGCGAGCGACCTTCTTCGCCCGCGCCCGGGGCCGCCGCCGGGGAACTCCGGACTGACCTCCTCCGACGGTGCCGCCGCACCATCCCTTTGAGCGACTCGGGAACCGCCATATCTTGATGGGTAGCCTCCTCCTCGCCTGAGTCGCCATGAGCCAGCCCACCCGCGCGTGCCCTACCTGCCAGACCCCGCTGCCGGGGATGGCGGCGTATTGCTACGTCTGCGGCACCGAGACGCCCGTCGGGATGATGAAGGAAACCGGCGAGCGTGTGGCGGTGGGCATTTCGGGGGTCGGTCCGACCGAGCTGCGCAAGAAGTTGCGGCGCGCACTCGGCCCCGGGTACGAGCTGCAGGATCGCATCGGCGCGGGCGGCTTCGCCGAAGTATTCCGCGTGCGCGACCTGCGCCTCAAGCGCGATCTCGCCGTCAAGGTGCTGCGCCCTGACCTTGGCCTCTCGCCCGACCTGGTGATGCGCTTCCGCCGCGAGGCCGAGACGATCGCCAACTTGCGTCACCCGCACATCGTGCCGGTCTACGATGTCGGCGAAGCCGAAGGGCTCGCCTACCTCATCATGCCGTTGATTGTCGGCGAGAATCTGCGCACGGTGATGGAGCGCGAAGGCGCGATGCCGGTGAAGGAGGTGCAGCGGATCCTCCGCGAAGCCTGTTCCGGACTGGTTGCCGCCCACGATGCCGGCGTGGTCCACCGCGACATCAAGCCCGAGAATGTGATGCTCGAAGGGCCCGAGAAGCGGGTCCTCCTCATGGACTTCGGCATCGCGAAGGTCGTGGGTGGCGGCGCCGGGGACGATGGCGACCCGAGCGAGGGGCTCACAAGCACCGGCATCATCATCGGCACGCCGCAGTACATGAGCCCCGAGCAGGCGTGCGGCGACAAGTCGATCGACGCGCGCAGCGATCAGTATTCGCTGGCGGTCGTCGGCTACCGGATGCTCAGCGGCACGCTGCCGTTCGACGGCGAGTCGACGCGTGCCGTGCTCTATCAGCAGCTGGTGGGTGAGCCGAAGCCGCTCGGCGAGCGGATGCCCGACCTCCCCGGCCCGATCAACGTCGCGATCCAGCGCGCGATGGCGAAGGAGCCGAACGAGCGCTTCCCGTCGATGCGCGAATTCGCCGCCATGCTCGAGGGCGACAGCAGCCTCACCCTGACGCCGAAGCCGGGTCCGGGGATCACCCCCGGCAAGGCGGCATCGTCGCGGCGCACGTCGATCCTGATGGGCGTGGTCGCCGCGCTCGCGATGGTGGGCTGGTACTTCTCCCAGGGCAGCCCCGCACCAACAAGCAGCGACGAGACACTCGTACCGCCCGCCGCCGTCACGACGGACCCGGCACCGTCGGGGACCGCCCTCGGCGCCGGCGCGACGCCGCCGGCCGCACCGCCGACCGCCACGCCGGCCGGTGGGACCGCTGCCCCGAAGACCCCGCCGGTGACCAAGCCCGGGGCCAAGGGTGTGACCCCCGCCGCGCCGCCGGTCGTGACCGCCGCGCCCGCCCCGACCAAGGCCCCCACCGGCCCGAGCTGCAGCCGAGCCGCCGCCAACGGCGACTGGCTCGGCGCGGCGAACGCCTGCGCCACCGAGGCGGCCGCCGGTTCCGCGGTGGCCCAGCGGATTCTCGGCTCCTGTACGACCGGGGCAGCGGGTGACCGCCGACCCGGCCAAGGCGGTGGAGTGGTACCGGAAGGCGAGTTCGGGTGGCGACCTCGAGGCCAAGATGGCGCTCTCCCGTCTGCTCGAGACCGGGCGCGGGGCGCCGGCCAACCAGGGGGAGTCGATCGCCCTCCTGCGCGAGGCCGCTGCGGGCGGGCTGCTTCGGGCCCAGCAGAATCTTGCCTTCCGCCTCGAAAACGGCGGCGGGATCAAGAAGGACGAGGCCGAGTCGGCGCTCTGGTATCGTCGCGCGGCGGAACAGGGCGACGTGGCCAGTCAGGAGAAGCTCGCAGAGTTCCTCGCCAAGGGCCGTGGGGTGACCAAGAACGAAGCCGAGGCGCTCGACTGGTACAAGAAGGCGGGTGAGAAGGGATCGGCTGAGTCGGCCTGGCAGGCGGCGCAGGCCTACTTCCGGGGCAAGGGGACGCCGAAGGACGAGGCGGCGGGGATGGAATGGCTCCGGAAGGCGGCCGCGCGCAACCACACCGAAGCCACCAAGGAACTCGCCAAGCGCGGCGGCTGAGCCGCCCCCGACCGGCAATGACGAGGCCCCGCCGATCGTGAGATCGGCGGGGCCTCATGACATCGGGACGGCGGGATTTGAACCCGCGACCCCTACCACCCCAAGGTAGTGCGCTACCGGACTGCGCTACGTCCCGGACTCCCCTCGGTTGCCCGTGAGGACACGACACCGGACCCCGAGTCGTTCGAGTGGGGCCAGCAGTCGCTCACGGCCTTCCTGGAGACGCTCCCTGCCCGCTTCGACGGGCTGCCGGGGGGCATCATCCTCGGCGGCTTCTCCCAGGGCGGCACGACGGCGCTGGGACAGCTCCTGCGGCATCCAGGCAGCGTGCGCGGCGTGATGGTCTGCAGTGGCTTCCTGGCCGACCATCCCACGGTCGCGGCGACCCCGCACACCGTGGGGACGACGCCGATCTTCTGGGGCCATGGCACCGCCGACATGGCGATTCCCCACGAGCATGGTGCGGCTGGCCAGCACGCGCTGCGGATGGCCAATGCGCGGCTCACATCGCACTCGTACGAAGGGATGGGGCACACCATCGGGTCAGCCGAGGTCGCGGACATGAAGGCGTGGCTGGCGGCGCTTGGGTAGTTGCGCCGTCGGGCCACGCCCGGCGTCACCGCGGGCGGACAAGGCGACGCAACGCGCCACGCAGTTCCCACGCCACCATCAGGCCCAGGAGGGCCGGCAACAGGGTCGCCCACCAGCGCCACGCCAACAGCACCCCGAGATCGCTGCCGAGATCACCTGCCGCACCCCCGGCAAGGCCGAACTCCACCGCCCCGACCCCGGCCGGGGTCGGGAAGATCAGTTGCCCATAGACCAGCGCGAACGATCCGAGCCAGACCACCTCCGGCGACGGAGGCGACGTCAGCCCCATCGCCAGCACGGGGAGCAGCGCGGTGCGTGCGGCCACGTTGACGGCGGAGAGGGCGACGCTCATGACCAGCGCTCTGCGACGCATGCCCCGCCATGGAATGACATACTCTGCGATGCGGCCCCCTATCGCCGCCGCGATCCTCCGCCGCAGTCCGCTCGCGGCGATGCCCCCGATCACCATCACGGTCCCGAGCAGCACGAGCGTCGATTTCGACGCCGCGACCCGCTCGGCGAGTAACGGCCCCGTGCTGGCGAGCCATTCCGGCGCAGCGACCAACAGGAGGATCGCACCCATGGCGAGCAGGGTGGGCCATGCCGTGACCAGCTCCCAGCCGATGGTCGCGACAATGGCGGGCATCCCCATCCCGGTCGCGGCGAGCCCTGCCACGCGCGCCGGCTCGCCCCAACCCGCATCGGCGACAGCACGGCGCCGGCATCGGCCAGCAGATTGGCGCGGAGCGCCTCGACCGGCCGCAGCGTGTATCCGGCACTCGCGGTGAGGACGCGGAGTCGCCAACTCCGCGCCGCCAGATCGGCGGCGACGAGTGCCGCACAGCCGAGGTGCACCGCCAGCGGAAGGTTCATGCGACCAAGCGACGGTAGACGTCGAGCAGCTGTCCGATGGCGGTGTCCCATCGATGATGCCGGTCGACATGTGCGCGAGCGGCAGCGGCGAGCGGTTCGCGATCACAGTCCGATGGCGGCGAGAATCCCCTCGCCCAGGGCCGCCACGTCGCCGAGCGGCGTGAGCAACCCCGCCCGAGGCACGGACCAGTTCGGCGGCCGCGCCGTGGTCGACGGACACCACCGGTACGCCGGAGGCCAGTGCCTCGCACACCGCAAGGCCGAAGGTCTCGAACGGCGCGGGCGAGACGTAGAGGTCGAGGGCGGCGAGCAGGTCGGCCAACGCGTCGCGATCGGTCAGGTGCGGGCGCATGATCACCCGTTGCCCTCGAGCCAACGCGGCAAGCCGTGCGGCCTGTGGCCCGTCGCCGACGCTGACCAACGTCGCCCCGCTCCGCCGAGCCACGGTGGGCCAGGCACGAAGCAGGACGTCCACCTGCTTTTCCGTGGCGAGTCGGCCCACGAAGCCGACCAGCGGACCCTCGTCGACACCGAGCTGCGCGCGCACCGCCTCCCGGCGTACGCGGCGACCCGGCGTGAACTGCTCCGTGTCGACGCCGAGCGTCACCCGCTCGATGCGCGCGACGCCCCACCGCTCGAGCTCGCGCGCAGAGAAGTCCGAGGCGGCGAGCGTGACATCGGCGAGCCGGCTCAAGCGGCGCACGTAGTCACCAATCGTGCGGGCGACCAGCGCCGGCCCGATGCCACGCCGTTCAAAATCGGGGACGACCAGACGCGGGAGATTGCTGTGGTAGTACCACGCCACCTTGGCCGGGTGGCGTCGCCGCGCGCGCGAAACGAGCCATGGGACCAGGTAGGCCGATCCGACCTCGACCACATCCGGGCGCTCGTGCGCGATGATGCGCGCCACGGTACGCGTCGCCAGCATCAGGCGATACGACGCAAAGGGGATCGCGGGACCACGCAGTTGGTAGGTGCGGTCGCCGGGCTGTTCGCGAATGGCGTCCAGTGCACCCGGGACGACCAACGTGCGGCGCAGTGTCGGCCGCGAGGCGATGTAGCGGCCCTTCGCGTGCAGGTACGTGCGGACGCCGCCGCTGCGATCGCCGAAGTATTCCGAAATGTCGAGGACCGCGAGCGCGGCGTCCGGCCGACCGATGGCCGGCAACGTCCTGGGGAAGCCGAGCGGCGGCGCGATGGTGGGCAGGGGAGCGATGGCGTGGCGCCCGGCTCAGGCCGCGTGATCGAGCCGCGCGAGCGCCAAGGCCCGCTCGTATTCCTGGAGCACGCCGGTGAAGATCGACTTCCAGTCGCGACTGGCGGCCGTGGCCTCGCCGCCCGCGGCGAGTCGTCGCCGCAGGGCGCGGTCATCGAGGAGCCGCCGCAGTCCCTCGGTCAGCGCCGTGGCCGAATCCGGCTCGACCATCCAGGCATTGACGTCATGCTCGGCGAAGTCGGTGACGCCCCCCGCACTGACCGCGAGCGATGCCACGCCGGAGGACATCGCCTCGAGCAGGACATTGCCGAACGTTTCGGTGCTCGACGGAAAGGCGAAGAGGTCAGCCGACGCGTAGCATGCCCCGAGCGGCAGGCCGGTACGCACTCCGGCAATCACCACCCCAGGTGGTGTCGCAGTTCGCAGCTCCGCCTCGAGCGGGCCCGCCCCGACGAGCACGAGTCGCGGATCGTCGGCACGAGGCCCCAGCTGGCGCCACGCCTCGAGCAGCAGGTCGAGGTTCTTCTCCGCCGCGAGTCGACCGACGTAGAGCACCATCGGCTGGTCGGGGGGCGAGGCCGAACTCTGCCCGCACCGCCGCGTCACGATGCGCGGGGGTGGCGCGCGGTCCACCCCGCGGCTCCAGAGCGCCGTGTGGCGAACACCGCGCAGGTGCAGGTGTCGCTCGTAGGGGCGCGACGGGCAGAGCACGCGGGTCGCGTGGCCATAGAACCAGCGCAGATACTGCCACCCCGCCGGCATCAGCCAGTCGAGGTGGTAGCGGGACGAGTAGCGCTCGTAGTCGGTGTGCGCCGAGGCAATCACCGGGAGGTCGAACTCACGCGCGAGTCGGATCCCCGTGGTGCCCATGGCGAACTCTGTCGCCACGTGGACGAGGTCCGGCCGGAACGCGGCGAAGTCCGCGCGGATCGCCGGCCACTCCGGAAAGCCCCAACGGACGTCCGGGTAGAGAAAGAGCCGTCGCGACGGCGTGCGACAGATGTTGGGGTCGTCGACGTGGCCTGGCGCGAGCGGGTAGTCGGGGGCGTAGACCCGCACCACATGCCCTCGCTGCTCCAGGGCCGCCACGAGACGCTGCAGCACGAGGGAGACGCCGCTCACCATCGGCCGGTAGACTTCGGAGAAGATCGCGATGCGCATGCGAAGCAAGCTCTCGGCGGCGCGTCACATCGGCGTGACAAGCACGACACAAGTTGCGCCACACTGCGGCACACCTCACCACAACATGGCGACGCCTGCCACCGTGGCCAGCGCAATGACCTGCCCCATCAGGACGTCGCCAGGATAGTGGACCCCCAGGGCAACACGACTCCAGCCGATCAGCACTGCCGCCGGCACGAGCAGTGGAGCGAGGCCGGGCCAGGCCAGCGCATAGCTCAGCGCGACCGCCAGCGCCGCGGTCGCGTGACCGGAGGGAAAGGAGAAGCGATCGGGGCAGCGAATCAGGGCGGTGGCATCGGGACGTTCCCGATTCACCATCCGCTTGAGCGCCTGCACAAGCAGATGGGAGATCGTCAACGCCAGGGCTGCCCGGATGCTGATGGCACGAGGCCACGGCACGACAAGCAGTGGGATCAGCACACTGGCGATCGTCACGACCGCACCGCCGGCATGCGTGACGACGATCCATCCGCGACGATGCGCGTCGCCGGCGTGCTCGCCGAGCGACCACCGATCCAGCAGCCGGCGATCATGCGTGTCCAGCTGTTGCATCACGCGCAGCGGAATCGTCACGCGGCCACCGCCGTCGCGATGCGCGGCGCCGACGTGAAGGCCTCGCGGAGCGGCCGCCCGCTCCAGCCGCTCGGCGGCGCAATGCCGAAGAGCCAGGGGATGGTGGCACAGACATCGATCGGCGAGCTGCCACCCGGCAACTCGCCGCGTCGCACCTGCCCGCCGGCCATCATGATCGGAATGGTGACGTCGTGCGGGTGCGTGCTGTCGTGATCATCGTGTCGCTGGCCGCCGCCGCCGTGGTCCGCCAGCGCGATCAGCACGGCGCGTGGGTCGTGGAGGACTCCGCTGACGTCGAGCAGCCGCGCCATCGCCGCGTCGAGTCGGCGCGCCGCGGCCCGATAGTGGGGGGACATCCACCCCCACGCGTGGCCCGCCTGATCGGCATCGGGCCAGTGCAGGTACGTCACGCCGCGGGTCGCTGCGCGAAGGGTTGCCACGGCCCGATCGAGGATGCCCTCCGCCTCGTGTCCGCCGAAGATCGTCCGCATGCCGAGCTGCGCCGCGAGCAGCGTCCCGAGCGTGCGCGTTCCCCACGGCAGGGCGCGCATGTGCCCCACCATCGGCACGCCGCCGGTGGCCAACGCGCGTGGCAGGAGCGTCAATCGATGACCGAGCCGAGGACGCAGCGTCGTCTCCCCGACGATCCCGTGCACCGTCGGATCAACCCCCGTGAAGAGCGAGGCGAGTGCCGCCGCGGTCACGCTGGGCTGCACCGTCGTGCCGGAGAGGGTGTGGCTGCCCGACGTGGCCAGCCCGCTCAGGCAGGGGAGCCAATTGGGGGTGATGAGCTCGGGGCGCAACCCGTCGAGCACGACGAGAATCACGCGTTCGATGCCACTGGGAGCGGACACGGCAGGCCTCCTCGGAAAAGAGCGCGGGGCGTGACACGCATGAATGTGGCGGCCGATCAGCACGATCGGATCACGACGGGGTCGCGGCCGCGTCGCGCTCCAATCCCGATCAGGTACATCGGCACGAAGCCGTGACGCAATCGTCGCCGATTCGTGCGCGAGGCCGTGGAGACTGTGGGCATGACTCGCCCCCCTCGCCTCCTGGTCTGTGCCGACACCTACCCCCCGCAGGTCAACGGGGTCTCCGTGGTCACCGCGCTCTCCGTCGAGGGGCTGCACCGACGCGGGTGGGAGGTCGCGGTGATCTCGCCGCGCTATCCGGCAGACGCGTCCGACGTCTTTCGCGATGTGGCGCACGAGGGCTCGCGCTCGCTGAGCGTCCGCGTGCGCAGCGTGCCGATGCCGGGCTACCCCGAGATTCGCGTCGCCGCCCCGTGTCGCACCGCGGTGCGTTCCCTCATTCAGCGCTTCCGTCCCGACGTGGTCCACTCCGCCACCGAGTTCATGATCGGCTGGACCGGACAGCGCGAGGCCGCCCGGCATGGACTCCCGGCCGTCTCCTCGTACCACACGGACTTCTCGCGCTACACCGAGGCGTACGGCGTCCCTCGCCTGCGACCCGCCGTGCAGCGCTATCTGGCGCGTTTCCATCGCCGCAGCGCGCGCGTCTACACCCCGGGCATGGTCGCCCGGGACGAGCTGGCGGCCTTGGGTGTGTCGCGAGTCGAGGTCTGGGGGCGGGGCGTCGACCTCGTGCAATTCAACGAAGCGCAGCGCAATCCCGCGACGGTCCGGCTTCCCGGAGTCGACCCCGAGGCGTTCGTCTTCCTGCATGTGGGACGGCTCGCTGCGGAGAAGGGCGTCGACAGGATCCTCGACGCGTACCGCCTCGCGAGCAGCAGCCTCGCGGGCCGCCGCCCAGTGCATCTGATCGTCGCGGGCGACGGGCCGGTACTCCCCGCCCTTCGTGGCGCTGCTCCCGCCGGGGTGACGTTCCTCGGCAATCTCGATCGACTGAAGGCCCTGCCGGCCCTCTATGCCAGCGCCGATGCCTTTCTCTTCGCCTCGCACACCGAGACGCTCGGCCTGGTGATCCTCGAGGCGATGGCGAGCGGGCTCCCGGTGATCGCCGCACCGGCGGGCGGGGTCGCCGACCACCTGCGCCATGAGGAGAATGGGCTGGCCTACCCGCCCGGCGACGTGACCGCGATGGCCGAAGCGATCGAACGGCTGGCGACGAACCCGGCACTGCGGACTCGGTTGGCGCAGGGTGCCCGTCGCACTGCCGAGGCCCTTTCCTGGGAGTCCGAGCTGGACCGCCTGGCCGCGAGTTACGGCGAAGTGATCCGAGGGGACTGAACGCACAACGGCGTCTCCGAGGAGACGCCGTTGCGGGTGTTGCGAGGTTTTTGTGCATCGACAGCAGAGCCACTGGTCAGATTTGAACTGACGACCGCTCGATTACGAATCGAGTGCTCTACCCCTGAGCTACAGTGGCAGGCTCATTCGATGCCCTGGCGCGGATTCGAACCGCGACGCCTTGCGGCACTACCCCCTCAAGATAGCGTGTCTACCAGTTTCACCACCAGGGCGCAGCGGGGAGAACATAGTGGCCGCTGCGCCGGGGGTCAACGCCCGCGGCCGCCCGTCTGGAAGGTCACCTGGACGCCGATGTTCATGACCCGCTCGGTGAGCGTCGGCTCATTCCGCCGGGTGAAGCTGCCCTGATAGAAGTCGACCATCGGCCCGAGGCCCACGGCGCGCGAGAGGGCGATGTCGTAGCCCGCGCCCACGTTCCACGCGAATCCGGTCTCATAGCTGCTGGAGCCGTTGTTGTAATCGATGCCGCTCCGGGCCATGCCGCCACCGCCCTTCACGTACAGGCCCGCGTCACGCATCGGGTAGATCTGGGCGCTGATCAGGAAGGCCGCGAAGCTCTCGGTGCCCTCGGGGACCTCGCTGCCCCACGCGAAGATCTCGCCACCGATCCGGGTGGTGGGGTTTGGCGTGCCACCGAACCGGAGGGAGATGGTCGGCTTGGTCAGGCCGTCGGTGTAGTTGAGGCCGTCGCTGTACTTGTAGGACTCGCGACCGGCGCCGAGACCGGCACCGAAGTAGAAGCCGCCACGGGCGGCCTCGGGGGCGAGTTCCACGATGCCACGGTCGCGGTCGCGACGCTGGGCGGCCAAGGGCGAAGTGGTGCTGGCCGCGAGGGCGAGCAGGGCGAGAATCAGCATGGGACGACGCATCGTCGGCTCTCCAGAGCATGTCGTGTCGGTGATACAATGCCGCCTGTGGCGGCCGGGACGTTCCAGTCAGGAGCAGGGCCTGTGCCACTGCGATATCTTCCATCGCCACAACAGCTTGGCGATTTTCGGGGCGAGTCCGCTCCGGTCGGACTGTCCTCTCGGAGGGTCACTGGTGTCCCCAACTCGACGCACCCTGCTCGCCATCACGGTCCTGCTCGCGGCCGGCGGCGCGGTACGGCTCGCCTTCTGGCAACTCTCCCGGCTCCGTGAGCGCCAGGCGACCAACGCCCTCTTCCTGGCCGGCCGCGCCTTGCCGCCGCTCGACCTCGGACAGGCCCTCCGTGACGGGACGCCCCTGGAAGGACGGATGGCGCTGGCCCACGGCCGCTTCGACCCCGCTGGCAATCTGTTGCTGCGTGGCCGGGTGAACAACAAGGCGCCGGGGCTCGAAGTGATGACGCCGTTCGTGCTGGATAGCGGCGCCGGACAGCTCTGGGTGCTGCGCGGCTTCGTGAGATCGCCCGACGCCACCACGCCCCCCGCGGAGGTCCCACTCCCGACGGCCGGCAGCGTCACCATCACCGGCGTGCTGCTCGCCATCCCGGAGACGACCGACAGCGGGCAGCCACTCACTCGCTCAGGTCAGCTCACCTATCGCCGACTCGATCGCGGTGTGGCCACGACGACGCTGGCCGGCGCGCCCGCTGCCTACCTGCTCCTGGAGAGCGACTCCACCGGCCCCGGCGGGCTGGTCGGCGTGAAGCCCCCCACACTCGACGAGGGGCCGCACTTCAGCTACGTGGTGCAGTGGATCTGCATCGCAATCGCCATCCTCGCCTTCGGCGTCATCGCGCTGCGGCGGAGCGGTCCCGGACACGTTCCGCCTCTCGCAGCACCCTGAGCACGTTCTCGCCGGCCAGCTTCTTGAGGTCGGCATCCGTCCAACCGCGACGGATGAGTTCGGCGAAGAGCTGCGGGAAGCCGCTGACGTCCTCCATCCCGACGGGAAGCTCGCTGGTCCCGTCGTAGTCGCTCCCCAATCCGACGTGCGCGATGCCGGCGATCTTCCGGGCGTGCTCAATGTGATTCGCGAGCTCGGCCACGGTCGCCTGCGGCTTGGGATGCCGCCGCAGGAATCCCTCCACGGCCACGCGGCGCGTCTCGCGATCGGCAATGCTGCCGGTCGAGTCGCGCTGCATCTGCTCCCAGGCACGGATCGTCGGCGAGATGAACGAGCCAACGAAGGTGATCATCACCACGCCACCATTCTTCGGCAACCGTGCGAGGATCGAATCCGGCACGTTGCGCGGATGATCGAGGATCGCGCGGGCGGAGGAGTGGGAGAAGATCACCGGCGCCGTCGCCACGTCGAGCACGTTCGACATCGTGCTCGGTGCCACGTGGCTCAGGTCGACGATCATCCCGATCCGGTTCATCTCCCGCACGACGTCCCGCCCGAAGTCGGTGAGGCCGCCGTGCGTCGGCAACCCGGTGGCGGCATCGGCCCAGTCGAGCGTGACGTTGTGGGTCAGCGTCATGTAGCGCACGCCGAGGGCGTAGTACATCCGCAGTGCGCCGAGCGAGTTCTCAATTGCGTGGCCACCCTCCATGCCGAGCAGCGACGCGACCCGCCCCGACTTGCGGATCTTGACCACGTCATCGGCCGAGAGCGCGAGGCCAAGCGCGTCGGGGTAGCGGGCAATGACTTGCCGCGCGATGTCGATCTCCTCGAGCTGCACGCGCGCATAGCCGGAGTCCTTGATCTCGCCGGGCACATAGACCGACCAGAACTGCGCCCCGACGCCGCCGGCCCGCAGGCGCGGCAGATCGGTGTGTCCGGGTGCTCGACCGCGGATGTCGTACTTGCTGACATCCATCTTGCTCTGGGGATTGACGCGGATCTCCCACGGGAGATCGTTGTGGCCATCGAAGATGGGGCGATCGGCCAGCAGCGCTCTGGCGTGTCGTAGCGCAGCGTCCTCGGCCGGCGCCTGCGCGGCGAGTGGGAGCGCAAAGAGTGAGAGCGACAACAGGGGAAGGCGACGCAGCATGGCTTATCTCCGGTGACGTGGGCCCAGCGCGGCGGGCAGCGGAATTCCTTCGATGGCTTCAGTCGGGCGCACGCCGAGCGCCGCGGCGAGCGTGGGTGCGATGTCGATCGTGCGCACCGTCTCGGACGGACGCGCGGCGGTCACGCCCGGGATGCGGAAGAGGATCGGCACGCGCAAGTCGTCGAGATTGGTCGTGCCGTGCGACGTCGACGTCTTGCCGCTGCCCCATACCCACCCCGGCTGCACGGCCACGATGACAAGCCACCCGGTCTCCGGCATCACCAGCCGACGCCAGCGCATCGCTTCGGCGTCGCGACGAGGCGCGGCGGCCAGCGTGCGCGGGGTGTAGACGGCGCGGACCCCGGGCAGCCCACGAATCGTGGTCGCCAACGCCCGGCTCAGCGAATCGACGTTGACGCCGCGCGCGCGGAGGTCGTCCACGTTGGCCATGACCAGGCCGGATTCATTGCTCGCGCCCAGCTTGATGCCGTAGCGCTGCAACACCGTGCGGGTCATCGCCGTCAGCGGTGCCGTGATCGTGGCCCGGCCCCCTGCCCCTGCTTCCGGGAATTCCACCACGCCGTGGTCGGCGGTCAGGGAGATCACGACCTGATCGAGCGGCACGGTCCGGGACAGCGAATCGAGGAACTGTCCCAGCCAGCGATCGAGGTTCAAGACGTGGTCATGGACCTCGCGCGAGCCTGGGCCGTAGCGATGACCGACCGCATCGAGCGTCGAGAGCGAGATCGACAGGAAATCGGTGCCGTTGCGTCGGCCAAGGCCGAGTGCCTGCGTTCCCGCCATCGCCACATCGAGAATCAACGAATCCATGACCGAGCTGTTCTCGAGTTCCCCCGAGGCCATCGTCCAGTCGGCAGGAATCGGATGGGGGAAGGTCGTGTTCTTCCCGCCGAATTCGAACGGCCGATCGTCAGCCTCGGCATACGTCGACGCGGGGCGGCCGAGCTCCCACGAGGTGCCGGCGAGCGCCTTGACCGGGTCGCGCGCATTCCACGCCTTGAGCCAGGTCGGCAAGGTGTCGGCATAGAACCGGGATGTGGTGAATTTCCCCTGACTGAACCAGTAGACCGGCGCCACCATCCGGCCCACGGGGAGAATCGCCCCGCGATCCTTCCGTGACACCGAGAGCACTCGCGTCGCGGAGTCCTTGACCTTCATCCAGTCCGCGAGCGTGGTGCCGCGGAATCGCCATGGCGACGCGCCGGTGGCGGTCGAGCCGAGGAGGGGCGATCCCGGGTCGGGGACTCCGACGTCGTTGCCGATGATGCCGGTGCTCGCCGGAGAACGCCCCGACATCATCGTCGCATGCCCGGGTGCCGTCTCGGTCACGCCGTGGTCCTGCAACCCGTTCGCATAGAAGACGCCGTCGCGGAGCAGCAGGGCGAATCCACCATTGAAATTGCGACTAAAACGGTCGAGATAATCGGAGCGAAGCTGATCCACCGCGAGGGCGATCACCAGCCGAATCGGCTTGCGGGGCGCGGTCTGGGCGCTGAGAGAGGCTGGGAGCACGAGGAGGGCAGCCAGGCCGGGACGGGCAAAACGCATCGAGCGGTTCTCGCGGGTTGGGGTGGACCGGAGAGAAGCGTATCTTCGTAACGTCCCCGTCACCGCAGGACCCCGAGGAAACAGCGGCCATGGAACGTAACACCAGACAGCGCGGTGCGATCCGTCGGGCCTTCCAGCGCGCCGACCGGCCTCTCAGCACCGCCGAGGTGCTGGAGCTGGCTCGTGCCGAGGTCGGACGGCTCGGTATCGCGACGATTTATCGCAACATCCGCGCGATGCTCGACGAAGGGTGGCTCGTGACGGTGGAGCTCCCCGGCGAAGTGCCCCGGTACGAGCTGCACGGCAAGGCGCACCACCACCATTTCCATTGCCGCCGATGCGACCGCGTCTTCGAAGTCCCCGGATGCGTCGGGACTTTGCACGCCATCGTCCCGGAAGGCTTCACGCTCGAGTCGCACGAGATCGTGCTGTACGGCAAGTGTCCCGAGTGCACGCCGGCGCATTGAGTTGATGTCCGGCGCGCTCCCCCTGCTCTTCCCTGTTGTCCGGGGACTGATCGCCGCCACCCTGCTTCTCCTCATCGGCATTCCCGTCGCCGCCGCACTCGTGCGCCGACACGGCCCGCGCCCCGCGCTACCCGCGCGCGAGACGATGGATGGCTGGTTCGAGCGACTCCCCGGCCTGCTGGCGTGGTTCCTCCTCATCTGCTCGCTGCTGCGCGGCGCGCTGCAACTGCTCTCCTTCGCCGACCCCGGCGTGCCGATCGACAGCGATCTGGTGCGCGCCGTGTTGCTCGAAGGGAGCTGGGGCACGGCGTGGATGGTCCAGAGCGGCGTCGCGTTCCTCCTCCTCGCGATGGCGTGGCTGTGGCGTCGCGAGCCGCGCCGGCTCACCCTCATGATGGTGGTCCTGCTCGTGATCGCCGCGGCGGCCGAGGGGAGCCTCGGTCACGGCGCCGACGACGTGTGGCCAGGGGTGCTCGGGCGCGTGGTGCATGCGGTGCACCTGATCGGCAGCGGACTGTGGCTCGGGACCCTGGCGATTCTCGCGTTGGTGGTCTTTCCCTCGCTCCGCAGCGAGGAGTCGCTGCCCCAGCTCGCCGCGATCGTCCGGGGTTTCTCGTACCCGGCGCGGATCGGCGCGCTCCTGGTCGTGGGCTCCGGCACGACCGCCACGTGGCGCTACAGCGGGGGCGACCTCCTCGGCCTCCCCGGCGCCGTGTGGGGGCAACTCCTCTTGCTGAAGTTGCTGGCCGTCATCGGCATCCTGCTGCTCGGCTGGTGGAATTGGCGGCGAATCACGCCGAGCCTCACGGCGGGTACCCCGGCGGCCGCCACATCGTTGCGGCGGGCGGTCGCCGCCGAGCTGCTGCTCGGGGCCGTCGCCCTGGCATTGACGGCGTGGTTGATCGGCTCACCCTTACCGATTCCTGTCGGATAGGATTCGGCGGTCGCTATATTTCCGGAATGCCGACGTACCTGTACCAGACTCGCCCGACCGACCCCGCAAGCACCCCGCGATCTTTCGAGGTGAAGCAGTCGATCAGCGAACCACCGCTCACGCACGACCCGGTGAGCGGCGAGCCGGTCGAGCGGGTGATCACCGGCGGCCGCGGGCCCCTGACGCCCATCACCGGCGGCACCGAGCCGACCGTGACGGG
Source organism: Gemmatimonadota bacterium (assembly GCA_016704275.1). Lineage (NCBI taxonomy): Bacteria > Pseudomonadati > Gemmatimonadota > Gemmatimonadota bacterium. The sequence continues at coordinate 200,165 of JADJAK010000002.1, forward strand.
CGGGTGCGGTCCGTCGTGCGGCTGTCACTGACCTTGCGTTCCACTCTTCCTCAAGGACCACATTCATGTTGCTGACCACCTTCGCCACGCTGGCGACGCTGCTCTCCCCCGCTGACACCGTCATCCTTCGTGGCGTGGCGCTCCCCACCACCGCGGCGGTGCCGATGGCCAAGGTGCTCGCCACGCCCACGACCTACACGAAGGCGCCGGTCCTCGTGGAGGGCGTCATCGTGAAGAGCTGCACCGTCGAGGGGTGCTGGATGCAGCTCGCGCCCAGCGCGGAGGAAACGGGGGTGCGCGTCACCTTCAAGGATGAGAGCTTTCTGATTCCGTTGAATGCCGCGGGGATGACGGCCAAGGCGTATGGCGTGGTCGTGACCACCAAGCACTCGAAGGCCGATGCCGATCACCTGATCAGCGAGGGCGCCAAGCTGATTCAGAACGCCGACGGCACTGCCATCGAAGTCGGCTTCGTCGCGACGGGCGTGGAACTGCGGCGCAAGTAGCCACCACTCGCCCATGGTGCACGACCGAGGCCGGCATCCCCCAGGATGCCGGCCTCAATCGCATCTCCCCGTCGGACGCTATGGCGTGGTGCCGACCCGCAACCCGAGCCGCACCGTCCGCTGCAACGCGATCTGCCAACCCGCGGGCCGCGCATCGAGGAGGTTGTCGACACCGGCTTCCAGCGTCAGCCGGTGTCGGTGCGCCAAGTGCGCCGAGGCGTCCCACGTCATCAGCGCACCCTGATCGGCGAGGCGTGTCCCCGCCGCGTCGATCACCGGGGCCGCGGCCGCCCACCGACCGGTGAGATCGAGGCGGAGGGCGTGGAACTGCCGATCGGCATGGAGCCGCACGGTGTGGGGAGCGCGCTGACTCAGCGGCAGCCCGGTGGTGCGATCAGTGGCCTGCAGCCGTTCGTAGCTGGCCGAGAGGTGCAGTGGTGCCGCGTGATAGGAGACCGCGAGCTCGAGCCCCTGCGTCCGCGCGCGCGCACGATTCTGCGGTGTGTACCGCAGCAGCCCCGCCTCCGTGCTGCCGACCAGCACGAGGTCGATCATCTCACGCAGGTTGTTGCGATAGAGATCGGCATCGACGCGGAGTGCCCGCGACGGCGCCCAGGTGGCCCCGGTGAAGACCTGCCAACTCGATTCCGGCACCAACGCGTCGTTGCCCTCGACGGTGTAGCCGGCCGCGGCATTGAGGAAGCGCCATCCCAGCTCCTTGAAGCTCGGCCCACGAAAGCCCCGCGCAGCGCCGATCCGCAGCCGGAGCGTCCCACTCGGCTCCAACGCCACGCCGACACTCGGGGTGAGCGCGTTGCCCCAACGCGAGTTGTGGGTGTAGCGCGCGGCCATGGTGACGAGCAGGGGGCCCGCGGTGATGGCGTCCTGCGCGTACCCCTCGAGCATCGCATCGCTCAGCCGCTCACCCAGCAATCGATCCGCGGCGACGACGCGACGACGACTCGCGTCGATGCCGAGATCGACCTGATGCCGCCCACCGACGCGACGACTGTGGCTGAGCTGCAGCCGGCGCGTTTGCTCTTCCTGGGTGGGCGCTCCCGTGTCGGCGTACGGCACGTCGCCGAGCGCCTGGCGGAAACGATGGCGGAACTCCTGATTGCTGAGGCGGAGCCGCCAACTGCCGCCGAGTGCATCGAGGGAGGCCTCGCTCCATGCCGTGACGCCGGTGTTGTCGTTGAAGGCAAAGAAGCCACCGCCAACACCCCAACGCTGCCGTTCGCGGAAGGCCGAGGCGTCGAAGCGGAGCGCCACGGGCCCGACAGTGGTGCGCACTGACGCTTGTCCATCCACGAGTCGCTGCCGCGTGCCCTGCTGCTCCACCTGCCCGGGAATCCGGTCCTGCTGCCGACCGCCGACGGTGGCTCGCCAGGCCACGCGGCCACCCTGCTGCACGGTGAGCGTGGCATCGCGACGGCCCAGCGAGCCGCCGTGGGTGGCGGCGTCAGCATGCAGCGCGCCCTCCGGCACCTGCGACACGATGTTGATCACGCCGCCGAGCGCCTGCGATCCGTGAATGACGGAGAGCGGTCCCTTCACGACCTCGATGTGGTCGACGCCGACCGTCGAGAGGCGCGAGAGGTCGCGGTCTTCGAGCATCTGTCCGGGCGCCGGCTCGCCATCGCGGAGCACCAGGACCCGGCCATCACCGATGCCCCGGATGGCAATCCCGCTGCCGGTCGGGGGCGATGTGGTGGCCTGCAACCCCGGCTGCGTGCGCAGGACCTCGACGACGGAAAGCGCCCCGGTGGCCAGCAACTCTTCGCGCTCGACGCGCTGCACTGGCATGACGATGCCGGCCGCCGCTTGGGTACGCAGCCCGGCGATCGCGACGAGGTCGGCGAGGGTGGTGGCCGCCGACTGCAACCTCACCAGCAGCGGGGCAGTGCGCACACCGACGACCACACGCACTGGGAGATAGCCGATGGCGCGGATGGCCACGGTGTCCTGCGGACCGTGCCGCGGCAGTCGGAACGCCCCACTGCCGGTGGTGATCGCCACGGGCCCACCTGGCAGGAACCTGAGTTCCGCCCCGACGATCGGCGCGCCACTCTGCGCATCGGCGACGAGTCCCGCGAGGTCCTGGGCCCACGAGCGGCATGGCAGCGCGATCGCGGCGCCACCCACCAACATGAGGACCCGCACCGCGCGGCGCATTACTGGACTCGAGCGTAGCGCAGCGTGACGCGGCCGCTTTCGCCCGTCGTCGGATCGTAGAACGACAGGAACTGCAGCTTGTAGGTCGACGACCCCGAGCGCACGAGGTAGATGTTGAACGTCGGCGTCAGCCGATTCTGGTTCACCGGATCGATGCCGTAGAGGAAGGGCGGCTTGACGTCGGCGGTGAAGCCGTTCGGAATCGGCGACGACAGCGCCGAGACGAAGCGACCGTAGTTGGGGGCATCCGACGCACTCGTCATCGTGGTGAACGACTCCGTGCTCTCGAGGGGATAGGTCCCCGTCGGGCACGACGCGTCCGGGTTGACGGCCAGCGTGATCGCCGACGTGATGGCGAAGTCCCAGGTGCAGCCGCTGGTCGTCACCGTCGAGCCCGTGGTCAGCAGCACCTTGCCCGGCGCACCGGATGCCCCTGCGGGTACCGTCACGCTCTGCACGGCACCGAGCACGCCGGCGGCGGGCTGCAATCGATACTCCAGGCGGAGGCTGGCGAGCGAGAAGCCGTTCAGCGTGAGTTCGGCGACCCGCACGACCGCGTAGCCGCCGTCGGCACGCCGGACCTTCCACGCGGCCGAAGGCGCCGCGACGATCGTGGTGGCGTTCACGGCACGGAACCAGGCGGTGAGCGTCTCGGCGAGGTCGGTGGAGGTGAACCCCGACGCGGCCGGAATCGACGCGGCGGTGATGCCGTCGAACGAGGCGAGCTGGCTGGCTGGTGTGTAACCGAGGAGGGTGGAGGCCGCCAGCGTGCTGTTGTCGAGCACGCGGACACCGGTGACGCCCTTCGTCCCCGCAACGCCGCCGTTCAGGCGCACCTCGTACCGGCGGATGGCAATGTCCCACGCCGTGCTGCTGCGCGGATCGACCACGGTGACCTCGCTGCCGGTCGCCAGGTTGAAGTAGCGGAAGTCGGTGGTGGAGGTGGCGTTGATGCTGACCTGGCCCGTCGGGCCGGGGCCGGTGGTATCGGGCAACGTCGCTTCGCCGTTGCAGCCCATCATGGCCAGCAGGCCAAGGGCGACAACGGTGCGCGTCATCGGAGCAGATGTCATGGGAGACCGGACCGCGTGAAGTGCTGGGTGGTTCGTGCGTGTCGCCGAGTGCGGCACCACGGCTGCAACGTAGGACGCGCCACGCCTGCGCATAATCCGGACGAATGCCGACCGGAGATCTACGGACTGAGTGCGGGAGTGCCACGGACTCCCGAACGGGTGCGCTATCTTTCCGGCGTCACCTCCCCTCTGACGACCTGGTACCGGAATGACCCTTCCCCCGTTGCTCGAGGCGCTGCAGGCGTGCCACCGTGCGCACCGCGCCCGGCTGGCCGCCCTGTTGGCCCCGCACGGACTCCATCCGGGGCAAGACACGCTGCTCGCGGTGGTCTGGGCCGAGCCAGGACTGCGTCAGGTGACACTCGCTGAGCGCCTCGGGGTGGAACCGGCCACGGTCTCCCGCGTCGTGGAGCGATTGGAGCGAGGCGGCCTGCTGGAGCGACGCCGTGACCCGCACGACGGACGACTCTGGCGCATTCATCCGACGCCCCGATCGCGGTTGCTCGAAGCGATGGTGCGCCGCAACTGGCGCGAGCTCGAGGACGCCATCGTGGCCTCGCTGGGCCCGACCGATGCGGAACAGCTGGGTCGCCTGCTGACGGCGACCGCCACCGCCCTCACGACACCGATCGAGCCCGCATGAGACGGATCGCCCTGCTGGTGGTGCTCCTCGCGGCACCGCTCGCCGCTCAGCAACCGCCGTATCGCGATGCTGCGCTGCCGACGGCCACGCGCGCCCGCGACTTGCTCGGACGGATGACACTGGAGGAGAAGTTCGGCCAGCTCTACATGCTGCCTGGCGACCTCGCCCCCGACAGCAGTCGCTTTCGCCATGGCCTCTTCGGCTTGCAGATCGCGGCGCGCGGTGATCGCGGTGATGCCGCCGCCCAGCTGCTGACGCGCAATGCCACCGGCTCGGCGCGCGACGTCGCCACGCGGCTCAACGCCACCCAGCGCTGGTTCCGCGAGCAGACCCGACTCGGCATCCCGATCATCCCCTTCGAGGAGGGACTGCACGGGCTGGTGCAGCAGGGCGCGACCGTCTTCCCGCAGGCGATCGGACTCGCCGCGACATGGGACACGGTGCTCGTCGGACGGGTCGCCCAGGCAATTGCTGCCGAAGCGCGGAGTCGCGGCGTGCGCCAGATTCTCTCGCCGGTCCTGAACGTCGTCACCGACGTGCGGTGGGGCCGAGTCGAGGAGACGTACGGCGAGGATCCGTGGCTGACGTCACGACTCGGTGTTGCCTTCATCAAGCCGTTCGAGGCTGCCGGGGTCATCACCACGCCGAAGCACTTTGCCGCCAACGTCGGCGATGGCGGGCGGGACAGCTACCCGATCCACTACGATCAGCGCTTCCTCGACGACGTGATCTACCCGCCGTTCCGCGCGGCATTCGCCGCCGGTGCCCGGAGTGCGATGGCTTCGTACAACTCCATCAGCGGCGCCCCGTCGACGGCCAATGCCGCGCTCCTCACCGAGACACTCCGTCGACAGTGGGGCTTCGGCGGCTTCGTGATCGCCGATGCCGGCGGCACCGGCGGCGCCAACGTCCTGCACTTCACCGCGCGCGACTATCCGGACGCGACCCGCCGCGCGATCACCGCCGGGCTCGACGTGATCTTCCAGACCTCGTGGGATCACGTCCCGCTCTTCTATCCCGCCTTCGCCAACGGCTCGATCCCGACCGCCGCAATCGACAGCGCCGTGATCCGCGTCCTTCGCGCCAAGTTCGCCCTCGGACTCTTCGACTCGCCGTACGTCGATGTCGCCGAAGCCGAGCGGGTCGCGGCGTCGCCGGCGCATCGTGCGCTGGCCACCGAGGCGGCACGCGCCTCGATCACGTTGCTGCGGAACGTGCGCGGGACGCTGCCGCTCGACAGGAGCACGTTGCGCACCCTCGCCGTGATCGGCCCCGATGCGACCGAAGCGCGGTTCGGCGGCTACAGCGGGAGTGGGACGTCGCGCATCTCGATCCTCGACGGCATTCGTGCGGCCGGTGGCGCGCGCGTCCGAGTCGATCATCTGGCCGGCCCCGGCCGTGCCATCGCCACGCACGTCACCGTCCCCGCGACGGCCCTGCCCGGTGGCCTGCAGGGCGAGTACTTCGACAACCCGGAGCTTCACCGGCGCACCACGCCTGGTCCGCCGCGACGCACAGATCGCCTTCGGTTGGACGCTCTTCGCGCCCGACACCTCGCTCGCCTGGGACTGGTATGGCGTGCGGTGGAGCGGCGCCCTGGTCGCTCCGGGGACCGGCACCGTCCAGCTCGGCATCGAAGGCAACGACGGCTACCGGCTCTGGCTCGACGATCGCCTGCTGATCGACAAGTCGCAGCCCGCCTCGTACGCCACGACCACGACTCGCGTCCGGATGGCGCGCGGGCAGCGCTTCCGGCTGCGGATTGAATACGCCGAGCGCGCCGGCAACGGTCGCATCCGTCTGGTGTGGAATGCGGGCGTGCATGACGACTCCGCCGAGCGGATTGCGGAGGCCGTGGCGCTCGCCAGGCGCAGTGATGCGGTCGTCGTGGTCGCGGGCATCGAGGAGGGCGAGTTCCGCGACCGCGCCTCATTGGCACTGCCCGGCGCACAGGAGGCGCTCATCCGCGCCGTCGCCGCGACCGGACGACCGGTGACGGTGGTCGTGGTGGGTGGCAGCGCCGTGACGATGCGGCCATGGATCGATCGGGTCGGGGCCGTCGTGAACGCGTGGTACCCCGGCGAGACCGGTGGCACTGCGGTGGGCGAGGTGCTCTTCGGCGACGTCAACCCCGCCGGCCGCCTGCCCTTCACGGTGCCGCAGAGTGAGGGCCAGCTGCCGCTTCCCTACCTGCATCTCCCCACCGGCCGCGGTGACGACTACGCCGATCTCTCCGGCCAGCCGCTCTTTCCGTTCGGGCACGGCCTGAGCTACACCACGTTCGAGTACAGCGCGCTGCAGATCGTGCCGCTCGGCGCGGCGCGGTTCGACGTCCGCGCGACGATTCGCAACAGCGGTGGTCGCGCCGGCGACGAGGTGGTGCAGCTCTACCTGCGCGACGAACTCGCGTCGGTGGCGCAACCGGTGATCGCCCTGAAGGGATTCCAGCGCATCCACTTGGCGGCCGGAGAGTCACGCGCCGTGCGCTTTCGTCTCGACTCGACGCAGCTGGCCCTCACCGATACCCTGGGGCGGCGGATCGTGGAGCCGGGGAGCTTTCGTGTGATGGTGGGGGCGTCGTCCAAGGACCTGCGACTGCGAGGGGTCTTCCGGGTCGAGTAGTCGGCTACTCGCCCAGCTTGCCGATCGCTTCGTTCCATCCGCCAATCACCGGCCCGCCGAGGGGCGGCCGAGCGCTGTTGGCGTCCCAGCCGAAGAGCAGCTTGCAGGCCTCGCCGCAGACGGCACCCTGGCAACTGCCCATGCCGACCCGCGTCCACAGCTTGGCTTGCCGAGCAGACCACGTGGGATCCACCGCCCCGACCGGGACGTCCTCGCAACGGCAGAGGATCGTGTCGGGCGCCGCGAGATGGCGCAATTCCTCGCGCGGCGCCACGGCCCGCGCCAGCGCCGCGGCGAACCGCCGACCGGCATCGCGCTGCTGCACGAGCTTCGTCTCGCGCGCGCCGCGCTCGTCGCCCGCGGCCGCCCGACCGGCGATCTCGCCTTCGGCGCGCGCCGCAGCATCACCCGCCACGCCGGTACACTCGCCGACCGCCTGCACCCATGGCACCGAGGTGTGCTGCGTCTCGTCCACGCGAATGGCGTCGCCATCGAGGGCACAGCCGAGCAGCCGCGCGAGTTCGGTGTTGGGGGCCAGACCGCACGCGGTCGCCAGCCAATCGCAGGGGAGACGCCGCTCCCTGCCACCGACGGAAAGCACCACCTCGCGGACCCGATCGTCGCCCTCTGCGCGCAGCACCCAGCTCCCCGTCCGGAAGGCCGCACCGAGGGTCGCCCACCGATACTGCGCGGCGAGGAGGAGCTTCTCGGGATCGTTCATGACCGCGCCCACGAAGCGGAGGAGCTGGCCGCGGGAGGCCTGCTCCGCGATGAGACCGAGCCGCGCGCCGGCCTTGATCGCGGTGGCGGCGACCGGCCAGAGCAGTGGACCACTCCCGGCCACGACGACGCGGGTCCCCGTCAACGACAGGCCGCTCTTGATCAATGCCTGCAATCCACCGACACCGGTGACGCCAGGGAGTGTCCAGCCCGGGAAGGGAACGAAGCGCTCGACCGCACCGGTGGCCAGGATCAGCTGCTCGGCGCGCTGCACATCCACCCGGCCGCGGAAGTCGACGACGAGTTCGTTCGCGGACGGAGCGTCGATCACCCTCGCCTCGCTCGCCACGGTGACCCGAGCGGCCCGAACACGATCGAGCAATTGCAGCGCGGCGACCGGCAGCTCCGCCGCCCGCCGATGGCGCCAGATCTGGCCGCCGAGCGCGCGTCCCTGATCGATCAGCAAGACCTGCTTGCCGCCTTCCGCTGCCGCGGCCGCCGCCGCGAGTCCGGCGGGGCCACCACCGACCACGACCACGTCCATCGCCCGGCGGCGGGTCACGAGGCCGTCTCGACGCGCATGCCGTCGCGCACGCCGACCAGGCAACTGCGCACTTCCGTCGTCCCATCGATCCGCACCCGACACTCGTGACAACTCCCCATCCCGCAGATGGGGGCACGCGGCGCGCCGTGCTGATCGCGACGAAACGCGGTGATCCCGAGGCCAAGCAATGCCGCGGCGACCGTGGCGGAGGCGCTGACCCGGCGCGGCACGCCGTTGACGAGGATGGTGACGTCGTCGGTCATGCCGCCGCCTCGAGCGCGGGCATCGATCGGTCGGGACGAAACGGCGCGGGATCGACCGGCGGCGTGGTCCCGAGCAATCCCGCCACGATCAGGTCGGCGGTGCCCGGTGCCATGGTGATGCCGAGGCCTTCGTGCCCTGCCGCGATCCAGACGCCGGGGATCGCGGGCCACGGACCGATCAGCGGCAGCTTGTCCGCGGTGGCCGGGCGGAAGCCGACCCAGGTGCGCAGGGCGCGCAGCTGCGCCAGGCCGGGGAGATAGTCGGTGGCACGGGCGAGCATCGCGTGGACCAGCGGCCGGTTGATGGTCGGGTCGGTGCCCACGAGTTCACGTGAGGAGCCGATGAGCAGTTGGCCGTTTCGACGCGGCTGCACATTGAACGCGACCGAGGCGCCCCCGAAGGAATGGGCGGAGTGCAGATAGCCGAGTTCGACGAGTTGGTGATGGACCGTGCCGGGGCGTCGATCGGTGATCACCAGATGACCACGGCGTGGCACGATTGGAAGCCCGGGCACCAGCGCGGGACTCTCGACGCCGGCGGCCACCACGATGGCGCCGGCATGCAGCACCTCACCAGTGGCGAGCGTCACGCGGCCGGTGGCGATGGCCTGCACCCGCGAGGGCGCGAGCACGACGGCACCGAGCGCCACAGCCAGGCGGAGCAATTCGCGCGCGATGGTGGGTGGATAGCAGACCGCGTCGTCGCGAACGAGCAGGGCGCCGGCTAACCCATGCCGAAGCGCTGGCTCCTCGCGCTGCAACTGGGCGGCGGTCAGCAGCTCCGCATGCACCCCTGCCCCGCCATAGCCGGCGATCCGGTCTGCAGCACCCTGGAGCTCGGCGTCGTCGGCCGCGATCCACAGGGTCCCACAGCGATCCTGCTCGGCATCGGGCGGCAGCGTTTCGGCGAGGGTGTGCCATCGCCGCCGCGAATGCGCCGTGAGGGCGAGTTGCGCGGGGGAGTCGTCCATCACCACGAGGTGCCCCATCGCCGCCCCGGTGCTGCCACTCCCCGCGAAGGCCCCTTCGACAAGTGTGACGCGTGCCCCGGCTTCCGCCAACGCCAATGCCGTGGCGGTGCCGACGAGACCGGCGCCGATCACGATCACATCAGGCGCCGGCGCCGTGCTCACGCGAGGCCGAGGCGGAACGGGTCGGCCGGGTCGAAGCGGAGCGTGCTGCTCGCCGTGACGAAGGCGTTGCCGCGGATGAAGGGAATCAAGGCGTCGCCCTCGCGTTCGACCCATCCGACGAAGCGGGAGCCGACGATGCTCTCCTGCCGCCACGGCATGCCGGGCTCGAGCATCCCGTGCGCCACCAGCGCCGCCATCTTCGCGGAAGTCCCGGTTCCGCACGGCGATCGATCGTACGCGGCCCCAGGACAGAGGACGAAGTTGCGCGAGTCGGCGTCGGCACGTTGCGGTGGGCCGAAGAGCTCGACGTGATCGATCAGCGCGCCATCGGCACCGGTGATGCCGGCCGCAATGAGCGCGTCACGAATGGCGGTCGTCGCCTGCAACAGCGCGGCGCGGTTCGCCAACTCGAGCGTCGGTGCGGCAATGGAGGTCAGGAAGAACCAGTTGCCGCCCCACGCCACGTCGCCAGTGACGCGCCCGAGGCCAGGAACCTCCACCGACACGTCAGAGCGGTGGCAGTACGACGGCACGTTGCGGATGGTCACCTCGCCGTCCTCGGCCAGCACGGCACTGACCGGGCCCACTGGCGTGTCGAGATGGACGGTGCCTGGGGTGATGCGCCCCAGGAACTGCAGCGTGCGCACGACGCCGATGAGGCCGTGGCCGCACATCCCGAGATAGTCGACGTCATTGAAGAAGACGACGCCCGCGACGGCGTCGGGCCGCACGGGCGGCGTCAACAGCGCGCCAACCACCGCCTCGTGCCCACGCGGCTCGAGGACCACCGCGCGGCGCAAATGATCCTGCGTGGCGCGCATCGCGTCGCGACGCGCCGCCATCGTCTCGCCCGCGGGCTGCGGCCAGCCACTCACCACGACGCGCGTCGGCTCTCCCTCGGTGTGGGAGTCCACCACCTCGATGGTGAGCGGCAGCGTCACGACGCGGCCACCGGCCGGCTGCCGAGCGCCTGCCCGATCACGGCCATCGCCATCTCGCGCTCGGCCCCCTCGACCACACGACGCGGCGCGCGCACCCGCTCGTCGCCGAGGCCGACTTCCTGCTGGACCAACTTGATCAGCTGCACGAACTTCGGCACGGTGTCCATCCGGAGCAGCGGGAGGAACCAATCATACAGCTTCCGCGCCTCCGCCACCCGCCCGGCCGCCGCGTGCTCGAAGAGGAGCACCGATTCGTCGGGGAGGGCGTTGACCAGGCCGGCGACCCAGCCGCGGGCCCCCGCGGCGACGCCTTCGAGCAGGGCATCATCGAGACCGACGAACAGCGCGAGCCGATCGCCGAGCAGCGCCCGGAGCGCCGTGATGCGCCGCACGTCGCCACTGGAGTCCTTGATGGCATGCAGGTTGGCGTGCTCGCAGAGCTGGCGGACATGCTCGGGGATGAAGTCGGTGCCGTAGGCAATCGGGTTGTTGTAGAGCATGCAGGAGAGCGGCGTGGCGGTGATGATCGCCGAGACATGGGCGCGCATCTCGGGCCAATCACCCTGATAGACGTACGGCGGCAACACCATCAGCCCGTTGCACCCGGCTCCTGCCGCGGCGCGCGCCAACGACACCGCTTCGTCGGTGCTCAGCGACGAGATGCCCGCCACGACGGGGACGCGATCGCCGACGGAGGCGACCAGGGTGCGCAACACCTCGACCTTCTCGTCGAAGGTCAGCGTTGCTCCCTCGCCGAGCGAGCCGAGCGCCACGATCCCGCGGCAGCCGGAGGCGATCAGGCGGCGCGCGTGGCCGCTGAGGAAGCCGTGGTCGACCTTGCCGTCCGGTCCGAACGGGGTGGTGATCGCGGGGAAGACTCCGTGCCACTGCTGGGCGGTCATCGACGACATGGTGGTTCCTCTCAGGCGTGAATCTGAATGGTGCGGATTTCGGTGTAGAAGTCGCGTGCGGCGCGGCCCTGCTCCCTGCTCCCCGACGACGACCCCTTCAGTCCCCCGAAGGGAGCGTGCGGGTCGACGCCGGTGGTATCGCCGTTGACGCGAACGAGGCCGACTTCGATCCGGCGGAGATACTGCATCGCGCTGCCGAGGTCGCGCGTGAAGAGCGACGCCGACAGGCCGTAGGGCGTCTCGTTGGCCATCACGAGGGCGTGCTCGAGGTCATCGGCGACGAGCAGGCCGAGGACGGGGCCGAAGAGTTCCCGCTGCGCCAGCGGATGCGCGGTCCCCTCAAAGCGCACAATGCGGGGCGCAAACCAATGGCCGTGTGCGTACGCCGCGTCGTCCGGCAGCGTGCCACCGGCCAGCACCTCGGCCGGGTCTGCCGCGAGCGCGGCGAGCACGCGATCGCGGGCCGCGGCGGTGATCATCGGGCCGACCGCGCATGCCACGTCCGTTGCGGGGCCGAGCGGAAGCGCCGCCATCGCTGCGCGCAGCTTCTCGAGGAACGGCTCGACCACCCGGCGATCGACGATGACGCGTGAGGTGGCGGTGCACTTCTGGCCCGCGTACCGCATCGCGCCGGCCGCCGTGAGCGAAGCTGCGCGGTCGAGATCGCCGTCGGCGGCGACGATCACCACATTCTTGCCGCCCATCTCGGTTTGCGTCCGCACGTTGCGTTCGGCGCCGATCGCGGCGACGCGCGCACCGACAGCCGCCGACCCCGTGAACGAGATGCCGCGGACGCCATCCTGCCGCAGCAGCGCCTCGCCGGTGGTGCCGTCGCCCGGCAGCACATTGAAGACACCGGCCGGCAACCCCGCCGCCAGCGCCGTCTCGGCGAGCGCGTGCGCGACGCCGCTGGCATGCTCCGACGGCTTGAGGAGCACGGGATTGCCGAAGGCGATCGCCGGGGCCGCCTTCCAGAGCGGGATGGCCAGCGGGAAGTTCCATGGGGTGATCAACGCCACCGGACCGAGCGGATCGCGCACGGTGAACTGCAGCGCATCCGCGGCCTGCGACGGGATGACCTCGCCGCTCTCGCGGACCGCCTCGCCGGCGTAGTAGCGGCAGATCACCACGGCGCGCCCCACCTCACCGCGTGCCTCACCGATCGGCTTGCCAACTTCGCGCGTGATGGCCTGCGCCAGCGTCTCGGCGCGAGCCGCAATCGCCTCGCCCCAGGCGTAGAGCCGATCCGCACGCGCCGGGCCCGTGGTGGCGCGCCAGCCGGGTGCGGCCGCGGACGCCGCCGCAACGGCATCGGCGACTTCCGCAGTGGAGGTCGGCACGAAGCGGCTCGCCACGTCGCGCGTGTCGGAGGGATTCAGCTGGTCGCGGACGGTGGTGCCGGCTTGTGCGTGGAAGTGGCCGGCGACGAATCGCGGGATGAGCTCAGACATCAGGAGGACTCCGCATGGCGGTGACGGGCGAGCGCATCGGTGAGCGCGGCGCCGGCGCCGAGAATGTGATCGCGCACGAGGCGAACGGTGCGCACCGTGTCGCGCGCGCGAGCGGCGGCGAGGATCGCACGGTGTTCGCGCACGGCGCGCGCGGTGCCACGGGTGAGCACCAACTGCAACCGGAGGTAGCGATCACACTGCGCGTGCAGGCGATGGATGACCTCGATCGTCCGGGGGCGGCCGGCCGGCGCGTAGAGCGCCAGGTGGAAGGCGCGATTGGCCTCGCCCCAGGCCGCGGTGTTGGCACTCGCGACGGCATGCTCGAAGGCGACGGCGTGGTGTCGCAGCAAGGCATCGTCGGCCGCGGTGAGGTGCGGCACGGCGCGCCGCGTCAGGTCGGCCTCCAGCAAGGCGCGCAACTCGAAGAGTTCGGCCACCTCGCCGGCGGGGAGCGAGGCGACGACGGCGCCGCGATGGGCCGAGAGGGTCACCAACCCCTCGGCCTCCAACCGGAGCAGCCCTTCCCGCAGCGGAATCCGGCTCACGCCGAGCTCGGCGGCGAGGGCGGCCTGCCGCAGCGGCGTCCCGGCCGGATACACCCCGTCGAGGATCCGCTCGCGGAGGGCGTCGGCGGTGGCGTCGGTCAGGGTGCGGCGGGGGATGGACATGATTGTATACAATATCCCGGGGATCGGTGTGAGGCAAGATCCGGGTTCGAGGATCGAGAAGCGAGAAGCGAGAAGCGTGGTCCGGCGGAATAATCTCTCCGCCGGGCCACGCTTCTCGCTTCTCGCTTCGCTTCTCGCTTCTCGCTGCCCTTACGGCACGCGCGTGTACATCAACTTCTGCTCGACCTTCTTGCCCAGATTCAGCGTGATGGTCACCTCGAGATCGCCTTCCTTGGTCGGCTTGAACTCGCGTTCAACGGCGCCAGCGCCGGGAATGCTCTTCTCGAGCAGCAGGACCTTCCCCTGCCATTCTCCCTGGAACTCGATCACCCCGCCCTCCATCTGGGCGACCTGGTGCTTCTTGCCGTCGGTCTTCCAGGTGGTCTCGTAGCCAGACGGATCGGTCGTCACGACCATGCCGTCGCTGATCTTCAGGACCAGGAGCTGCTGCGGGCGGACTTCGGTGGCGAAGGCGCGGGCGTTGCCGTTGGCCGCACCAGCACTCCGCGCACCCAGCCCTCGGCCCCCGCCACCTCCGCCGCCACCACCGCCACCACGACGACCGCCCCCACCGCCGCCACCCGCCGCCGCCGAGCCGGCCGCGGTGGTCGAGTCGGGCTGCGGGCGCGCCGCTGGACGCGGATTGAGCAGCGCGGCCAGCCCCGGCGGGGTGGAATCGCTGCGGGTCGAATCGAGCTTCCAGGTGCCGGCGATCGCCTTCATCATGGCGTCGGTCGGCTTCTCCTGGGCGCGCAGCGGGGCCGCGAAGGCGATCAGCGCCACGGCGAGCGCGGCAGTACGGGTGCGGGACACGGAAATCTCCGGCGAAGCTGGTGTGAGGGGCAGGCAGCCATCGGGCGCCCAACCACATGATACGCCGTCTGGCCACTGCAAGTTGACCGGCCCGACCGGTGGCCTCCCGACCGCTCGGCGGCTATCGTTGACCGTGCCCCAGACCCCAGCCTCTGTGCCGATCCTGCGCCTGATTTCCTCGCGCCTCGCTCCGCTCCTCGCGCTCACCGCCCTGGTCGTCGGGCCGATGGCGGCCCAGGAACATCCGATCAGCTGGGCGGTGGTGCGCCCGCCGGCGCGCATCACGCAGGGCGCCGTGGTCAGGCTCGCGTTGCGGGCGACCATCCCGCAGGGGTGGCACCTCTATTCGATCACGCAGGGCCCCGGCGGACCCGTCCCGACCACGATCACGACGGCGGCAGGGGCGGCGGTCGCAATCACCGGCACGATCCGCTCCCCCGAGCCCGACATCGCCGAGGACAAGAACTTCGGCATCCTGACCGAGACCTACACCGACTCGGCGACCTTCACGGTACCGGTCACGGCGCTCGCGCCTGGCCGCGCCAAGCTCGCGCTGCAGGTCGCCTATCAGACCTGCACCGATCGCTACTGCCTGCCGCCGACCTCCGACATCGTCGAGGCATCGTTCGACGTGATGGCGGCGGCGCCGGGCGCCGAGATGGCCACGCCCGTTGCCACGGCCGTGACCCCACCCACTACACCGCCGGCGGCCACCCCTCCCGCGACCGTCAGCGCTGCGCCGACACCACCAAGCCAGGGCGTCCTCTTGCCGGGTGGCAGCAACACGGGCCAATCGCTGCCGCTCTTCCTCTGGCTCGCCGCCGTGATGGGCGCGCTCTCGCTGCTCACGCCCTGCGTCTTCCCGATGATCCCGATCACGGTGTCGTACTTCACGCGCACCAGCGAGACCTCGGGGCACTCGGCCGCCCGCAATGCGTTCACGTATGCGCTCGGCATCGTCGCGACGTTCACGATCCTCGGCATGGCGATCGCCATCCTGGTCGGGGCCGGCGGGATCAACCGCTTCGCCGCCAATCCGTGGGTCAACCTCCTCGTCACCGGCCTCTTCCTCGCGTTCGCGCTCAATCTCTTCGGCGTCTGGCAGGTGACGCTGCCGAGCGCGTTGCTGACGAAGCTCAACGCCGCGTCGGACGGCAAGCGCGGCGGTGAGACCGCCGGCATCCTGGCGATGGGGCTCACCTTCACGCTGACCTCGTTCACCTGCACCGCGCCGCTCGTGGGCACGCTCCTCGTGATGGCCGCGCAGGGCAACTGGCGCTGGCCGCTGCTTGGCTTGCTGGTCTTCTCCGCGGTCTTCGCGCTGCCGTTCTTCCTGCTGGCCCTGATGCCACGCGCGGTGGCGAAGCTCCCGCGCTCGGGGGCCTGGCTGCAGCGCGTCAAGGTGATGATGGGGTTCCTCGAGGTCGCGACGGCGATGAAGTTCCTCGCCAACGCCGACATGGTGTGGCAGTGGGGCATCTTCACCCGCGACGTCGTGCTGATCGTCTGGGTCGTGACCGCCGTCGTCGCCGCCGCGTGGCTCTTTGGTCTCTTCACGAGGCCGCGGCCGCGCATCGCCATCGTGCAGCAACTGGTCGCAGTGAGTTGCATCGCGGTCGCCGTGTGGCTCGGCCGGGGCGTCGGCGGCACACGGCTCGGCGAACTGGAGTCCTTCCTGCCACCGCCCGAAGGCGCCGTCACCAGTGGCACCGCCACGGTCGACGGGGAGCTGCCCTGGATGGTGAATGACCTCCCCGCCGCGCTGGCCCAGGCCAAGCGTGAGCAGAAGCGCGTGCTGGTCGACTTCACTGGCTACACCTGCACCAACTGCCGCTGGATGGAAGCCAACATGTTCCCGCGGCCGGAGATCACGCGCGAGCTTGAGCGATTCGTCCGCGTGCGCCTCTATACCGACGGTCAGGGCGATCTCTACCGCAAGCAGCAGCAACTCGAGCTCGACCTCTTCGGCACGGTCGCACTGCCCTACTATGCCATCATGGATACGCTCGGGACGCCGCAGGCACAGTTCCTCGGGATGACCCGCAGCAGCGAGGAGTACCTCACCTTCCTGCGCGGCGTCGCACCAGTCGCCGTTCGCTGACCCACGCCACACCCCGCACCGGCCGGTCGCCGGCATGGAGATCTGCCTGATGCGCCTCCTCGCCCTCGTCACGTTCATGCCCGTTGCGCTCGGCGCGCAGGCTGTGTCGGCACCTGAGCAGCTGGTCCAGGTCCCGCTCACCTACCACGCGCCTGTCGACGGCCAGCCGAAGCCCAACTTCTCGCCGAAGGGGATGCAGGTCGCGCTCACCGCGGTGCCCCGGACCGTCAAGCTTCCGGTTGGCGCGGTCCGCCCCGCCAAGCGCGGGATGCTCCAGCTCGGCGCGACCAAGGCAAGCTGGGTCCCAGTGCTGGCCACGGCGAGCAAGGCGTTCCCCACGGACCTGGTGCAGTTGTGGATCGACCGCAATCGGAATGGCAATTTCAGCGATGACGGCCCTGCCCTGACCGGGACGCCAGCACAGAACGCCAAGACGCGCGCGTGGTGGACCTCGTTCAACAAGGTCGAGCTTCCGGTGCGCTATTCCGCCGCCGTGACCGAGCCGTACTTCGTGAATTTCTGGGTGGTGCGGAACGATTCCGCCGAAACGCCCGAGGTGATCCGCTTCTCCACCGGCTCGTGGCGTGGCGGCACGGTCACGGTGAATGGCGTCCCCGCGTTGGTCGCCGCGATGGACAGCGACAACAACGCCATCTTCGACGCCAAGGACACCTGGAGCGTGTTGGCGGCATCGCTCCCCAAGGCGGAGCAGGCGGTGCTGAGCATCGCCGAGGCACGGAGTACGAACCGACTGATGTTCCTGCCGACGAGTGGCAAGGAACTGGTGCTCGAGTTCCGCCGCTTCTCGCCCGACGGCCGCACTGTCGATTTCGCCGTGATCGACAAGCCGGTCACAAGCGCGCAGGACCGCGCGCCGGACGACCAGCTGCGTGAGGAGCGGCCACGCCCGCGCACCACGGTGGCATTTGCCTGGGCCCATGGGTCGGCCGGCCTCGACGCGGCACTCGCGCAGGCCAAGACGTCGGGAAAGAAGCTCTTCCTCGACTTCGAAGCGACCTGGTGCGGCCCCTGCCATACCATGGATGAGTGGATCTGGACCGACGCCGAGGTCGCCGCCAAGCTGAACGCCGAATACCTCGGCGTGAAGATCGACGTCGACCTGGAGAAGCCGCTGGTCAAGCGATTCGGCACCAGCGGCTACCCGACGATGATCATCCTCAATGCCGACGGCAGCGAACTCAAGCGGGTGGTGGAGTATCAGTCGTCGTCGATGATGATGAAGTTCCTCACGACGCCGTAGCGCCGCGAGGTTCGCTCAGTGCGACGCGCCGCGGCACGATGCCGCCGCGCGTCGCGCTCACTCGCAGCGGGTCCGGGCCATCCGGAGTCCGTCACCAACGACGTCGATTGGTGTCGACGCGGCCGTCTCGACCATGCCGCGCAGCTGTCACGCGTCGAGGTGAGGAGATGAGCTCTGCGGCCGCCCATCGCGTCCGGGAGTTTGAGTACCACCATGTCGGCACGGCCGAAGTGCCAACTGCCACGCGCGCTTCCCTCGGGCTGCGGTACACGCAGCGCCCATTCATTGGCGGCACTCGTCGGCGTGGTCTCGAGGACGATGCGCGTCGGGAGTCCGGTGCCCGGCGCCCCGCCGCCGAATTGCCTCGCCTCCGCGGTCGTGTAGCAGCCTGCCACGGTCAGAGCCGCCGCCTGCGGCGCAAAGCGGCGCACCGCCGGTGGAAATGTCACCCCCGCAGCGGCCAGTACTTCGATGCCGGGGAGTTGCACCCGTCGATAGCTCACCTGCGTGCCGTGGAAGCCACCCGGCAGTGACTGCCAGAGGACCTCGCCATCCGGCATCACCTGGATACGTGCGTACTGCGTGGCGGCCTCCCACTTGAGTGGGCTCGGGGGGCGCCCCATGCTGTCGGTGGGCGCCATCCAATACTCGGCGACCTCGTACACGACGGTCGCCGGCTGGGTCGGTGCCTGGAGCATCTCGTCCTCGAGGTCCAACAGCGTCGCGAGCGGGCTGTAGGAGACGTCACCGCGCAGGCCGCGCAGTCGGGCCGAGCGATGGTGAACCAGCACCGGGGTGGTGATGCCACCCCCGCGCACGAGGACGTAGGAGGGGAAGGCACGCGCTGCTGGCGGTGCTGGGGCGGTCGAGGCGAGAATCAGCCCGGCGGCAAGGATGCGCGGGAGCATGGTGACCGTCCGATTCAGGGACAATTGGTGCGAAGAAACTTGGCGACATCGCCCGACAGGTCGGCGGGAGCCAGCGGTCCGGTATCCACCATGCCGCGCAGCGCGCCAGGCACATCCTCGAACGAGAGATGCGCGCGGCGGATGCCCTGCGGCCCCGGGATTTCGGCGATGATCATGTCGGCACGGCTGAACGACCAGGTCCCGCGCGCCCACGCGTCACGACTAGCGGCCGTCGAGGGGACACTCAATGGCCACCGACCGTTGGCGTCCGCCGGCGCGGCGTCGAGGACGAGTCGTGCCGGAAGACCGGCGCCGACTTCGCCGGGGCCAAAGTGCCAACTGAACTGGAGTTGCCAGCAGCCGACCACCTTGGTCGCGGCCGCGAGCGGATCGAAGCGCGGCACTGATGCAGGTAGGGGTACGCCGAACTCGGCGAGCACCTCGATCCCGGGGAGGGGCAGCCGCTGATACGCGACGCGCGCGCCCTGGAACTCTCCCTTGAGCGCCTCCCAGTACACCTCGCCGTTCGTCGTCACATGGAGCCGGGAGTACTGCGAGGCCGACTCCCACTTGGGAGGTGAGGGTGGTCGGCCGCCGGATGCGATGGAGGCCATCCAGAACTCGGCGACTTCATACACGATCTGCCCGGGGAGCGCGGGCTGTGGCCAGACCGGGTCTTCCAGGCTGAACAACGTCGCGACCGGACTGTAGGTGATCACGCCCTTGATGCCGCGAAACGGCGGGGACGGGCGATGGTAGATCAGGATCGGTTCCGTGATCGCCCCGCCTCGGACGAGCACGTAACTCGGGAAGGCGCGCATGAGCGGCGGTGCCGGCGCGGTGGACGCCAGCACGATGCCTGCGGAGAGGAAGGCGGGGAGCATGGTGACCTCGAAGGGCGGGGGGAGGTACGGCCCATGTGACGAATTGAAGGTCGTGCGCCGGACCGGATCCGGCAAGGCGGGGGCGCCTAGGGCGTGGTCGGCCGCCGAGTGATGCGCCCATCGGTCTGGACCTCGTACGTCCAACGCTCGGTCACGACGAACTCGGGGAGCTTGGGCGCGCGACGCATCGCGAGGAAGACGTCGGTCTCGACCGGGAGTGAATCGAACGACGTGTGCATCATCGCCACCGCCTCCGGGTTGTTCGGGCGGTCGAGAATGCTGCGATGAAGCGGCGTCTTCGTGAGGATGCGCGTTCCGTGGTCGGTGATCCGGTAGCGGACGTCGCCGCCATGGGGCACTACGTCGGGGCGAGTCTGCGCCGGAAGGAAATACACGTCGACGTCGCCCGCCCCGACCGGAAAGACGTAGCTATTGAACGGGCGGGTGACTCGACCGAAATCCTGGCTCGCCACCGCGAGGGCGACCGCCATCTCGCGTTCGACCCCGGTCAATCGGAGCGGCACGTCGAGACGGGTCGCCACGAATTGACTGTCGGCATTGGCCTGCGACGCCCGGAAGCGCACGACCAGAGTATCGCGCCCGGCTGTCAGCGTGCCGGCGAGCACTTCCCAGCGCCCGTTCGGGAGGACGTGCGCGACGACGGCGCCGACTTCAGCGGCGGTCGGGCGGAGCGCCATCAGCGCGTCGCCACCATGCCAGAGGGCGATGTCCTGGGCGACCAACTGCTTTCCTCGGGCGGTGACCTTCGTCAAGGCGGAGTCGAGAGCCGACGTGGGTTGCTGGGCACCGAGCGGCGCGGCCAGGAGGAGTGCGGCGAGGGCGGTCCGACAGATGGTAGGCATCGCGAAAGCTATGCGTGGCGGCCGGGGGGCTCCAAGGGTGGCGCCGCCACCCCACCAGATCACGGCGTCCCGTACTCCCACCCCCACGGCATCTGCGTCGGCCCGAGGATGAACGCCGCCAGCTCCTGGTAGATCCGCTCGGCGCGGACGTCGTTGCCGAGGAAGACGACGCACCGGCGGCGTGCCTCGAGGCAGATGACCATGTTGCCGGTCCAGTCGTTGTGGCCGCCCTTGAACCAGGCCGGTCCCGAGCTGTCGCGGAAGGTGACGACACCGAGCCCCGCCGAGAGGCCGATAGTGCTATCCCATGTACCACGCGCCTCGAGCAGCGTCGGGAATTGCTGCCGCGACGTGATGGCGAGCTGCGGCCGGCTGAACTCGGCGCGCGACGCGGGCGTCAGGCCATCCCCGCGAACGACCGCCGCCCAGAAGCGGGCCTGATCGGCAATGTCGGTGTCCATCGAGCCGGCGGCGCTCACGCTGCTCCGTTCGTCGTGCGGTTCGATCGTGCCGTCGAGGCCGTGGCCATCGGCAAGGTTGCTCGCGAAGTCGGCGCGCCACTGCAGCGACGTGCGTGGCATGTCGAAGCGGTCGAAGAGCCGACGCTGCGCTTCAGCGCCGACGTCGAGCTTGAGCGCTTCCTCGAGGACAAGCTGCAGGATGTAGAAGCCCTCGCCGGAGTAGCCGTAGCGCGTCCCTGGCGTGAAGTGGAAGCGCAGCTTCTGGTCGGGCTCGAGCCAGCGGAAGTTGGCGAAGCCGGTGGCGTGATTGAGGAGGATGCGCGGCGTGAGGGCGCGCCAGCGCTCGTCACCGGCGAGGTCGTGATAGTCGTCGTACTCAGGTAGCGGCTTGGGGAGGAGCGTCGCGATGCTGGCGTCGAGGTCGAGCTTCCCCTCGTCGACCAGTTGCAACACGAGATAGCCAATCGTCGCCTTGGTGAGCGACGCGCCGTACATGATGGTCGCGGTGTCGAGCGGCAGGCGCTTGGCGGCGTTGCGCCAGCCGAGCGCCGTGACGTGGCGCACCTGCCCCTCGTCGATCACGGCGATGGCGAGCCCTTGGACCGAGTCTCGCGCCATGAGGGCGGCGGCGGCGGAGTCGATTGCGTGATTGCTGGGGAGCTGGTGCGGGGTGTTCGGCATGGAACATCCGGTTGCGAGCGCCATCGTCGCCGCGAGACCGATCAGGGAGGTGGCGCGCATCACAGGGCCTCGGGGGGTGGGATGGCACGCCGCCGGAGGGCGCGCTACTTTCGCAGCATGAGTCTTCGCAACCGCCTCGCCATCGCCCTGGCCATCGGCTCCGTCATCCTGCTCTGGCCCGGCCTTGTCAAGCCGGCGCTGACGATTCGCGCCACGATGGAGATGTTCGGCCAGACGCGCGAGCTGTCGAACGAGACGCGGAGCGTCGTCGGCGCGGTGCGGAGCCTGCACCAGTCGGGCAACGACTTCGTGGCCGGGCTGATCGTGGTATTCAGCATCCTGATCCCGGTGACGAAGGCGGCGCTACTGATCCCGATCTTCACGCTGCGCAACGCCGCGCAGCGCATCCGGCTCTTTCGTTTCGTGCGCGCCATCAGCAAGTGGTCGATGGCCGACGTCTTTGCCGTGGGGATGCTGATCGCGCTGCTCGCCGCCAAGGGCACCGCCAATCTCTCGGCGGTGGCCGGGCAGGGCTTCTACTTCTTTGCCGCGTACTGCCTCGTCTCCAACCTCGCCTTCCAGCTTCTCGAGCTCGACGACCCGCAGGCTACTTCTTCGGCGTGATCTTAAACTTCGCCACCGGTTGACCGGCGAGGTTCACCAGCCCTTCCAGCGCACCATCGGCACCGAGCTTCGCGTCGTGCTCCAGCAACTTGGGGCCGGTGGAGGTCGCGCCTGCGGCTGCCGCCGTCGCCGCCGCGACCGTCACGCGGAACTGCACGCGTGCGCCAGTGCGCACCACGTTGGAGATGGTCCCGCTCCCCTGCCCCGGCACCATCGCCGTGCCACCCAATCCACTTGGTACTGTCACAAATGTGTAGCTCACCGGCGCCACGATCGAGCTGTCGCCGAACGGCACGGTGACGCTCCCGACCCAGGTGCCGACGAGCGCGGCGGCGGATGGCTCAGCGGCTGGCTTCTGGGCCAACGCGGGCGTGGCGAGGGTCAGGAGGAATGCAGCGGCGAGCCGAGAGATGGCGGAGGCAGGACGACGGGACATGGGGCAACTCACGCGGGCTGAAGGGGACGGGGGCCGACGAGTTGGAATCGCATGCAATATGGGACGGATCGGTCGGGGGGAGAACCACAGCCAGGGGGAGCCACGGCGGCTAGGGTCTCGCCTGGTACTTCTCAAGATGCCAAAAATCATCGTCCGGCGTCTGCCGCGCGACGTAGATCACGCCGCGGCCGAAACCGATCACGTGCGAGTGCGGTTTCAGGACCGCCCGACCGGTGAGAGTCCCCGTCTTGTCGAAGATGTCGTACTTCGGCAGCGAGTCATTCCAGTCACGAAGGCGCGGCACCCAGAGTTCCCCCTCCGTTGAGGCACGGAGTTGGGACATGAGGCCATCGACGGGGGGGAGCACGGCTGGAAACATGTCATCCTGCGCGGGGAACTGACTCTTCGACCACCACGTCCGGTAGGCGCTGGTGACCTTGATCGGCTGGTACTTCACGACCGGCCCGACGATTCGCTTCCCCGCTGGGGTGACAACGTCCACCCGATAGGGGGCCTGATTGACGATCGCGACGCTGCCATCCAAGAGTGGCATCCAGTCTGGTCGCATCGGGAAGAGCTCGGGAGCGGCGAGGATTTCCCCACCCATTCTCCCGTCGGGGAGCTTCCGCATCGGCGTGGGCTGCACGCGCACCAGCTGTTGCCATGCGAGAACTGCCACCGTCTTGGTCGCCGGGTCCCACCGCTCGATGGGAAGTGAATCGCGCCCCGCTGCTGCGGCACGCCCTCGGCGATACGCGCGGCCCTGGGGGTCGAAGCCGCGGATCATGCCCGGGATCACTCCGGTGGTCTGCAGCTCGAATCCCGTTCCAACCACCTCTGCGCCACCCGAGATCAGCACCGCGCGTCCGAGCGCGCCATCGGGAACGACCGCACCACCCTTCCCGTCGGCAAGGGCCTCCATCGGCCGTCGATATTCCCCCGGACCGCCGCCCGTCCGCGACAGGGCGCGGAGCGCATCGGCGCCAGAAGTCCGCCACCCGAATCGCGACCTCACCCCCATCGACGAAGACGAACTTGCCGTTCGCCAACTCCGCGCCTCGGCTCACGCTGCTGATAGGCGTGGAGATCGTCGCCGCCGGCCGCCCGGTCAGGTCGATCGTGCGGACCTGGGCGGCGGCGGGAGTGGCCCCTATCAGGGTCAATCCAAGTGTGATCACTTGGCAGGTGGTTCGCATCGAAAGACCTCTCTGGATTAGCGCTGCTGCCGCATGCGCACTGGTTCCCGACCGCGGGGACCATTGCGGTAGACCGTATCGGACTTGGTGACGTCCCACGACTCGCCCCGGCGCTGCAGCGTCCAGATCATGCCAACGCCGCATCGAGTCCCGCAGCGGTAGTCGACCAGCAGGACCGCCTCGTCCCCGGACGGGGAGAAGCCGATGCCCGAGAGGGCAATCACTGCCGTGTCCGTCACCTCGCCGCGCAATTGCCAGCGACTCACGCGGATGGACTCTACGTCACGAGTGAGGAGTGCTGGGACCACGCCAGGTATTCTCGCCTCGCGCACGAAGTCCGCCCAAGCCGCCTGCGCCATCGCCGGCCCCGCGGAGTCTCCCACCCAGATGACGCGGTCCTTTTCGACGAGCACGATGGCGGGCCGATTGCGTGCGACGACCGCATCGACGGCGGCGCTGCTGACGGTCTGGGTGGCGGCTTGTCGAGCGGTCGAGTCCTGACTGAAGTCTGGGGTGGCGCGGTCGGGTGATCCGCAACCGGGCAGGCCAATCAGCAACACGAGATAGCGTGTCATGCGACCCTCAGCTCGGAAGATCCGATCCGGGTGTACGATGGGTGCAAGTTGCCCCCCAAGCTTACCGCCGATCCCGCCGGAGCAGGCAGCGAGCGAGGGAAACACGTTACGGCCAGACGGCCCGCACCACCTGCGGAACATCATCGGCGTCTCGCATCACACCCCACGCCGTAATGCCCGCGACAGCCTGCAACTCCAGGCGCGGGGACGCGCTCGCTCGACCGATCATGCGTCCGGTACCGTCGTGTCGCTGCCAGACGAATCCATTCGGCGCGGTGCGGACACGCAGCCAGAGTTCGCCGTCCGGTCCCACGAGCACGTCGGTGACCGGCGGGAAAAACGTCGACATCTCCGCCGCGCGGATCTTGGCCGCGAGATCTGGCGGTGTGCCTCGGTATCCGGCGATCACGCCGCGGATGCTGTCCGCGAACTGGCGCGAAATCGGCACCTCGGCGAAGTCCAGCTTCTGGGCCCAGCGCACCGTTCCTGCTTCATCCGTCACCGTGACGTTCATCGCGACACGGCCCGCGGCGCGAGAGGCCAATACAACAGACGCGATCCAACGGCCATTGGCCGAGGCCGACACCAACGGCTTGGTGCAGAATGGCATCCGGATCGCGCCGGGCACATCCTGTCCCGGACACTTCGGCGGCTCGATCGACATCGCGGCTCGATTGAGGAGACCACTGGGCCCGATGGTGCCGACCACGATCGCCTGCGCCCGGGTGGTCACGAGTTGCAGCATCTGATCGCCGGCGCCAAGCGCCAGCACGTCCCCGGCAAGGGGGCGCTCCGGTTCGCGGCCGGGGAGCGCCAACTGGGGAGATGGAATTGGAATGTCCCGGATGAACTGACCGCTGGGCGAGAAGAGGGAGAGCTTTCGCTGGTTTCTCACCCAGAGCGAATCGACATGCCAGCCGATCCGTCCGATCGACTCGAACTCGCCGGGGCCCTCACCCTTCCGACCGATTCGCGTTGGAGCACGCCCGCCCACCGGAAAGAGGACGACTTGCCAGTCGGCTCCCTCAGCGACGGCAACGATGCCAGCACGGGAGACCGCCATTGCACCCGCCGACACCCAATCAACGCCCTCGGCGCCAGGCCAGGGGACCACCCGCAGGGGTTGGGGTGATTGGCCCATGAGCGCGCTGAGGGGAGCGAGCGTCAGGGTTGCGGCGATGAAGAGCTTCATCCTCACCCCGTGCGAGCGCGTGGATCGGAAGCCTCGAGGCCCCCGAGTTCTGTCATTGAGGAGGAGTGACGTGCCGCAACGCGTCCGGCACCGAGCACGCCTGACACCACAAAGGTACGGCGCCTAGGCGGCGCCGGGAGGGGTGGCGGTCCAGAACACCAAACCGCCCGCCACTCTGCTGAGTGACGGGCGGCTGGCCATGCCCCGAGTAGGACTCGAACCTACAACCTAGTGATTAAGAGTCACGTGCTCTACCAATTGAGCTATCGAGGCGCTTCCTGCAGTAGCCCCAACGGGAATCGAACCCGTCTCTCGACCTTGAAAGGGTCGCGTCCTAACCGATAGACGATGGGGCCGACTTCCCCTGGGTTCCCCTGCATAGCGCTAACGGGATTCGAACCCGTGTTCCAGCCTTGAGAGGGCTGTGTCCTAGGCCCCTAGACGATAGCGCCGTGGCCTAACCAAGAGCGGCCAATATACCCCGCCCGGGAGGCAGATCAACCCCCAACAGGCCCGGCAGGAATCGAACCTGCAACCCCCGGTTTTGGAGACCGGTGCTCTACCAATTGAGCTACGGACCTAAGCAAACACCCTGCGCCGTACGACCTACGACTTACGACCTATGACCTACGACTCTCTCCAGGGTGCCTGACGGGGATTGAACCCGCAACCTCCGGAACCACAATCCGGCGCTCTAACCAATTGAGCTACAAGCACCACGACAACGGACGCCCAAAATGGCCCCCGAAGCCCTCCGGGTCAAGCGTCGCGACGCTCCCAGAACCGTTTCCCCACCGCCAGGGTCCGCATGTTCGCCACCACCGCGTCCTTGTCCAACGCGGCAATCTGCACCACCCCACGCGCCGCGTTGCAGGCCAAGAGCGCCGTCCCCGCGATCTCCTCCCGCCGGAGCCGCCCCGTCGCGATCCCCCCGCGCACCGTCTCCGCCAGCCGCGCCCGCGCCACCGACGGCAGCCCGCCCAGCGCCAACGGCGGGAAGACCAGCGTCTCCCGGTCCCACCAGCCAATGGCCCAGATCGAGGCCTCCACCAGGTACCCCTCGGCGTCGAAAAAGAGCACGTCGTCGGTGCTCTGCGACTTGGTCGGCAACCGCGCGGCCTCGAGCCACGCCCGCGCCGCAATCTTGTGCGGATACCCCTGATGCGGCACGTGCGCCGTCACCAACGCCAGCGGCGCCGTGCTCCCGACCTCGCGCTCAGTACTGCGCACCAGCCCGTCACTCACCTCGAAGCGCACGATGCGGTCGTCGCCACCCTCCGGCCGCGCCAGCTCGCCGACGGCGATGCCCAGCGCCTCGGCACTGCGGTGCAGTCGCTCCAGGTGCAGCGGCCAGAGCGGCGCCACGCCGTTCCGCACCCGCACCGTCTCCAGCAGCGTCGTCGCCGCCTGCGGGGCGCTCACATGACCGCCACGGGTTCCGCCACGCGCGTGCCGCGCAACGCCTGCCACGCCGTCGCGACGATGATCACCGCGCCGCCCGCCAGCGCCATCATCGACGGCACCTCGCGCAGCAGCAACCACGACCAGACCGGATTCAACGCCGTCTCCACCAGCAGCAGCAGCGACGCATCGAGCGCC
Organism: Gemmatimonadota bacterium; assembly: GCA_016704275.1. Lineage (NCBI taxonomy): Bacteria > Pseudomonadati > Gemmatimonadota > Gemmatimonadota bacterium. Next base: position 227,409 of record JADJAK010000002.1, read on the forward strand.
GGCACATGCTTGAGGCCGCTCGTCACCAGCAGGTACGCGCCGCCGATCTGGAACACCCCCAGATAGAGGATCACGCCCCAGGAGGCCATCGGCGTCGGCCCCACCGGCAGCGCCCACGGCAGCACGGCCACGCATGCGATCAGGTTGCCGAGGATCACCGCCGAGACGCCATGCCCTTGCGTGGCGGGATCGCGCCCGAGCCAGCGGAGGCCGATCAGCATGACCGCGTAGGCCACGCCACTGACCACCGCGAGCAGGTTCCCCCGGACCGGATCCGGCGCGGTCACGCTCGGCACATCGACCCCCAGGAAGACCAGCGCGAGCCCCGTCGCGACCGCCGCAAGGATCGGCAGGTCACGACGCGAGATCGGCTCGCGCAGCAGCCAGGGCCCCAGCAGCAGCAGGTAGACGGGGGCGGTCGACTGGAGGTAGATCGCGTTGGCGGAGGTGGTCAGCCGGTTGGCGAGCACGAAGGTGACCAGCGTGACGGCGTAGGTGATGCCAACGAGCGCGGTCTTCCAGCCGAATCCCTTGCGAGCCGCCGGCACCGCCACCAGCAACGCCAGCGCCGCCACGCCACTCCGGAACGATGCGATCTGCCACCCGGTCAGCTGGGCCGCCTTGATCGCGGCACCACCGGTCGAGAAGAGCAAGGCGGCGATCGCGATCTGGAGGCGTGGGGACAGGTCAGGACTCCGGGAGTCGGGCGGGGTATCCGAGGGCGGTGGCGAGCTTGGCCGCCGAGGCGACACGCTTCACCTCAGCATCGGCCAGTTTGGTCGTTTCGTCGAGCAATCCGCGCTCGCGCTGATTCACCAGGAAGAGCGATGATTCGCCGGCATCAAAGCGCCGCTGCTCGGCCGCCAGGAGCTGTCGGGCCAACGCGACCGCCTCAATCTGCCACCCTGCTGCCCGGGAGGCACCTTCGAGGCCCGCCGCCGCGGCCCGAGCCTCTGCCACCACGTCGCGGCGAATGTCGGCGAGGATGAGGGCGGCGATCCGGTCCTTCGCCGACGCCTCGCCCGCCTTGCCGCGCTCCTTGAGCAGGAGCAGGCCCGTGCTGGCCCGGAGCCCAAACTTGTAGTTGCCGGCGCCGGACGGGAAGTCCGAGAGGCCAGCGACCCCATCCCGGTCCGCGAGGCGCGCCACCTCCGCCTCGAGGTCAGGGAAGAGCTCGGCGCTCGCCTGGCGTCGGACCGCCGATGCCGCATCGCCGTCGGCGCGCGCCTTCCGGACCTTCGGGTGCATGGTGAGGGCGCGGGTCAGTTCAGCGGCGAGCCACGCCGAATCGGGGCGCAGCAGGGTCGGCGCCACCCCAGGGCGAGTGGCCGCATCCCACTCGAGCGGGTCGCCGCCTGCGTCCCAGAGGTAGGTCGCTACGCGGGCGCGTGCCGCCGCCGCGTCGGCCTCGGCCAGGGCAAGGGTCGCCTCGCGACGCACCACCTCCAGCCGGACTTCGATGGTGTCGACGGCCGCCAGGTCGCCGCGCGCCACGCGCGCCGCGATGCCCCGACTGCGCACGTCGATCAGCGTGCGGCCCTCGCGCGCAATCTCGAGAAGGCGCTCCGCGCGGTACCACTCGGCCCACGCGGTCGTTGCCTCGAGGAGCAGCGCGTTGAGGAGTTCCTCGCGCGCCGCGGCGGCGCCCTCCCGCTTGGCGCGCGCCGCACCCAACTCGGCCCGCCGACGATCGGTGATGATTCCCTGCCCGATCGGCATCGAGAGGCCGAGCGAGAGCAGCCCCTGCGCGGGAGTCCGCCGGTCCGGTGCGAAATACTGGCCGCTGGTCTTCTCGAGGCCGAGCTTGAGGTCGATGCCAAGCGGCGTCGGGACCTTGATGGCGGCCTCGAGATAGTTGTAGTACTCGCGGCCGCCGAACGCCTTCCGCTCCCACGAAGCGGAGAGCTGCGGGTCGAACATCGCGCCGGTGGCGGCGAGTACGGCACCATCGGCCTGGCGCACCAACTGCTGCGCCTGCCGCGCCACCGGATGATGGGCGGCAACGACGGCGCGCAGTGAATCGAGCGAGAGCACCGGCGACTGGGCCAGCACGGGCCGTGGCATGCCCACCAAGAGCGCAACTCCGACGAGCCACCTCACTTGCCGCCGCCGCCCTTCGGCGTCGCACCAGGCGCGGGTTGCTGCACCGTTGGCGGGAAGCCGTTGAGGGTGCGCCAGAACTCGTACCAGATCGGCACTTCGTCGAGCATCGCCCAGCCCACGACGCCGGAGCCCACGCGGAGCGACGGCGAACTGGGCCACGGCTCGTCGGTGCCGTCGGGGCGGACGAGAATGCGGTAGGTGCCATCCGGCGCGTTGATCTGGTCGATCACCGCGATGATGCCGCCGAACGTCCCGACCGCAACACTCGGCCAGCCCGCGAACTGCAGCGCCGGCCAGCCATCGAAGGTCAGGCGCACCTTGCGGCCGGGGCGCAGCAGCGGCACATCCATCGCCTTGACGTACAGCTCCACCGCCAAGTCGGCGGCGTTCGGCATCACGGTCGCGACGGCCTCGCCCTCCTTCACCGTCTCGCCGACGCCGGCGCGCAGCACGCGCACGACGTAGCCATCCTGCGGCGCCGTGACCGTGGCGAGCCCGTTGCGCAGCCGGACGTTCGCCTCGCTGTTGCGCAGCTTGGCGATGTCGGCGCGGGTCTCGTGCATCTCCGCCGAGGTCGCGCTGCGATCACCGCGCGCCTTCGCCAGCTTGTCGGCGTATTCCGCCGCCACCGTGCGCACTTCGAGCGTCGCGTTCTCCAGCTCGGCGCGGCTCTTCGCCAACGTGCCGCGCGCCGAGGCGACGCGCGCGGCCACCGACTGCGCCCGCGTCCGCGCCCCCTCGACTTCCACCAGGCTCTTCAGCCCTTCGCGATACAGCGCTTCCTGTGCGCCGAGTTGGCGGATCGCCACCGCGCTGTCGAGGAGTGCGGCCTCCACTGCGGCCGAGTCCGCGACGACGGTGAAGCGCACCTGCTCGATCTTGGTGCGCAGTTGCTGCGCCTTGAGCCCCTGCCCCTCCGTGAGCGCGGCAATCTGCAGGTCGAGCGCGGAGACCTTCGCCGCCTTGGCCGTCGCCGCCATCCGCTTCGCCGCCACCTGCTCGCCGTAGCGATCGGCGGTGGACGGGTCGAGGTAGTCGTCCTTGATCTCGGCGAGCGAGAGGATCGGGTCGCCGCGGCGCACGAACTGCCCCTCGGCGACGTGCCATGTCGTGATGCGGCCGGCGATCGCGCTGTTGACCAACTGCGGGCGATCCTCCGGACGGTAGGCGATCACCGCGCCCTTCCCCGAGACGTACTGCTGCCAGGGGAGGAAGAGGATCACCAACACGACGAGGCCGATGCCGAGCAGCCAGCGGCGCAGCACGCCGTGGTGGCGGGGAGTGCGCAGGAGGCTCGGGGCGTGCAGCCCGAGTCCTTCCGGATCGCGGCTCAGATCGGGTGTGGCGCTCATGACGTCACCCCCACCGCGCCGAGAATCGCGCTCGCCGCCGGCGTCCGGGACACTTCGTCGAGCGGACCATCGGCGACCACCCGACCGGCCTGCATCACCAGGACGCGATCGGCCGCCGCGAGGAACGCCTGGTCATGCGACACCGCGATCACGGTCCACGGCCGCCGACGATCCATCAGGAGCTCGACGAAGAGGTCGCGCGTCTGCGCCTCGAGGTTCTGGAAGAAGTCGTCCATGACCACGAGGCGCGGCGACCCGACGATGGCCTGCGCGAGGAGCAGCCGCGCCACGAGGTGCGATGGCAGCGAGCGGCCACCGGAGCGAATCGGTGCGTCGAGGCCGTTGGGCAACGTGGCGAGCCAATCGCCGGCGCCGACGGCGTCCAGCGCCGCGGCCAGATCGGCGTTGCTCAGATGCGCGCGGCCGACGCGCAGATTCTCCGCGAGGGTGCCGTCGAAGAGGTCGGTGGCGGAGAGCAGCTGCCCCACCTGGCTGCGCATGGCGGCGAGTTCGAGCGAGCGTGCCGGCTGGCCGTCATACGCGAGGCCGCCCTCGAAGTCGTGGTAGAGCCCGGCCAGCACGCGCAGGAAGGTGGTCTGCCCCGCACCGTCGAAGCCGGTGATCACCACGCGCGACCCGGCGGCCACGTCGAGCGTGATGCCATCGACCGCGGCCGACGGCGCGCCGGGATAGCGGTACCGCAGGTCGTGGGTGCGCAGCGTCATGCCGGCCGGCGATGTCGCAGCGAGCGCCGTGCCGCCATCGCGCTCGACCGGGAGCTCCGAGACATGGCCGACCTTGTCGACCGAGGTGAGGATGTCGTAGAGCGTGCTGAGCGAGAGGATCAGCTTCTCGATCCCGGCCATCACCATCACGATGACGATCTCCGAGGCGACGAATTGCCCCAGCGTGATCTGGCGGTTGATCACCAGCAGCGAGCCGAGGATCAGGACGGTGCCGATCACCACCGTCTTGAAGACCACCATCCCCATTGCCTGCTGCACCAGCACGCGGAAGTGGGCCTTGCGGTGGTGCAGATAGTCGGTGACGTGGCGGTCCATCCGCTCGACGGCGAAGGCGCTGCTCCCCGCGAACTTGAAGGCGGTGATCGAGCGGCCGATCTCCTGCAGCCAGCGCACCGCGGCGTACTTGTCCGCGCTCTCGGCGATCGACGTCGCCAGGCCGCGCGGGCCGGAGACCCGGAAGATCAGCGCGAGCACGGCGAGCAGCAGCAGCGAAAAGGCCGCGAAGTACGGGTGATAGAACGTCAGCAGCACCAGGCCGAAGAGCACCTGCAGCGCGGCCGTCGTCGACTCGGTGAGCAGCTTGGCGAGCGACTTCTGGATGATCACCGACTCGAAGAAGCGGTTCATCACCTCGGGCAGATATTCGTCGCGCACGCTTTCGAGGCGGACCCGCGGCAGGCGGAAGGCGAACTCGAAGGCGAGCTGCGCGAAGATGCGCTGCTGCAGCAGCTCGACCACGCTGAGCTGCAGGAGCTGCAGCACGCCGGAGGCGAGCGAGCCGAAGATGACGAAGAGGATCAGCAACACGACCGGCTGCAGGATCAGTCCGCCGGAGACGAGGCCGGTGATCGACTGCACGCCAAGCGGCAGCGTCAGGTAGATCAGGCCGTTGAGGGTGGCATAGAGGTAGACGAGGCCGATGTCGCTGCGCTCGTGGCGGAGCAACTGCCAGAGACGCTGCACCGGCGTGGGATGCGCGTCGCCGTGCTCCTCGGTCGAACCGGCCCCGAGCACCGGTTGGACTTCGAACGGGGTGAGCAGCAGGGTCGGGCCCGCCCCCACCGCGCCGAGCGCCGTGAGGCGGGCGACCACCTCGGTGAGGGGCAGGGCTCTTCACGGGTCGCGCCGGAGGGGTCGGCGATCGTCAGCAGCAACTCGTCACGGTCGGTCGCCGCGACGACGACGGCGAAGGCATCGCTCCGCCAGAGGACGGCCGGGAGGACCCGACCCTGGAGCGTTTCCGTCACGGCGGGCAGCGAGGCCTCGCGCTGGAGGAAGGCCAGCTGCTCCGTCGCGGCGACCTCGAGGAGGCCGGCGAGGGTGTCGCTGTGACGCTCGGACTCCGTGCCGGCCCGCACGACGGTCCGGCCCATCCCGGTCAGCACGGCCGCCACAACCTGGTCGACTCTGGCCCCCACCATGGTACCTCCTCGGCCTCCAGATACAGATACACCGCGCCCCGCGCGGGCATGGCTCGGCGGGGTGCACCCGAGAACCATCCCGGGGATCAAGGGGGCGTACCCCCGCGGGGCCTCGAGGTTCCCCGACCGTCCCCGGAGGACCCCGGGTCCCGCTGAGGATGGGAGGGTGCTATTGGTTCTGCCATGACGACGCTTCCGGACGCCCAGCCTCGACTCGCCCGCCTCGCCTGGTGGACCCTCGGTGTGAACCTGCTGGTGATCATCTGGGGGGCGTTTGTGCGGGCCAGCGGCTCGGGTGCCGGCTGCGGCAACCACTGGCCGCTTTGCAATGGCCAGGTGATCCCGCAGTCGCCGACGCTTCACACCATCGTCGAGTTGACCCATCGCGTCACCAGCGGGGTGGCGCTGCTCTTCGTGGTGGCACTGTTGGTGGGCACGCGTCGCCTGTTGGCGCCCGGCCATCGTGCCCGCGGTGCCGCCGTGGCGGCGATGGTGCTGATGCTGATGGAAGCCGCGATCGGCGCCGGGCTGGTGAAGTTCGAACTCGTGGCGGACAACGCCTCGATGGCGCGCGCGTGGTCCCTCGCGGCGCACCTGGTCAACACGCAGCTCTTGCTGGCCGCGATCGCCCTGACCGGGTGGTGGAGTGCCGGTCACCCCATGGTACGCCTGCAGGGCCGCGCGTGGTGGCCGGTGGTCGGGCTGCTGGGGTTGATCGTGGTCGGCACGACCGGGGCGATCGTCTCGCTCGGCGACACCCTCTTCCCCGCGAGCTCGCTCCAGGCCGGGCTCGCCCAGGATCAGGACCCCGCCGCGCATCCGCTGATCAGGCTGCGGATGTGGCACCCGATCCTTGCCGTCACGGTGGGCACCGGCCTCCTGCTGCTCTCACTGGCCGCCCCCAAGTGGCGGCCTGACCCGATGACGACGCGCGCCAGTCGGACGCTGACCGGACTGGTGGTGACGCAGTGGGGATTGGGGGTGGCGACGTTGGTGCTGCTGGTGCCGGTGCCGCTGCAGCTGCTGCACCTGCTCACCGCCGACTTGCTCTGGCTCGCCGTGCTGTGGGTCGGTGCGGCGCTTGCCGCCGATCAGGCGGCGACGAGTCCCGCGAGGAGTTGAGCCACGCCGGCATCGAAGACGGTGCCGGCGCCGGACTCGAGGTAGTGCATCGCGCGCGCCGCGCCCCACGCCTCTCGGAAGGGGCGGGGGGCGCGGACGGCCGTGTAGGCGGCCGCCGCGCCCACCAGGGCGGAGGCCCAGTGCTGGTGATGGCCGAAGTGCCGAGTGGGATAGCCGGTGCCATCGGGGCGCAGGTGGTGCTCGAACGCGACGAGCGCCGACAGCTCAAGCCCTCTCCCACCGGCCTGCAACAGGAGCTCGGCGCCGAGCACGGGATGCCGCTCCACCATCCGACGCTCGTCGGGTGAGAGCGAAGTCTTTGCACCGTACTCCGCCGGCAAACGCATCATCCCCACGTCATGCCAGAGTGCCGCCACCCCGAGTCGAACCCGGTCGGGCCCCTCGAGCCCCGCACGCTGGCCTGCGGCCATGGTCAGCAGCGCCGTGTTGACGGCGTGAGCCGCGGGTTCGCCACCGTCGGCCACGGTGGCCTGCGGCAGGAGATACTGCTCGACCAACCCGGCCAGGATCCGCGCAATCGCCTCCGCCTCCGCGCGCGCCACGCGGCCGGCACGTGCCTCAGTGAGGACGAAGCGCATCGCCTCGAGCTCTTCGCGGAGGTCCACGGAGACCAGCGGCTCGCCCTCTTCCGGTGCCTCGGGTGTGAGCACCGCTTCCTCCGACGCCATCGCCTCGACGGCGACCGGGCCGAAGGAGATGCCGGGGAGATGCACCTCGCCGAGAATGGCGGCGTCGCTGCCCGCGAGACGCGCCTGCAACTGCTCCAGCAGCGCCGCGAACGACTCCGACGTGGCGAGGCCATCGAACTGGAGCCGCTGCACGGAGATGTCGGAGAAGCGCGGCCCCCACGGCCAGTCGCCGAGTTCGTGCAGCGCCCGCCCGGCATAGATCGGCGGCCCGCCAAGAAAGAGGAAGATCGGATCGGGATCGGCGGCGAGGAGCGCACGCAACGCGTCCAGCGCCAGTTCCTGCGCACGGCGTCCCGCCGGATGGCCGGGCGAGTAGAGCGCCATCGTCGCGAGCGCATGCGCGAGCGCGTGCAGGAAGCGGACGGCGTGGCTCACGCGCTGCCCCCAACCGCCGCGCGCACCTGCGGGTCGGAGGAGCGACCGGCCAGCTGGAGCACGGCGATCACCGGTCGGTGATTGGCCCAGCGCTTCGCCAGCACCTCAAGCGCCTCGAGCATCACCGGCGTCGCAGGCAGGAGGCGCAGCCGGCGGAGGAGTCCGCCCCGCGTGCGCACCAGCGTGAGCAACTGCGGCACGACCAGCGGACTCGGCGAGTCGGCGAGCAGGCGCACGGCCTGCAACCGCAGTTCCGGATTCGGGTGCCCGATCACGGCCAGCACCGGGGCGACGAGCGACGGCGGGCACTGCCCGCCGAGCGACGTGAGCGCGATGCGGGTCTGCGCCTCGTCGCCCCCTTCGAGGACGTCGCTGATCGCGCGCTCGCGGGTGGCCGGGTGCCGGAGCAGCACCTTGAGGGCCTCCTGTCGCACCCGGATTTCCTGATGGTGGAGCGCATGCAGGACCGGTTGCGGATCCTCCACCGGCGGGAGCTGCGCCAGCACGACCAGGATGTTGCGCGCGAGGTACCACGGCGCGCCATCGAGTCGCCGCACCAATTCCGGCGCGATCCCGGGACCGACATGCGTGAGGAGGTCGAGCATCTTGCGGCGCGCGGTGCGGCTGTCGGCGCGTTCGATCCCCTCGAGCAGCGCCGGGACCGCGGCCTCCTTGCTGCGCTGCACCACGCGTTCGATCAACGGAAAATCGGGGGTCGCGGCCGTGAGGAGACGGGTCAGCAGCCCGGGGTCCAACACGGCCGCAAGAATGGCATCGGCCGTGGCCTGATCGACGCCGGGCGCATCGGCGAGTTGCAGCACCTCGACGAATTGGCCGCGGTCGCGCATCAGGCGCGCGGCCACCAGCACGGAGCGCCCGGCGGTGGCGAGCTCCAGACCGAGTGACACAGTGCGCACCGGTTCCAGGAGGAGGCGCGGGTCATCGGCGATCCCCGGCTCGGGATCGTCCGTCCCTTCCCACTGGTCCACGATGCCCAGCACCTGCGCGGTGAAGGAGGCCGTCGCCGTGATGCTGCCGTCGGGACCCAGGGCGAGCTTGCCGAGCAGCCATCGCAAATGCGCCGAGATCGGCTCGCCGTCGGACTCGGCCACCGATTCGAGCAACTGGAGCAGCAGCGTCGGGGGGACCACGCGCAGGGTGTCGGCGAGGAATCGGCGGCGCGCGCTTGGCGAGGGCGCGGCCTGCATCAGGTGCAGTTGCGTCGGGCGAGCCAGCGCACCGAGCACCTCGGTGAAGCGCTTGCGGGCGCCAACCGGGCCGCGGTCGCCACGCATCGCGATGGCCGACGAAAAGGACGCCAGCGCCTCGAAGACGCGCCGCGCCTCTTCAGGGCTCCGTTCGACCCGCTCGGTGATCGCCTCGGCGACCTGCGCGGTGGTCGGGGTGCCCTCGACATCGGTGAGTCGGCGCCCGAAGGCGGCCTCCACCAGCTCGCCCCAGAACGCCTCGTCGAGTTCATGATCGAACGGGGTGTCGGTGAAGCCGACGACATCATAGAGGAGCGGGTCGATCCGGATGCACTCGGATCGCCAGCCGTCGCGCCCGACATGTTCGGCGGCATCGTGGTCGGCCAGGGCGGCCAGCATCGCCGTCACTTCCGTGGCGGTCACGCCCTCGGCGACGCGAATGGTGCCGACATTCTTGCGATGCAGCCGCGCGGCAAACTCGCGCAGGATGGGCGGGAGCGGATCGACGGCGACGCCATCGAGGAGGAAGCCCTTCGGCGTGACACCGAGGGTCAGCGCGCCGCGTTCAAGGACCAGCGGGGTGAGTCGATCGACCAGCTGCGCGGCGGAATCGGTGACGAAGCGGTGGTTGGCCGGGTACATCGTGGCCTTGCCCACGGCGTTGATGAGGTCGCGCAGCACGAGTGCCACGGCCTTGGGGAGGGCAGCACCCTTCCCGGGGCTGCTCACGCGGTGCCATCCGTGAGCAGCCGCCCCATCCTCAGGTCGGGGCCACCATGTTGTCCACCATCGCCTGGCCGAAGGCCGAGGTCGAGAGCTTGGTGGCGCCCTCCATCAACCGCTCGAAATCGTAGGTGACGCGCTTCTGGCCGATCGTCGTGGCGAGCGAGTTCAACACCAGCTCCGCCGCCTCGTGCCAGCCGAGGTGGCGCAGCATCATCTCGCCCGAGAGGATGACGGAGCCCGGGTTCACCATGTCCTTGCCGGCGTACTTCGGCGCGGTGCCATGGGTCGCCTCGAAGATCGCGTGGCCAGTGACGTAGTTGATGTTCGCCCCGGGCGCGATGCCGATGCCGCCGACCTGCGCGGCCAGCGCGTCGGAGATGTAGTCACCATTCAAGTTCAGCGTGGCGAGCACGCCGTAGTCGCGCGGCCGCGTCAGCACCTGCTGCAGCATCGCGTCGGCGATCACGTCCTTGATGATGATCCCGTTCGGCAGCACCTGCCACGGCCCGCCCTCGTGATCGACGGCACCGAACTCCTCGCGCGCGAGCTGGTAGCCCCAGTCGCGGAAGCCGCCCTCGGTGTACTTCATGATGTTGCCCTTGTGGACCAGCGTCACACTGGGCCGCCCTTCCTTGATCGCGTACTGGATCGCCGCGCGGATCAGCCGCTTCGAGCCCTCTTCCGACACCGGCTTGATGCCGATCGCCGACGAGTCGGGGAAGCGGATGTTCTTGACGCCCATCTCCTGCTGCAGGAAGGCGATCAACTTCTTCACACCGGCCGAGTGCGCCTCGTATTCGATGCCGGCATAGATGTCTTCGGTGTTCTCGCGGAAGATCACCATGTCGACGGCGCCCGGATCCTTTACCGGCGATGGGACACCCGTGAACCAGCGGACCGGGCGGACGCAGGCATAGAGATCGAGCTGCTGCCGAAGCGCCACGTTGAGCGAGCGGATCCCGCCACCGACCGGCGTGGTCAGCGGCCCCTTGATCGCGACCAGGTAGTGATTGATCGCCGTGATCGTGTCCTCGGGCAGCCAGGAGTCGTAGCGGTCCTTGGCCTTCTCGCCGGCGAACACCTCGAACCAGGCCAGCCGTCGCTTCCCGCCATAGGCGATCCGCACCGCGCCATCGAGGACATGCTGCGAGGCGCGCCAGATGTCGGGGCCGGTGCCATCGCCCTCGATGAAGGGGATGATCGGGGCGTCGGGAACCTGCAGGACACCATCGACAAGGGTGATCTGTTCGCCGTCGGTAGGCGGCGCGAGGGTCGTGAAGACCGGGGCGTGGGATGGAGTGGGCATCCGGCAAATATAGCGTCCCAGTATGTTCCGGGATGGCCGACGACCCGACCCCCTCGCCCACGCTCGCGCCCGGCCACCCGCTCCTGCGCGCCGACCGGCGGGTCATGACGACCCGCGCGGCCCTCCGCGCCCTCGGCCGGATCGCCCCCGGGGCCACGGCGCGGATCGCCGAGGCCCTCTTCGTGAAGACCTCGCGGCCGGCCCCCCGCCCCGACGAGGCGGCCTGGCTCGGCACCGCCGCACGGTTCACGGTCCGTGCCGCCGGTCAGACGATCGCCGGCTATGCCTGGGGCAGCCACGGGCCGATCGTGGTGGTCGCCCATGGCTGGTGGAGCCACGCGGGGCGCTTTGCCCCCTTGGCCAAAGGGCTGCTCGACGCGGGCATGCGCGTGGTCGCGTACGACGCCCCCGGGCACGGCCGCTCGACGGGGTGGCGGGCCACGATGCCGGAGTTTGCCGCGACGATCCGCGCCGTCGGCGACCACCACGGCCCCCTGCACGCGGTCGTCGGGCACTCGCTCGGCGGCTCCGCCTCGATCTTCGCGCTGGCCCGCGGCCTCAATGCCTCGCGCGCCGTCCTGATCGCCGCCCCCGCCGACATCACCTCGTGGCTCGTCCGCTTCCGCGACACCTTCGAGTTGCCAGAGGGGATCTACACCCGGATGCAGCGGAACATGCAGCACCGCCTGCGCCTGACCTGGGATGACCTCGATCTCCCGGTGCTGGCGCGGCAACTGACGCAGCCGGCGCTGATTGTCCACGACATGCAGGACTCCGACGTGCCCTACGCCGAGGGGAAGCAGCTCGCCGAGGCGTGGCGCGGCAGCATCCTGCACACCACGGAGAAGCTCGGCCACCGCGCGATTCTGCGGGACCGAGCGGTGATCGACACCGTCGTCGACTTCCTGCGGGTTGGGGGGACGCCGTAGGGGCGACGCATGCGTCGCCCTATCGGGATCGGTGCGATGCCGGCAAGGGCGACGCATGCGTCGCCCTTACACATACCGGCATCAGCCCGCGGGGGTCAGATCGGCTTGGAGACCGCGATCCACGCCGCCGCCATGCCGAGCAGCGGGAGCAGCACCAGCATCCAGCGCGCGACCTTCGGGGCGCGATACATCACCGTGCCCATCGCGCCCATGATGACCCAGATGGCGAGCTTGAGGTAGATCCAGCCGGGGAGGCCGCCACCCTGCACCAGCTTCAGGCGCGCCAACATGCCGAAGCCGCCGAGCAGGATCACGAAGAGCGCCGCGCCATGCACGGAGGCGAGCAGCTTCCGGGCGGTGTTCGACGCCTTGGTGCCGCCGTTGGCGACGTGGAGGGCGATGCCGCCCAATCCCATGAACATTGCAAACATGCCGCCCAGATGCAGCAGGCGGTAAATGGCGTAGCGTTCCAAGCGATCACTCCATCAAGTGGTCAGGGGGGGAAAGCCACTCAGGACCCGAGCAGGTCCTCAAGCACCTTGTCGACAACCTCGACAACACGGCCCGAGACGATGCGCGCGAGGACGTCGACGGTCTCGAGCGGCAGCGAGTCAGGATGCTTCCGGTCACGCTGGAAGCGAACGATCTGGCCGAGCAGCACCGCCGCCATGGGACGGCCGTCCGCGTTCGCGCCATGCAGCGCCGCCAACACGTCTTCGTCTTCGTCGTCGTCCTCGTCGTCGTCGGCGAGATCGTCGTCATCGAGGTCGTCCTCGTCGAGATCTTCGTCGTCGAGCTCGTCCTCTTCTTCCTCTTCCGCGCGGGCGAGCGCCTCCTCGTACGACGGCACCGACGAGAGCCACGGCTCCTCCGGTTCCTCTTCCGAGACGGGCATCTCGCGCTCCGGCATCGGCACGAGCGCGTAGAGCTCGCAACGCAGCCCAGGCTCCTCCTCGCGCGCCGCGAGCACGAGCTGGCGCGGCTCGTCGAACAACTTCTGCTCGGCGAAGAACTCGACCGCCTCGGGCGGCACGGCGCAGCGCGCCACCAGCGTGCCGTCGAGGAAGGTGCCCAGGCACGTCATCCCCTCGGGCACCCGATCATCTTCGACCTCGCGCACCACGAGCGGCACCGGTTGGTCGGTGGCGGCAAGGACGGTGGCCGGGCGCCCATCCGGGGCACCTGCAGCTTCGGGCTTCTCATGGTCGTCGTGCATCGTCGCCTCCGGGCAAACCAGTCCCTGCAATCTAGCCCCACCCTCGAAGGGCCGTCGGCGATATCTTACCCCCTGCCCCCATGACCGATCCGCTGCTCTCCCTCGCCCCAGACCTTGACCGCGACGCCGTGGTCCGCTGGCAGGAGCGCCTCGCCGCCCACCTGTTGGGCGGAGGCCTCCTCCTCGCGGTGCTGGCGGCGTTGCCGACGGCGCCGACGGACCTCGATCGCCACCAGTTGCCGAAAGAGACGGTGGTCCATCTGGCGACCTGGCTGGCGGTGGCCCTGCTGCGGCCAGGGATGGGATCGCTCTCCCGTGCCGCCCGCCTCGGCCTCGCCCTGCTCCTCGGCGCGACGCTGGCCTCGGCCGCATTCGCCGACAATCCCTGGCTGGCCTTCCGCGCCGGCTCGCTGACGCTCACCGGGGCCGCCGCGCTGCTCGCCGCCCATCAGCTGGCGACCCGCGGGCTGGGTGGCGTGCTGTTGGCCTGGCTTGGGGGCGCGGCCTTCATCGGCACCCTCACCGGCCTGGCCCAGGCGTATGGGCTGCAGCTGCCGAACTTCGCGACCACCCGGTTGCCTGGTGGCAGCTTCGGCAATCGCAACTTCCTGGCGCACCTCGCTGCAATCGCCCTGCCGATCATCGCCTTGCTGGCCGTGACCGCGCGTCGCTCGATTGGCGCCCTCGCCGCGGCCGCCGCCGGTGGGGCGCTCGTCGGTGCGATCGTGCTCACGCGGTCGCGCGCCGCGTGGCTCGCGGCGGCGGCAGGGATCGGCGTGGTCGTCGTCTCGCTGCTGCTCGCGCGCCGCAGAGGGGCACTCCCGGTGGCGACGGCACGCGTGGCGATGCTGGGCTTCGCGCTGGTCATCGGCCCGCTGCTGGCGCTGACGCTGCCCAACGACCTGAACTGGCGTTCCGATTCCCCCTATGCGGAGACATTGAGCGGGATTGCGAACACGCAGGAAGGGTCGGGGCGCGGCCGGGTCATTCAATACCGGAACACGCTCGAGCTGGCGGCGGCACACCCGATCGTCGGTGTTGGCCCGGGCAACTGGCCGCTTCGCTACAACGAGGTGGCGCCGCCGAACGATCCGACCTGGGTGTGGGGCGACGTCATCCCCATCAACCCCTGGCCGAGTAGCGATTGGATGGCGCTGATTTCGGAGCGCGGCATCATCGCGCTCGCGGGATCGTTGCTGCTCGGCCTCGCGCTGGCGTGGCGGGCCTTCGGGCGGCTGCAACGCGCGGGCGATGACGCGCTGCGTGGTGCGGCGGCGCTTGGTGTGCTGACGGCGACGGCGGTGGTGGGGGCGTTCGACGCCGTGCTGTTGTTGCCGGTCCCACTGCTCTTCGTCGCCCTGGCGATCGGGGCGTTGGCCTCGACCACGCCATTCCCGATGGAATCGGTGGCGCCATCGCGCTGGCGCGCCGCCTTGCCGCTCGTGTTGATGGTGGTGGCGTTGCGCAGCGTCGAACAGACGGCGGCCTACGTGGTGGCTGGGTCGGGGCGCGCGACGGGCCGCATGGTGTGGGCGGCACGCCTCGATCCGACGTCCTATCCGTTGCGCATCGCACTCGCCACGCGGTTGCCCTGCGCGAGGGCCCGCAGCCACGCGCGCGCCGCCATGGCCCTTGCACCCAACTGGCCCGCGAGCCGCAACGCCGCCGCGCGCTGCGGGGTGCGCTGAACCGAGTCTCGCCATGGAGGTTCCGATGTCGGGTCGCAGTTGCCTCACCTCCGTCTTGCTCGCCCTGCCCCTGACCATCGGACTCCCCGCTCACGCTTTCGGCCAGGCGCCGGAGGTCACCGCCGCGCGCCTCGCGGCGCTCGCCGCCGAATCGACCGAATGGCGCGGTTTCGGCGGCTTGACCTGGCTCGACCCTGCACCGTATCAGATGCACTCGACCCCAACCGGCATGGCGCGCAACGAGACACCGTTCCCCGCCCGCACGTCGACCGAAGTCGAGGCAATGGCGAAGGCGGCCGGCGCACGGATCGCGGGGCAGGAACAGATGATTCGTTGCGTGTCGGAAAGCACGTCGTGCACGCTTCCGCCTACGGGGACGCTGCTCCTCGAGATCGGCGATCCGATCGTCGAGGGCGCGCGGGCGACGGTGCTGCTCCGATCGCGGGTCGTGGGGAGCTTTCCCAATGGAGCCGAGATGCATCTCGCGGTGCGCGCAGGCTCGATCGTTCGATACACGCTCGACCAACAGGGCGGGCGCTGGCATGTCGTGAAGCGCGACGTCCTCGTGATCGGCTAGCAGCCCCGGCCGTGCGGGGGAAACCGCTAGCGCGCCGTCTGCCCCCACTCCGACCAACTGCCATCGTAGATCGCGACCGGCGGCCCCACCGGTCCGAGTCCCGCCGCGCGCACCACCTCCACCGCCAGCGCCAGCGTACACGCCGTCACGCCGCTGCCACACGACGCCACGATCGGCCGCGTGATGTCGAGGCCACTCTCCGCGATCATCGTCGCGAGCTGCGCCGGCGTGTGGAAACGGCCGGTCTCGGGATCGGTCAGCGTCGTGAAGGGGATGTTGGCGCTGCCGGGGATGTGCCCGCGGGCCAGCCCGGCGCGCGGCTCGTCGACTTCGCCGCGAAAGCGCTCACCGCTCCGGCAATCGACCAGCTGCGCCGACTCGGTGCCCGCCACGATCCGCTCGATGCCGGCGAGGTCGCGAATCAGCGCCGGGTTTGGCGCGGGGATATGGTAGCCGGTCGGGTAACGACGCACGACGCCGATCTGCACCGGTCGCGTCTCGCGCGCCCACGCGCCGAAGCCGCCGTCGAGCACCGCCACACGCTCGTGCCCGAAGTAGCGGAAGAGCCACCAGGCGCGCGCCGCCGAGAGGTTCACGCCGCTGCCATCGTAGCACACAATCCGATCGTCGCGACGAATGCCGAGGCGCTCGCAGAGGCCGGCAAAGCGCTCGGCGGTCGGCACCATGTGCGGCAGCGGACTCTGGGCATCGCTCGCGGCATCGAGGTCGAAGCGCACCGCCCCCTTGATGTGCGCGCGGCGGTACTCCTCGTCCGGGTCACGGCCGGCGGCGGGGAGGTACCACGAGGTGTCGAGCACCACGAGATCCGGTTCGTCGAGGTGAATCGAGAGCCACATCGCGGTGACCAACGGACCCGGCAACGACGCCTTGGTAGATTCCACGCCCACTCCTTCGCCGATAGGCCTGCCATGTACGCCCTGGTGATCCTGCGCTATACCGCCCCGCTCGAGGAGATCATCGCCTCGACGGACGACCATCGAAGTTACCTCCGGAGCCTCCGGGAGCGCGGCTGGCTGCTCGCCTCGGGCCCCTTCGAGCCCCGGACGGGTGGCGCCCTGCTCTTCCGGCTCCCCGACGACGGCCCCTCGCTGGAGTCGATCCGCGACGCCGATCCGTTCCATCAGCGCGGCCTCGCCGAGTACGACCTGCGGCACTGGAAGCCGGTGATCGGAACGGAAGGGCTCGATCAATTGTAGAAGGGCCATGACTTCGCGCCTGCGCCGTGCCCTGCTGCTGCTCGTCTTCGTTGCCTCCCCCGCGTTGCTCGCTGCGCAGGTGGGGACGCTCACCGGCCGGGTCATCGACCGACTCACCCGCGAGGGAATCAGCGACGCCCGGCTCGAAGTCGAGGGAACGGCGCTGCAGGCCCGGAGCGGTGCCGCGGGACGCTTCACGCTGACCGGCATCACGCCGGGGACGGTCACGCTGCGGGTGATCGCCATCGGCTTCACCCCGATGACACTGCGCGACATCGCCGTCGGCAGCGGCCGCCCCGTCCCGTTGTTGATCGAGCTCGAGGCGCGTCCACTCGACCTCGGCACCCTGACCACCGCCGTTGCCCCCCGCGACAACCTCGGCCAGGGTGGCGGCGCGGCGACACTTGGCCGCGACGAGACGCGCCGCGCGCCCGGAGTGCAGGAGGACATCGTGCGCGCCGTGGCCCTCCTCCCCGGCGTCGGCGTCACCTCGCCCGGGCGCAACGATCTGGTCGTGCGCGGTGGCTCCGCGGCGGAAAATCTCTTTCTCCTCGATGGCCTCGAAGTCCCCAACATCAACCACTTCGGCTCACAGGGCGCCACCGGTGGACCGGTCTCGCTGCTGCCGATCGACCTGGTGCGCGGCGCCGCCTTCACCAGCGCACCACCATCGGTTGCCTACGGCGATCGGACCAGTTCGGCCACGGCGATCACCCTGCGCGAGGGCAACGAGGAACGCTGGGCCGGACAGATGAACTTGTCGGCCACCGGCATCGGTGCGATCGCCGAGGGGCCGATCGGCAATGGTTCGGTGCTGTTCGGGGTGCGGCGGTCGTATCTGGACCTGTTGTTCCGCGCGCTCGACTTCTCCTTTCTGCCGACCTACTACGACGCCACGCTCAAGGCGACACAACGGCTCGGCACGCGCGACCAACTCACGCTCCTGGCCCTCGGGGCACGCGACGACATCGACTTCCTCACCGACAGCGCGGATCAGCGACTCGACAACGCGCG
Source organism: Gemmatimonadota bacterium (assembly GCA_016704275.1). Classification (NCBI taxonomy): domain Bacteria; kingdom Pseudomonadati; phylum Gemmatimonadota; species Gemmatimonadota bacterium. The sequence continues at coordinate 245,119 of JADJAK010000002.1, forward strand.
GATCCTCGGCAGCGCCCAACGCAGTGCCGTCGCGGGGCTCACCTGGCAACGCACACTGACGAACGGTGCGCTCACCGTCACGCTCGGGCACACCCGCACGACATTCGACAGTCGGCAGGTGGACACGACCGGTACCACGATCTTCGCGGCGCAGTCACGCGAGGCGGAATCCTCGCTGCGCACCGATCTCTTGCTGGCCCCCCGGAGCGACCTGGAGCTGCGCTTCGGCGCCGTCGGTCGGATCGCGCCGGCGCTGCACTACGACGTGACGCTCCCCGGAGCGCTGCGTCGTGATGGCAACGGTGTGCCGCAGCCGCTCCGCGTGGACTCGACCTTCAGTGCGCGGCGCGTCGCCGCCTATGCCGAGGCCACCTGGCGCCCGCGCGAGCAGTGGCGGGTGACCGGCGGGCTGCGTGCGGATCGCTACGCCTGGATCGGCAACGCGGTGTACCTCTCGCCCCGCCTGAGTGTCGCACGCGACGTCAGCTCGGCCACTACCGTCACGGCAACCTTCGGCCGCACCATCCAGCCACCACCGTTCATCTGGCAGGTCGGCGATCCGACCAACGGTGTCCTCCGTCCGTGGCGTGCCGATCAGGCAACGCTCGGCGTGCGGACACGCCGGGGGAGCACGACGCTGCAGGTCGAGGGGTATCTCAAGCGCTACCGCGACTACCCGATCCGCCTCTTCCGTCGGCAGGAGGTGCTGACGCCGTCGGGGTTCGAGGATGCGTTGGATGACATCCCGTTTGGCCTCGAACCCCTCCGGAGCAGCGGACGGGGGCGCGCCTGGGGCCTCGAACTCCTGGCGCAGCGGCGGCTGGACAATCTCCCGGTCTACGGCCTGGCCTCGCTGACACTGGCGCGGGCGCGCTTCACGGCGCTCGACGGGATCGAGCGACCAGGGGCCTTCGACGTCCCGGTGATCGTCACGGCGCTGGCGGGGTGGCGGCCCACGGAACGGCTCGAGGTGAGTGGCAAGGTGCGGGTTAGCAGTGGCGCCCGGACGACGCCGTTCGTGACGACCGGTGAGCTCGCGGGGACGCCGAACTTCAAGGCGTATCTGGCCGGTCCCCGCCTCCCGACCTTCTACGCCATCGACCTTCGGGTGGATCGACGCTGGAGCTTCCGGGCCACGCAGCTGACCCTCTACCTCGACATCCAGAACGTCACCGGCCGCGAAAACCCCGCCCGGTACCAGTGGAACCTGCGGGAACGGACGGTCGAGACCGACACCTCGGTCGGCCGCCTCCCGAGCATCGGTCTCACCTTCGATTTCTGACCGGCACGGGCGATGTGGCGCCGGCGCCGCACCGCAGAGCGCCCACCCCTCCGCCTCCCCGGCGCGCGGACGGCAGCCACCGCTCAACCCGGCCCCGCCACCGTGCGGCCGCGCAACTCGTTGCGGGGCCGTGACCTCCGCGTCATCAATCCGAGTCGGCGTGTGCCGATACTGCTCCCTGAAGCGTCTGGCACGAAGTATGAGAGAGTAAACGCTGCGCTTGGTGATTCCGCCCCGGAGTCCCCGTTCCAGGCTCAACCCGTGTCACCCCGACGCGTGGCGGAACGACGCGCAGCCACAGGAGGTGCCGAATGTTCGGCGACAGCATGTGGGATGAAGAGGAGCGGCTGCGCCGCGCCGAGGAAGGCCGCGAAGAGATGGACGCCGCGGAATCCGAGGCCGGCACGGAACTCGACGACGTGACGGCGATGGGCGTGCTCGACGAGCGCCTCCGTCGCCGGATGGCGATCGCCGAACTGCTTCGCGAGGTCGGCGGCTGCTGACCTCGGTCCCGGTCAGGGCCGCTGGCGCGACGCGCCCGCGAGCTCCTCGCCGGGATTGACGTACCGATCGAGGGCCTGCCGGAACTGCCGCTCGTAGAGGGCGTGGTACCGGCCCCCCAGATCGACCAGGGCATCGTGCGAGCCGCGCTCGACGATCTCTCCCCCTTCCAGCACCAGGATCTGATCGGCCGACGTGATGGTCGACAACCGGTGCGCGATCACGAAGGTGGTCCGCCCGGCCCGCAGGCGCGTCAACCCTTCCTGAATCAGCCCCTCGCTCTCCGAGTCCAGCGACGACGTCGCTTCGTCGAGAATGAGGATGGCCGGATTCGCGAGGATCGCGCGGGCGATTGCGACGCGCTGCCGTTGCCCACCGCTCAGCTTGACGCCGCGCTCACCGACGATCGTCTCGTACCCCAGGTCGAAGCGGAGCGCGAACTCGTCGCAGTGCGCGATGCGCGCGGCCTCGCGCACCTCCTCGGCGGTCGCATCCGGCTTGGCGAAGCGGATGTTGTCTAGGATGGTGCCATCGAAGAGGAAGTTGTCCTGGAGCACGATGCCGAGGGTGCGGCGATACTCGCGGAGGCGGAAGGTCGCGAGGTCACGACCGTCGATCAGGATGCGGCCGCTGTCGGGGCGATTGAACGCCATCACCAGCGACACCAGGGTGCTCTTCCCCGAACCACTGGTGCCGACGAGCGCGGTCGTCGTCCCGGCGGGCGCGTCGAAGGTGATCCCCTTGAGGACCGGCGTCCCTTCGTCATAGCTGAACGTCACGTTCTCGAAGGCGACGTGCCCGGTCACCTGGCCGAGCGGCGCCAGGTCGGCATCGCCTTCGTCTTCCGTCGCGACCGCACGCAATTCACGGATGCGATCGAGGCCGGCGAAGGCCTCGGTGACCTGCGTGCCGATCGAGGCGATCTGGATCAGCGGCGCGGCGAGCAAGCCGGTGAGGAAGACGTATTGGAAGAGGTCGCCGCTCGACATCCGACCCGCGAGGATGTCCCGCCCGCCGACGACGATCAGTAGGGTACCGATGATGCCGACGATCACGGTCGAGAGGGCGGTGGTGGCGGAGACGCCCGTCATGGTGGCGGCGACATTCCGGAAGAGCTTGTTGGCGCCCTTCGCGAAGGCGTGCTGCTCGCGGCGTTCGGCGGTGTACGCCTTCACCACGCGAATCCCTGAGATGCTCTCGACCAGTCGGCCGGTGACCTCGGCGTTGAGCTTGCCGCGCTCGCGGAAGATCGGCCGCAGTCGGGTGAAGGCGTACGCCATGCCGCCGCCGAAGACGACGAGCAGGACGGCGGTCACCGAGGTGAGCCGCCAGTTGAGGATCATCAACCAGGTGAAGGCGACCGCGGCCGTCACGGCCCCGCCGACGAGTTGCACCAGGCCGGTGCCGACCAGGTTGCGGATCCCTTCGGCGTCGCTCATCACGCGCGAGACGAGCTGCCCGGTCTGGGTCGCGTCGAAGGTGCGGATCGGAAGGCGGACGAGGTGCGACTGCACGGCGCGGCGCATCTCGGTGATGGCGCGCTGCGCCGCGACGCCGAGGATCTGCGAGACGCCGAAGGAGGAGGCGGCCTGCACCACGGTGGCGGCGCCAACGGCGGCGGCCAGCGGCCAGAGCAGCGAGCCGTTGCCGCTGGGGATCACGACGTCGATCAGTTCCTTCGACGACCACGGCAGGACGAAGCCGGCGGCGCGGTTGATCAGCATGAGCACGAAGCCGACGGCCAGGCGTCGGCGGTGGAACCAGAGCAGCTCGCGCGCTTCACGCCACACCACTTCGCTGGAGACCTTCTTCTTCTTGGGCCGCTCGCCGACGTTCGCCGACGTGCCGCGGCCCTTCCCGCCCCGTTCACCCGTGCCCAACCCGCTCGTGCCGCCCCGGAATGCCAGAAAGCCCCCTCGGTTGCCACCCTGTGTCGGCCGGAGAGACCCGGCCGACCAGAATGGTAACCGGAAAGCGGGGGGTCAGGTTCCCCGGGCGAGGGTGGCGAGGGCCGTTTCGATCTCCTTCGCCGCTGCGGCCCGGGGATAGTTGTCGCCGCGCTGGTTGGTCGCGCGCATCCGTTCGATCCCGAGCACCCGGCCATCGGCCGCCACCCTGACAATCGCCTCGGCCACGCCGTACTTCCCGGCGTCGCCCTGTTCGACCGTGAAGACCAGCACCCACGGCTGGCCGGCACGCCACTGCTGCGTGGCCGTCCAGGTCACTTCCTTCCCCGGCACGGCGACCAGCGCGACCGGTTGTGACACTCGACGGCCGTTGACGATTCCCTCGGCGCGCGCCTTCGCCGTCAACGCGTAGTCGTCGTGGTGGTGTTCGCTGTGGATCAGGAAGACCGCCCCCGGTGTCGGCGCGGACTTCCCGTCGACGGCCGTCACGGTGATCGAGGGGGGGCCGAACGCGAGCGCGGCCGTGGCAAGGAAGATGAAGCGAGCGGCGGTGAGCATGGGGACAACTCCGGATCAGGGGTTCTTGGTGACCTTCCCCCCTTCGATGCCACTCCGGGCCACGACGTTGATCCCTCCCTTGAAGGAGCGACCGACGATGTCGCCAAAGCGGGCATCGCCGAGCCCGAGTCCGTTGCGCACGATGCCACCCCGCGTCGCCAGATCGAGGCGCGGCAGGGCCGCCCGATCGAGCACCAGCATGATCGATCCGTCGTGGCTCTGCAGATCGAGGCGGGCGTGCGGGTTCAGGGCGCCGCGCACGGTGATGCTGCCGCCGATGGTCTCGAGCCGACCATCGCCCACCTTCGGACCATCCACCGTGATGTTACCACCGACGGTGGTCAGCGTCATGCTGCCCTCGACATCGGTGAGCGTGACCACGCCACCACCGTTGCGAACCCGCAGGGCGCCCTGCATGGCGCTGATGCGCACCGTGGCGTCGATCGTCTCGACCGTCACGCTGCCACTGGCCTGGCGCACGACGACTTCCCCGGTGACGGTCAACACCTCCAGCGACCCCGTCGTCCCGACCGCCGTCACGCGGCCTTCGGTCATCTTGATCGCCACGCGCGCCCGGCGGGGCACCCGCACGCGCAAGGTGCCACTCGGCAGCGCCGGGTCGTCGCGCTTGAGCGCTTCGACGCCGAGCTTGCCGCCACGGCCTCCCTCCCCGACGCCGCCGAAGAACGACGCCCCGCGCGCCGCGGAGCCGCTCACGTCGATGGAGTCGCGATCCCATCCTTCCAGCTCGACCTGCCCAGCCGGGAGCCAGATGCGCAGCGCCACCTCGGGCGCCGCGGCCCAGCCGCGCGTGATCGGCGTCTGCGCGCTGGACGACGCTGGGGTCGACAGCAGCGAGGCGATGAGGATCGCGAGCAGCGCGCGCCTCACGACGCCGCCTCGCGAATCATCCGCTGCAGTCGCTCACGGCGGTCCTGGATTGCCGCGAGCGCCGCACCGAGGTCGGCGTCGTCGGGCGTCGCGGTGAGGGCACTCCGCAATTCTCCTTCGGCACGGTCGAGCGCCTCGAACGCCGGCTGGGCGCGCTCGGCGGCGAGCAGGATGCTGGCGCCGCCGGGCACGTCCGAGGCGCGCTTCTGCCGGGGCGTGAGGCTGGTCCCGATGATGGCGACGAGCGAGGCCGCGATGGCGAGGCCGCCGATCCGCTTCCACCGGCGCGTGCGGCGCGTCCGCGCGACGGCCGCGAGCGTGCGCCCGCGCAGTGCGGCCGGTGGTGGCAGCTCCGCCGGCAGTTGCTCGGAGAGTGGTGGCTCGAACGAGTCGTCGATCATTGCAGCATTCCTCGCAGCAGTCGCCGCGCGCGAAAGAGGTGCGCCTTGGAGGTGCCCTCGGCAATTCCCAGCAACTGGCCGATCTCGCCGTGCTGGTACCCCTCGACATCATGCAGGACAAACACCGCACGCGCCCCCGCCGGCAACCGCGCCACGGCGCCTTCCAGATCGATCTGCAGCGCCCGATCGTGATGTGGCGCCTCGGCGTCCGGTCCGCTCACGGCGATCCCCGCGAGGTCGGCGGTGATCGCCACCCGCAGGCGACGGCGCTTCCCGGCGCGGGCCTGTTCGAACACGGTGTTCACCGCCAACCGATGCAACCAGGTGGTGAAGGCGCTCTCGCCGCGGAATGAGCCGAGTCGCTCCCAGAGCCGCACGAAGACGTCCTGCACCAGCTCCTCGGCCGACGCCGGGTCGGCGCTCAGCCGGAGGCAGAGCGCAAAGACGCGCCCGACGTGGGCGTCGTAGAGGGCCGCGAAGGCGGCATCATCGCCGCGTTGGGCGGCGTCGACCAGCGGCTCGATCAGCAACTCGCGGCGCGGAAGGGGGAGGCCATCACCGACTGAGATGCCGGCGGGGTCGCTGGAGTTTACTCTCGCGTTGCACGGTTGGAACACCGCCCTGGCGCGGATGCCACCATATTCCAGTCATTCCGGGGCGCGCACCGCCCGTCGCCCCGGTGCATGATCGGCGGTCCCAGAGTGAGGTGTCCCATGGGTGTGTTTGACGAACTGGACGAAAAGGCAAAGGAGCTGGCCGCGAAGGCGAAGGCCGCCCTGGAGAACAAGGACGAGTTCCTGGCGAAGGCCCGTGAGCGGATGGACAGCGCCATCGCCGATGCCAAGGAAGAGTTGGAAGAGTTCAAGGGCGAGGCCAAGGAGGAGCTTCAGGAGTTCCGCGCCAAGGTGGCCGACTTCCTGGATCGCGACGGGGCGCCAGCGGCCCCGGCGGCTCCGGCGGCACCCGACGCACCGCCCGCCCCCCCGGTCGATCCGCCTGCCGCGCCCGCGGCGGACGCCCCGCCGGCCGCCTAGCCCCACCCCGCCCCGAGACCAGCGCCACCGGCTGGTTTCGGGGCTGTTGTCCCCCTCCCCGTCTCGCTCCGCAACCTTCCCCCGGTGCCAGCGTACCAAGGCCGTGGTGCGACAGGGCGCTCCCGCCCTGGCCGTGCCGACGGACCCGATAACGGAACGCGACATGTCGCTTCGCTCATTCGCACGATTCGCGAGTTCCCTCGCCAGCTTGCTGTTGCTGGTGGGACTCGCCGCCCGCCCCCTGGCCGCCCAGAGCACGGTGGACTGGATCACCGGCTCGGTCGTTGATGGCACCGGCAAGCCGGTCATCGGCGCCACCATCGAGGCCTACAGCATCGAACTCGACGTCACCAAGAAGGCGACGGCGAACGACAAGGGACGCTTCTCGATTCCGTTCAACGACGGTGGCGGTCGCTACCGCGTGACGGTGCGCGCGATCGGCAAGACGCCGTTCATCACCAACGTGTCGCGCCAGGAAGACGACGACCGGATCGTGCTGAACGTCAAGCTCGGTGACCGTCCGCAGGTCCTCACCGACATTCGCACGCAGACGGTGCGCGCCCAGGGCGACCAGAACGAGCGGCCGACGCCGGGCAGCACCGAGCGGAACGTCGATGCCGGGCAGATGGCCCGCCTCCCGATCGATGCCTCCGACCTCGCCGCCCTGGCGCAGCTGGTGCCGGGCGTGATCGTGACGGCCGGCAGCGACTCGAGCGCGACGACCTTCCAGGTCGCCGGCCAGAACGGCGCGTCCAACAACATCGTCGTCGACGGCACCTCGAACGGCGGCGCGCTCCCGGCCGACGGCATCCGCGGCACCCGCGTCATCACCAACACCTTCGACGTCTCGCGCGGCCAGTTCTCCGGCGGCCAGGTCTCGGCGACGACCCGCGGCGGCAGCAACCGGCAGCAGGGCTCGATCAGCGGCAACTTCCGCGATCGCAACCTGGCGTTCGGCAGCGCGACGGACAACGTCTTCACGTCGGGCCAGACCTCGCAGCAGGTCGGCGCCGGCTTCGGTGGCGCGCTCCGGAAGGACAAGCTCTTCCTCTTCGGCTCGTTCAACGTCAATCGCGCCGTGAATCCGATGGCGTCGCTTGACCGCGCCGATGCCACGACGCTGCTTCGCCTCGGCGCCTCGCCGGACTCGGTGGCGCGCTTCATCTCGCTGGTCGGCGCGACCGGCCTGACGAGCCGCGTCGGCACCGTCGACCCGAACCGCACCCAGGACCGCTTCAGCGGCTCGCTGCGCTTCGACTGGAACGTCGCCGACCGCCAGATCCTCACGGTTCGTGGCGACCTGAACACCACGACGTCCGACCCGACCCGCGTCGGGCAGACGCAGCTGCCGCAGGTCGGTGGCAACCAGAGCAACAATGGCGGCGGCGTGCAGGTCTCGCTCGTCTCGCGCCCGACCGTGGATCTCTCGAACGAGTTCCGCGCCTACGGCTCGATCAGCAACGCCGAGTCGACGCCGTTCCTGTATGTCCCGGTCGGCCGGGTGCAGAACCAGTCGACGCTGGATGACGGCGGCATCGCCACGACCTCCTTCGGCTTCGGCGGCAATTCCGGTCTCCCGACGACCAACAAGACCAAGTCGCTCGAGCTCACCAACACGATTTCGTACTTCGCCGCTGGTGGCGCACACCGCTTCCAGCTCGGCGCGCTGCTGAACATGCAGAGCTTCACGGCGAACAACACCAACAACCAGTACGGCAGCTACAGCTACAACTCGCTGGCCGACTTCGCGGCGAACGTCCCGGCGACCTTCAGCCGCACGCTGCAGCCGGTCGTGCGCGACGGCTCGTCGCTGAACTCGGCGCTCTTCCTGAGCGACGTGTGGCGCAAGGGGCCGAACCTGCAGTTCACGATCGGCGGCCGCCTGGAGTACTCGAAGTTCGGCGGCGCCCCGGCGCGGAACACCGATGCGGAAGCGAAGTTCGGCGTCCGGACCGACCTGCTCCCGACCGAGACCTACTTCACCCCGCGCTTCGGCTTCTCGTGGACGATCCCGGCGGCCGAGCAGCAGGGCTTCGGCCAGCGCGGCTTCGCGCCGCCGGCCGTCGTGCTCCGTGGCGGCGTCGGTGTCTTCCGCGGCACGATGTCGAGCACCCTGCCGAGCACGGCGCAGGCGCAGGCCGGCTTCAGCACCACCGAGGCGCAGCTCGTCTGCGTCGGCGCCGCGGTGCCGATCCCGGACTGGAACAACTTCGCGACCAACCCGTCGACGATTCCGACGCAGTGCCTCAACAACCAGAACACCCCGGTCATTGCGGGTCGCCCGTCGGTCACCACGTATGACGAGGGCTACGGCGCCGCGAAGACCATCCGCGCCAACCTCGGCGCGACGCGCCGCCTCACCCCGATGTTCACGCTGACGCTCGACGCCTCGTACGTGAAGGGCATCGGCCAGTCGGCGTCGCGTGACCTGAACCTGAACCTCGGCACGCCGTTCCTGCTGGCGAACGAGGGCAACCGGCCGGTCTACATCAATCCGTCGCTGATCGTGCCGACGACGGGCGCGATCCCGTTCACGTCGACCCGGAAGGATGCCGGCTACGGCTCGGTCAACCAGGTCTTCAGCGGCCTCGAGAACGAGACGAAGCAGATCACCGCCTCGATGAACTGGTTCAATACCCGCGGCTCGACGCTGTCGGCCAACTACACCATGCAGTTCGCGCGCGACCAGGCGGTGGTGGCGGCGGGTTCGGCGGCGGCGGCGGCAACCTGACCCCGGGCGATCCGAACGCCTTCCTGTGGGCGCGGTCGTCGAACGAGCGGCGTCACAACATCCAGCTGAACTTCACCAAGGTCTTCTCGCCGACGTTCGAGCTGACCGCGATCGGCAGCATGGCGTCGGGCTCGCGCTACTCGCCGGTGGTCGGCAGCGACATCAACGGCGACGGGTCGCGCAATGACCTGGCGTACGTCTTCAACCCGGCCAATGCCAACGATCCGGTCCTGGCCGCGGCGATGGATGACCTGCTCAAGAACGGCTCGAAGGGCGCCAAGGCCTGTCTGGCGTCGCAGGTCGGCAAGGTCGCCGAGCGCAACAGCTGCATCGGGCCGTGGTCGCCGTCGCTCAACCTGCAGGTGAACCTGAAGCCGGGGATGTTCCAGAACCGGTTGACGATCTCGTTCGCGACGATCAACCTGCTGGGCGGGCTGGACGAGCTGTTCAACGGCGCGGACAACCTGAAGGGCTGGGGCGGCTTCGCGCGCCCGGACGGCACGCTGCTCGCCGTCACCGGCTTCGATCCGTCGACCAACCGCTACCAGTACACCGTCAACAGCCGCTTCGGCGCGACGGGTGGCGGCGCCACGGCCGTCCGCTCGCCGTTCCAGGTCGGCGTGAACATGCGCTACATCATCGGCTTCGATCAGCGCCGCGAGATGCAGCGGATGGCGTTCGGTCAGGGCAACGCCGCGGCCGGCGCGGCAAGCGGCACGACGTTCGTGCAGCAGATGCTGGCCAACCTCCCGTTCAACGCGGCGCAGGTCGCCATCGAGCGGAAGGATTCGCTGGCGCTGGCGCCGAAGCAGATCGCCGAGTTGCAGGCCTTCATCGACTCGACGAACAACGCGCTGCAGCCGCTGGTCGCCACGCTGGAAGAAGCGGCGAAGACCGCCAACGGCAACACGCAGGCGCTCTTCCCGCAGCTCGCCCCGATCTTCGAGGCCTTCCAGGGCACCCAGATCAAGGCGATCGAGCTGACCAAGAAGGTGCTGACCGACGTGCAGTGGTCGCTGATGCCGGAAAGCGCCAAGCAGCCGGTCGGGATCAACCGGCTGATGCAGCCGGGGGGAGCGGCGCCTGCGGGTGGCGCGGCGCCGGGCCGTCCCGCCGGCGGCACGCGGGGCGGCGGCGAGTAACCCTCGCCCTGCCCGACACGCTGAAGGGGCCCCCACCCGGGGGCCCCTTTAGTTTTCCGTCATGCTGAGCCCCTTCCTCCGCGCCCTCCGCCTCCGCTGCCCCAAGTGCGGCAGCGGTGGCATCCTCCGTCACTGGTTCGCCCTGGTCCCGGCCTGCCCCCGCTGCGGGCTGGCCTTCGACCGCGGCGAGTCGGGTTATCAGGTGGGGTCGTACCTGGTGGCGATGATCGCGATCGAACTGCTGTTCGTCGGGTTGCTGGCCGCGATCCTGGTGGCCACCTGGCCCGACCCGCCCTGGCAGCTGCTCCAGTGGGGCGGCCCGGCGTTGATGGCGCTGGGGCCCCTGCTGCTCTTCCCGTTCACCAAGACGCTCTACCTCGCCTTCGACCTGACCTTCCGGCGCGAATTGTAACGCTGGACGCAAAAGGGGCGACCGACTGGTCGCCCCTTGGGTCTGGCGCATCCACACAACCGGGCGACCCAGGGCTCGCCCCTACAGGTCGCCCTACGTCATTTCACGCGCTCGATGTAGGCGCGCTCGCGCGGATTGACCCGCACCCGCTCGCCCTGCTCCACGAATTCGGGGACGTTGATGGTCACGCCGTTGCTCAGCGTCGCCGGCTTGCTGCTCGACGACTTGGTCGCGGTCTTCATGGCCGGCGCCGTCTCGACGATCTCGAGTTCCATCGACGACGGCAGCTTGAACGAGATCGGCTTCCCCTCGAGCCACACCGCCTCGAAGCGCATCTCGGCCTGCATCCACGCCGCGTCATCGCCCACCATCTCGGGGTCGAGGGTGAACTGCTCGTAGGTGTCGGCATCCATGACGTGCACACCATTGCCGTCGGCGTAGAGGACCTGCATCTCCTTCGTGTCGAGCCGCGCTTCCTCGACCGTCTCGGTCGCGCTGTAGCGATGGTCCAGCGACATCCCGTTGTTGAGATTGCGCAGGCGCACCTGGACGAAGGCGCGGAGGTTGCCCGGCGTGCGGTGCGTGAAGTCCATCACGAGGTGCGGCTTCCCCTCGTAGTAGATCACGGTGCCCTTGCGGATGTCGTTCGCTTTCATGGCCACTCTCGGAAGTGATCGATTGCCGGCAGGACCCGTCCCCGCCGGCCAGCGCGAGAAGATAATCGCCCGAAACACTCCGGGGGGAGCCACGACGGCCTCCCCCTGGACGTCCGAGTGCCCCATGCCGTGGCGCTAGACCCGGTGGGGACGCTGCACGGCGGAGAGGAGTTCGCCCGCCGTGAACGGCTTCCGGAGGACCGCCTGGAGCCCGTCCGCGCCATCCGCGTCGCCGGTCATGAGGACGACGTGGAGCCCCGGATGCTCGCGCCGCACGACTTCCGCCAGTCGGTGCCCATCGAGCCGCGGCATGTGGATGTCGGTGAGCACCGTGCCGACGCACTGTCCGGCCACGTCGCGGAGCAGCTCGAGGGCCGACTCGCCGTGGTCGGCTTCGAGCACGCCGTACCCCGCGCGACGCAGGATCCGCGCGGTGACATTGCGCACCCATTCATCATCATCCACGACCAGGACGGCGGTCTGGGCGTCGTCATCGGGGGCCTGCCCGACGGCCACCGCCTGGGCCGGGAAGCAGACCGTGACGGTGGTGCCGACCCCCGGCTCGCTCGCGACGATGACCTGCCCGCCACGTTGCCCCATCATGCCGTACATCGCCGAGAGGGAGAGGCCGCTGCCGACGCCGAGCGCCTTGGTGGTGAAGAACGGTTCGAACAGCTGCGCCTGCGTCGCCTCGTCCATGCCGATGCCCGTGTCACTCACCTCGAGGACCACCCACTCGCCCGCTGGCAGGATGCCGTGGCGATGCGGCCGGGGCGCGTCGAGGGTCCAGCGTCGGATGTTGATGCTCATCTGACCGCCGAGCGGCATGGCATCGCGCGCGTTGACCACGAGCGTCAGGACCACCTGCTCGATCTGCCCATGTTCGGCAACGACGCGTTCGCGGCGCGTGCCGCTCCCTTCGGTGATGGTGATGTGCGGACCGGCGAGTCGCGGGAAGAGTGGACGCAACCGCGCGATCACCTCGTCGAGATCGACCTCGGAGGCCGGGCGCGGGACCGCGCGGCCCACCGCTTCCAGCTGGCGGACGATCATCGCGCCACGCTGCAACGATTCGCGGACGTCCTCGAGCCGTGCCTGCAGCGACGCATCGACCAACGGACTCCCGACCAGCGACTGAACCGTCGTCCCGGCATCGTGCAGCAATGGCGTGAGCTCGCACGAGAGGCCGGAGGCAAGTCGGGTGATGGCCTCCATCTTCTCCACGTGACGACGGCGGGCGCAGTCGGCCTGGTCGAGATCGCTTGGCGTAGCGGCATCAGGCAGCGTCACAGGTCCATCCGTGCTCGTGTCGATCGGTCGCGGCCAGGTGCGGCGACTCACGCCCACCACATTCGCAAGCGACGGGCCGCGAGAATCGATTCGCGGGCTGCCACGCAAGTGCTTTGGTGGCAACAGCTTGCCGGAATGCCACCGGGCGTGTCCTGCGTGGGTGCTGTGGTGGCGAGATCATTCCGACGCGTCTGCGCCACACCTCGCTCCTTCGACGTGGTTGCGATGCATCCCGTCCGATCCCACGTTTCGGATATGGCTTCCCTCTCCCCTCGTCGGCGTCGAATCCTCCTCATCGCCGTGGCCGTGGTCACCGTCGTGGCGCTCGGCGTGCTGGCGTACAGCCAACGCTGGGCGATCAGTGGTCGTGCGGTGGCGATCATCGACCCGAAGGTCCGACGCTGGGCCGAGCGTGAGGTCTCCCGCCTTTCCGACGGCGTCTATCGACTGCACGCGTCGACCATCGTCGTGGACAAGGCCCGACACCGCGTGGCGATCGACACCATCACGCTGGTGACGGACGTCGCGGCCAACGCGCGCCGCCCGACGCCGCTCCCGACCGTCACCCTCCGCTTCCTGGGGTGTGATCTCGAAGGGATCGACCTCGATCGGTTGGCGGCGCGGCGCGGCCTCCACCTGCGCAGTGCGGGCTGTGACAGCGTGCATCTGGAGGGCGAGGTGCCGGCACCGAAGCCGGGCGCGGCCCCCGTCCCGATCCGCCCCGGCGTCTTCCTCTCGCTGCGCGACAACCTCGACCTGCCGCGCGAGGTGCCCTCCATCAGCGTGGATACCATCGCCTTCCCGCAGGTGTCGATCGCGCTCGGGCTCTCCGGGCGGAATCGGCGGCGCACGGTGCTCTCGCTTGATCGCTTCGCGGTGCGACTCGACTCGCTCCACTACGACCCGAAGCAACCGATCGAGGAGCGCGGGCCGCTGCTCTCGCGCGACGTCTCATTGCGGTTGGTCGGCTTCGAGGGCAATCGCGAAGCGGCGACCCGCCTCTCGCTCGACTCGATGTCGGCGTCGCTCGGCCGCGGGACCTTCCAACTCGATGGGCTGGTGTACGAGCCGATCATCGGTTCGCTGGGTGACTCGCTCGGCTTCCAGGCGCTCGAGGTCGGACACCTGCAGTTGCGCGGCGTCGACTGGCGCAGCTTCCTGACCACGGGGGACGTCGGCGTGAGCCGGCTGGCGGTGGAGCGCGCGCTGCTGCGCTTCCCGCCGCCGGGCGCGGCCCCGAAGCCGAGCGCCGCCGCCACCAAGAAGACCGCCGCGCCCCCGGTCTCGACGCCCCTGACGCAGCGCACCGTCGGCTCGCTGTTGCGCGCGCTCGGGCGCGACATGCGACTCGACACCCTCAGCGTGCTGGGCTTCACGCTCATCGAGGGCGCCACGAATCGACAGGACAGCACGGTCACCGTGCTCGAGCGCCTCGCGGTGCAAGGCGCGCACTTCGACGACTCCACCAGCTGGAGCACCGCGTTCCCGGTCGGACGGATCACGGTGGAAGCCGACCACCTCACGCGTCGGCAGGGCGAGAATCAGCTGCAGGTCGGGGCGCTGCGACTCAGCGTCGTGGCCGGCACGGCACGGGTCGATTCACTCCGCGTCGGACCCGACGGCAACGACGCCGCGTTTCGCCGGCGCCATCGCTTCCGCACCGATCGGATGGTGCTCTCGGCGGCACGCGTGGCGATCGCCGGCGTGGACTTTCCGGCCTACTTGCAGGATGGTGCGTTCCGGATCCGTCGCGGCGACGCCACCGGCGTCGAGCTCGACATCCTCACCGACAAGCGCATGCCGGTGGAGCGTGGCAAGCGGACGAGTCATCGGTATCCGCAACAAGCCCTCCGCGACCTCGGGCTCCCGTTCGGCGCCGACACGCTTACCCTTGCCGGCGAGGCACGGTACCGCGAACACGCGGTGTCGGCCCCAGCACCGGGCGTGATCGCCTTCCGATCGCTGCGCGCCACACTGATCAATTTCTCCAACGACCCGGCGCGGATGCAGGACAGCACGCCGTTCCGCCTCACCGCCGACGCCCGCCTCATGGGCGTGGCCCCCTTTCACTTCGAACTCGAGATGCCGCTGCTCGCCGATCAATTCACCATGCGCTATCGCGGCCGCCTCGGCGCGATGGACGCGGCGGCGCTGAATCCGTTCGCCTCCGATGGTGCCGGTGTGAAGTTCACCCGTGGGCGGATCGAGGGGATCAGCTTCGACGCCACGGTGGCCAGCGGACGTGCTCGCGGGCGCATCACGCCGCGGTGGACCAATCTCGGAATCGAGCTCCCCGGACTGGACCGAAAGAACACCGGCATCTTCGGGGGCCTCAAGCGGGCCGTGGGGAAGTTCGTGGCCAATGCCTTCATGGTCCGGGACGACAACGTGGCGGGGAAGAAGGAGCCGCCCCGTGATGGCACCATCGACCACCGCTGGACCCCGCGGGAGACCCTCCCCCAGTTCCTCTGGAACTCCATCCGCGATCCCCTCGTCCCACTCCTGAAGAAGTAGCGTCCCCGTGGCATTGCCGGGCCCGGCCCCCCATCTTTCGGTGGAGGGCGCCGTGGCACTGGCCGCCTACCAACCCGATCACCGGACGACGATGTCGTTGCCCCGCCGCCCGACCGAGTTGGTGCGCACCCTCGCCCCACTCGACATCCTGACGATCCTCTACACGGCGAGTTCCTTCCTCGTCGTCTCGCTCCAGTCCATCGGGGCCGACACGATGCGGGTCTCGTCCGGCGAGTTGGCCTGGCTACTGCTGGCCCACGCACTCCTGGTGGTGCTGGTCTTCCTTGCCGCGCAGGCACGCAACGAGGCCTGCGCCGAGCACTGCTTCCTGGCGGAGTGGTATCCGCTGGTGGTGCTGGTGGCGGTCTATGCGTCGGTCGATCTGGTGAATGGGCCGCGGCAGGCGGCGGGCCTCTCGCACGACGCCGTGATTCAGCGCCTCGAGCTGGCCACCTTCGGGCGCCAGCTCGCCCATGACTGGAGCCGGAGCCAGACGCAGGCGGCATTCTCCTGGCCGCTCTCGCTGGCCTACCTCGGCTTCTTTCCGTTGGTGATCGCCGCCCCGGCCGTCCTCTGGTGGCGCGGCCACATCATCCGCGCCCGGCAGACGATCTTCGGGATCTCGCTCGCCTTCTTCACCTGCTACCTCGTCTTCCTGCTCTTCCCGGTGGCGGGGCCGACCTACCTCTGGGGCTGGCCGACCGACGGCGCCCACACCGCCCTGCCGTCGCGCCTGGTGCGTGACCTGATCGATGGCGGCGATTCGTGGGGATCGGCGTTTCCGTCGAGTCACGTCGCCGCCTCGATGGCCGCCGTGCTCCTCGCCTTTCGCAACTGGCGTCCGCTCGGCATGGTGCTGCTGCCGTTCGCGCTCGGCATCCTCGTGGGCGTGGTGTACTTCCAGGTGCACTACGCGGTGGACGCCGTCGCCGGGTTGATCATCGCCGTCTTCGCGACCACCATGGCTGCCCGCCTCATCCCGGCGCACGCCGCGCGCGCATGAGCCGCACGCTCCGCCTCGTCGCCTTTCTCGTGGGCGCGGCGGTCCTCGCGCTGCTGATTCGTGAAGTCGGTGTCGATACGCTCGCGGAGGGCGCGCGTACGGTCGGTTGGTTCGCCGTCCCGATCGTCGCCCTGCACGCCGTTGTGTATGGCCTCAACGCGGTGGCCTGGTACATCACCCTCGCGCACGAGCCGGGCGCCCCGCCGTTCTTCAGCATCTTCCGGATTTCCGTCGTCGGCTTCGCGATCAATTTCCTCACCCCCGTGGTCAATGCCGGCGGCGAGCCATACCGGATGGCGGCGCTCACACCGTGGCTTGGCGGCCGCAAGGCGGCCGGCAGCGTGCTGCAGTACGCCATGCTGCACGCGCTCTCGTCGCTGCTGATGTGGCTGACAGCGATCATCGCCGCGCTGACGTTGCCGGGCGTGCACGGCCGCATCTGGTGGGTGCTGCTCGCGATGGGGGGCGTCATCCTGGCGGCACTCGGCGTGGTGCGCTCGGGGCACCGGCACGGTTTCGTCGCGCGGCTCGCAGGGTGGATCGCCCGCCGGCGGCTCGGACGGTTGTCGGCCTGGCTGACCAAGCAGGAGGAGGCGCTCGTCGCCGTGGACGCGCAGATCACCACGCTCCACGCCG
Organism: Gemmatimonadota bacterium; assembly: GCA_016704275.1. Taxonomy (NCBI): domain Bacteria; kingdom Pseudomonadati; phylum Gemmatimonadota; species Gemmatimonadota bacterium. The sequence goes on from JADJAK010000002.1 coordinate 262,077, forward strand.
AACGGCCGGGGCGCCTCGGCGCGGCGATCGCGGTGGACTACCTCTCGCGCTGGGTGGCGATGGGGGAGCTGCTGCTGGTGGCATACGCCGTCGGCACTCCGCTGGGTATCACGCCCGCGGTGATGATTTCGGGCCTGTCGGCGCTCGCGGTCAATCTCTTCTTCCTGCTGCCGTGGGAGATGGGATCGCGCGAGGGATCGCTCTACTACTTCTTCGGGCTGGCCGGGGTGCCGGCGTCACTCGGGTTGATCGCGGCGGTGATGACGCGGCTGCGCGAGATCGTCTGGTGCGCGCTCGGGCTGGCGCTCGCCGGCCCCGGTGGCCGCGCGGCCGCCGCCGAGGCACGGGCGGGACACACCACGCCCCCGGCCGCGTAGGCGACCGGGGGCGTTGGGTACCGCAGTGGCGAGTTACTTCGCCGGCGCGATCGTCACGTAGCGCCAGAGGCGCGCGACTTCCTTCGCATCGACGTACTTGCCGATCTCCTTCTGGAACTGCGCCTCGTTCTTCCAGGGGCGATACTCCTTGAACTCCCGCACCATCCGCCGACCGGCGCCCGGAATCGAGAGAATGTCCTCGTCGGTCGCCGTGTTCAGCTCGACCGGGACGAAGACGTACTGCTCGAAGCGCGCGACCTCGGCGGCGTCGACGTACTTGCCGATCTCCTTGCGCCACACCGCGAGCGACGCGTACGGGCGGTACTCGTTGAATTCCTTCAGCATCTTCGGGCCCATGCCGGGAATCAGGTTGAACTCGGCATCGGTCGCGGTGTTGAGATTCACCTCGAGAAAGAGCTTCGGGTAGAGCGCCTTCCGCTGTGCCACGGTGAAGCTCTTGGCGAGCGCCGCATCGAGCGCGGTCATCGTGAGATACGGACGGCCGGCCACCACGGCCTCGATGATCGCGGGCGTCATCCCCGGAACCGTCGCCAGCTGCTCGGCGGTGGCGAGGTTCGGATTCAGCGCGCCGAGGTTCTTGCCGACCTGCGCCGCGAGGGGCGTCGTGGCCAGCAGCAACAGCGCGAGCGGGGCGAATCGGCGAAGCGTGAACGACATGGTCAAGACTCCATGGGAAGGGTGCGACTGCCCGCCGTGACGGCGAGCGCAGGGTGACGATGTGACCAGAGCAAGCCCAGCAAACCGATCTGCAACATGGCGCCGGGGGCCAGCAGCGGCAACGAGCCGGTGACGGCCTCGCGGAACAGCTCCATGCCATGCATGGTCGGCGTGGTTTCGAGTTCCCACTCGACGTTGGCGCGGTAGTGGAGGAAGATCCCCACCGCCGCACTCACGCACGCCAACCCGGAGACGACGCGCACCGCGAGCACTGCACCGCGGGATCGCGCCGAACCGTACCAGGCAAATGCGAGCAGATACGCCGTACCGATGCCAAGCGGGACAAACTGCAGTGCGTCCTGATCGTGCCCGAGGAGCAGCAGCTCGGCGAGGATGCCGAGGACGCCGACGACGAGCACCACCAGGAGGAGCGACCGCCAGCGTTCGATGCCGGCCGCATTCATCGTGGCGCGATGCTCCGGATGTGGGCCAGGTTGCGCTTGGCGCTGGCGAGCGGATCGGGCCCGCCCTCCTGCTCGACGATGACCGGCTTCTGGTCGAGCTGCGGGACGGCCGCGAGGAACGCCTTCAGGTCCACGGTGCCGAGCCCAAGCTCGGTGTCGCTCGAGCGGTCGGCGACCACGTCCTTGATGTGGAAGCTCCAGTAGCGCGCGGTGTGCTGCTTGAGATAACGCATCGGATCGCCGCCACCCATCGTCATGTTGCCGGTGTCGAGCTGCAGGCGGACCACCGACGGATCGGTGCGCTCGAGGAAGACGTCGTACGGAATGACGCCGTCGATCGGCTTCTGGTGGTCGGGCTCGTTGTGGAAGGCGAGCCAGATCCCGGCGCGGCGCGCGGCCGCGCCGGCGGTGTTGAAGTGATCGGCCCACTGGCGCCACGAATCGAGCGGCTTGGTCTTGTCGATCGGCAGCGACGGGACGATCAGGTACTGGTGCCCGAGGTAGTGCGCGTCGTCGAGGCTCTTGTCCCAATCCTTCAGCAGGATCTCTGGGGCGATGTGCGCCGACGGGGCCTTGAGACCGGATGCGGCAAGCGACGCCTTCACCTGTTCGCGCGTGCGGTCGAAGTTCTTGAACGACCAGAGCAGCTCGACGTCGTCGTAGCCCATCGCGCCGACGGCCTTGAGGGTGCCCTCGGGGTCCTTCCGCATCGCGGTGCGGACGCTGTAGAGCTCGAGGCCGACCCGCCGGAGCGGGAGGGAGGCGGAGGCGGGGCGGGCCAGGGCGGCGCCGGCGATGGCAGCGGAGGCCGTGGCGAGGAAGTCGCGTCGTTGCATGCGTCGAAGGTAGGGCGACGGAGGCGGGGCCGGAAGAGCGAGGGCGGTGGACTGGACAGCGAACGATCGCCAGACCGAGGGTGACGGCCGAGACGGGCCACTTGCCGTTTATCGATATGAACCATATCGTTTATCGCTACCTCGTTCTGGCCCTGCCCCGGAGGATCAATGCCGCGAAGGTCACCGTCTTCGATCTCGCTTGCGCCCGGCTGCTGGCCGCGCTGGTGGCGCTCAATCAGATCGCGGCTTCGTCCTGGTGCTGGCGGTGGGTCTCGTTGCCGGCCCAATGATATGGAGCGGGTTCGGGTTGGGCGGGCGTCGCCAAGCGCTGGCCTTCCTGTGGCGCTCCGGGATCGCCGGGGCCCATCGCGTGTTGACCCAGCTGCGATGATCGTCGCGACGGTGGGCGAGGGACCCCTTCGTCACCGAAACTCGGCATCGGGGGCCACGGGACGGGGGCTCAACCTGCGGCCGTGGGTGACCGCGCGGCTGGTGCCGCAGCCGCTGCATACCCGGCGTCCTCTTGCCGTGGATCGCGATCCTGCTCTCTCCGTCCTCGCACAGGTCTTCACCGAGGGGACCCGGATGCGCGACGAGCTCGACGGGACTGTGTGAGATGGCAATTCTCATTCGGCTCGACGAGTTGTTGCACGCGCGGCGGATGACGCTGACCGACCTGGCCGAGGAGATCGGCATCACCGTCCCGAATCTGTCGATCTTGAAGACCGGCAAGGCGCGCGCGATTCGCTTCTCGACGCTGGAGGCAATTTGTGCGGCACTCCAGTGCCAGCCGGGGAGTTGATGGAATCACGGATGAGCAAACCGGGCGGACCCCCTCGAACAGGGCGGGCGTCCAGTTCGCGCGCGAGCGGATGAAGAGCCACCGCACGGATGACTCCGGGCGTCCCGCTACTTCGGGGCGATTGGCACGGACCACTCAAGATCGCCCCACCGGATCACCAACCGGGCGCTGTCGATCGCCAGCGTCAGCCGCTCCACCTGGGTCGCAAGAGGTGCGCGAGTCAGCGGAACGCGCACCAAGTCCTCCTTGGCGTTGTACTGTGTTCCGAATATCTGGGCCTGCTTGTTGATCACCAGCATCGAGCTGCCCGCCTGCTGCGGCAGCATCCAGAGGGAGTAGCGACCCGCCGGGACGAACGTGCCACCGACCATCGCATCGGCCGAGAGCGTGATCTGCGTGGCCATGTCGGCGCCGAGACGCCAGACGCGGTCGAAGGGCACGACGTCGCCCCAAATGGTGCGTCCACGGCGCGCTGGCCGACTGTAGTCGATCGTGATGCCAAGCGTTCCGATGGTTTCCGCGACGGTGTCACGCGGCGACATCGCCCCGATTCCCTGCGTGGTGGGGCGCAGCCCGCGGGCGCCGGTGTCCCTGGCAAGTCGGTCCGCCTGCCAGAAGGCGGGGCGGGCGGGCGATGGAGGTCAGCTGGGATGACCGGGGGTGGAATCGGGCACCGATGCTTGGCCTGCCGGAAGCCCCACTCCAAGAAGGAACGACGCCCAGGTACGGGGCGGGGGACCGTGCCGGAAGGCACCGCGAGGCGCTGTTCCGACCGCTCCCCCTTGGTCACCAGCTCACGGATGAGCGAGTCGCCGAGCCACGTCATCACGACCTGTGCGGGGACGTCGGCGATCGGTAGCCCATCGGCTCCGGTGGTCGATGCTTCATAGCGTGCGAATCCGCCTCGCGCGTCGAGGTCGGCTTGCCACCGGATGATTCGCGTCGGGCGGTGACCACGGTGCCCCGGGGGTGCCCCGACGGAAAATCGTTCGCCTGCATGGTGTCGTTGCCGGCGGACGGGGGCGGGGGCGGGCGCGGGGTTCCGCGAGTTGGGGGCGCGAATGATGCGCAGCGCGGGCGCCTCGACCACTGACCACTCCTGTCCCTTGCGTCCCTGGGCGCGGACGGCCGGGGATCATCACAGGAGGGTTCTGACCCATCCGCCGACGCTTGCGGGCCGCGGCGCGGTGGCGCGCACCCCGGGCGGAGTTCAGCGTCGGGCGAGGGGCGGCGGGGGGGCACCTTGCCGACGCCGGGATGGCGCCTGCATCTCGGGACTCGACCTGCTGGCCCTGCAGGCCGGCGTGGTGATGAACGGTGGTGCAGCCGACCTCGGCTGGCCTTCACCGCCCAGCGGGGGCGGCTCCTTCGGCGGGGACCCTGTCGGCTTCAGGCCCTGCGCCTTCGCCAGTCGGGTTCGGGCGGGGGGGCGGCCTGGTCGCGGCCGGGCGGCGGGGCCGTGGCGCGTTCGCGCGCGCCTGGTCGAGGGCACCGCTCCCCCGGCCCGCCCACGGCAACCAGGTGTGCGCGGAAACGGGGTTCACCAGCACGGGGCGATGCGCCGCGACGCGACCACCGCGGTGGACAATTGGCGCCTAACGCCGTAGGGCACCCCAGAACGCCAAACCACCCCCGAAACCGGAGTCTCGGGGGTGGCCAATCAATGGGCTTGGGAGGAGTTGAACCTCCGACCTCACGCTTATCAGGCGTGCGCTCTAACCACCTGAGCTACAAGCCCCAGTAGAGCCGCCAAGATTAGCCGTCCCGGCCCCGTGGGTCAACCGGTCGGGACCCCAGTCGGACCCTTCCCTACCCCGCCTGGACGATGTCCCGGACCAGTTCCGTGGTCCGCCGGAAGTCGATCTTCCCGCTCCCCATCGTCGGCAACTCCTCGATCACCACGAAGTCCCTCGGCATCGCGATGTTCGGCAGCTCCGTCGCCAGCTGCTTCAGGAGCGCGCCCTGATCGACCGGCTGGGAGACCGCCGCCACGATCCGCGCCCCACGGACCCCGTCCGGCACCTCGACCACGCAGCAGGCCACCCCCTCGGGGAGGAAGCGCTCCAGGACGTTCTCGACCCGGATCAGCGAGACCATCTCGCCGCCGATCTTCACGAAGCGCTTGAGCCGCCCCACGTGCCAGAGGTAGCCATCGGCGTCCTGGTACCCCATGTCGCCGGTGTCGTACCAGCCATTCCGCATGCTGAGCGTGGTCGCCTCGAAGTCGTCGAAGTACCCCTGCATCACGCTCTCGCCTTGCACCAGGATCTTGCCGATCTCTCCCACCTCGCACGGCTGGCCGGTCTCGTAATGCTCCAGCCGCACGCGGACGTTCGGCAACGGCCGCCCCACGCTGCCCGGCCGGTTGGCGCCGTGGAAGTTGAACGAGATGACCGGCGACGTCTCGGTGCAGCCGTAGCCCTCGAGCAGTTCGAGGTTGTGCTTCTGCTTGAACTCCTGCCGCAGCGTGTCCGGCGTCTTGTCCGCCCCCGTCAGCATGATCCGGCAGGAGGCGAAGTCGCCCGGCTCCGACTTCCGCAGATAGCCCCACATGAAGATCGGCGTCCCGACCACGAAGGTGACCTGCTCCGAGCGGATGATCTCGCAGATCGTCTTGAACTCGAGCGGGTTGGCATACGTGACCACCGTCATGCCGTGGAAGAACGGCAGCCAGAGATTGGTGGTGAGGCCGAAGACGTGGAAGAGGGGGAGGTTGGCGAGGAAGATGTCGGCGGAACTGACGGCGAGGAGGGAGGAGATCGCCTCGAGATTGGCGTTGATATTCCGGTGCGTGAGGGGGACCGCCTTGGGGTCGCGCTCACTGCCGCTGGTAAAGAGCATCACGGCCATTTCGTCGAGGTCACCGCCGTGCACCGTCCTGAGCAGCAGCGCGAGCGGGAGCTTGGCGCGGAACGCGGCGAGTGCCTTGTCCACCCCCGAGATGCCGGCCATCAGGTCCTCGATGAAGACCATCCCCGGCAGTGTCGGACAGTTGATCTTCTCCAGCAATGCCCGCGACGTGATCACCGTCTTGAAGGCACACTTCTTCTGCGCGTAGACGCAGTTCGCGGCCGCCCCGGTGGAGTAGTTGATCATCACCGGCGTCCGGCCGGCCAGCAGACTCCCCAGGATCGAGAGCACGCACCCCGCCGACGTCGGCAGCATGATGCCGAGGAAGCCCTCCTCGCCGTCCGAGAACTTCTCCGAGAGGATGAGCGCCGCGATCAGCGCCCGCTCGTAGGTCAGGCGGGTGCCGGTGGCACGGTCGATGATGGCCGTCTTGCCGGCGTACACCTTGGCGGTGCGCAGGAAGCGGTGGTGAAGGAGCATGGCCCGTCCGAAAGGGTCGCTGGAGGTCAGGGGAACCGCTCCGAGTCTAACAGAAGCGGGCCCAGCCGCCAGAGGTGGCCCGGTAATGCTGGCGCCCGGCCCGACCGATAACAGACGAGTCACCATCATCGGGAGATCGACGGGCGTGTTTGCAATTCTGGGCATCATCGTGGTTCTCGGCTCGGTCCTCGGCGGCTTCGCGATGGCCCATGGCCCGTTCGCCGTCCTCCTGGCCTGGTCCGAGTGGGTGGTGATCGTCGGCACCGCGGTCGGCACCGTCCTGATCTCCACCCCGAAGTCCGTCCTCGGCCACCTGACAAAGAAGATCCCCAGGGTCTTCACCGGCGCCGCCCCCTCGAAGGAGGGGTACCTCGACGTCCTGCGCCTCCTCTTCGAGCTCTTCCAGCTGGCCCGTCGGGACGGCTTGATCGCGATCGAGTCGCACATCGAGCGCCCCGAGGAGAGCAGCGTCTTCAAGAAGTATCCCTCGATCTCCAACGATCACCACGCCGTCGAGTTCCTCTGCGACGCGCTGCGGACGGTCCTCGCCGGCTCGGTGCCGGCCTACGACCTCGAGGCGATGCTCGAAGCCGAGATCGAAGTGCACCACGACGAGGACGCCAAGACCGTGGCCGCCCTGACCCGCGTGGCCGACGCCCTCCCCGGCATCGGCATCGTCGCCGCCGTGCTCGGCATCGTCGTGACGATGCAGGCGATCGCCGGCCCGATCGAGGAGATCGGCCACCACGTCGCCTCGGCGCTCGTCGGCACCTTCCTCGGCATTCTGCTCTCGTACGGCTTCGTGGCACCGATCGCCACGGCGGTGGAGACCCAGAACGGGGAGTCGCACCGGATCTTCCTGGTGCTGAAGGCGGGGATCGTGGCGTTCGCGAAGAACTTGCCGCCGATCATCGCCTCCGAATTTGCGCGGAAGGCCATCACGGCGGACACGCGGCCCACCTTCGCCGAGATGGAAGCGGCGTGCAAGGCCACGCGGCAGGAGAAGGCGGCGTGAAGAGTGACCGCGAAACGGTCATCCGCATCGTCCGCAAGGTCAACAAACACGGCGGGCACCACGGTGGTGCCTGGAAGGTGGCCTTCGCCGACTTCATGACCGCGATGATGGCGCTCTTCCTGGTGCTCTGGCTGATCACGCAGAGCTCGGAAGTCCGCAGCGCGATCGCGGGCTACTTTCAGGATCCGCTCGGCCGCGGCGACCAGTTCGGCACCTCGATGATCCCGGGTGCCGGCCAGCCGCTCGTCCCGTCCACCAACCCGATCCAGATCCAGTCGAGCATGGGCCAGCGTGCCGACCTGCTCGCGCTGAGCAAGCAACTCCAGGCCAGCATCGGCGATTCGATGATGACCGGGGAGATGAAGCAGAACCTGGTGATCGAGATGACCGATGAGGGGCTGCGGATCTCCTTGCTCGAAGACTCGACCGGCGTCTTCTTCGCCACCGGCTCCCCGACCCCGCGGGGCCTCGCCGAGCCGATCTTCCGGGCCCTTGGCGGCATGCTGGGCCGCGCCAAGTTCCCGATCGTGATCGAGGGCCACACCGACGCCCGCCCCTATGGCGACGGAAGCGGCTATAGTAATTGGGAGCTCAGCGCCGATCGCGCCAACGCGGTGCGTCGACTCCTGGTCGGCGGGGGACTGAGCGATGGCCAGATCCTGGCCGTTCGCGGATTGGCCGATCGGTCCCTCCGCGTCGCCACCGACCCGCTCGCCCCGCAGAATCGCCGAGTCACCATCGAGGTCAAGTTGACCGTGCCCGCCGCCGATTCGCTTCCGCCGAAGCAGGATCCGACCCGCTTCCCGCCGTCGCCCCCGAGAGTTCCGCGATGAGCCGCGCCCCGGCGCGCACGGTCCTCCTGGTCGAGGCGCGCCCGGCAGGAACGGATGTGCTCGCGGCGGACCTGAACCGACTCGGTGGGGTGAAGGTGGTGCGGGTCCGGACGCTGGATGCCGCGCTCGATACCCTCGCCACCATGCCGGTCGACGCGGTGGTCGGGGTGCATCAGCCGCCCGACCTCGAGGGGCTCGTCCTGCTCCGGACCCTCCACGGCGAGGAGCAGCGCCAGGACCCCGCGACGGTACTGCTCGCCGAACAGGACGCCGCCACGATCCGGATCGCCGCCTGGCGGGAAGGGGTGGACGCGATCCTCACCTGGCCCGCCGATCCCGTCGACGTGGCCGGCGCCCTGATGGTGCTGATGGAGCGCCGGGCCGCGGAGCGGAGCCGGAGCAGCCGGATCTCGGGGCCCGACGACAGCATTCGCCGCCTCGTGGCGCTCCTGGCGACCACGCTCGACGCCTCCATCCCGGGCGCGAGGGCGCGCGGGGAGGCGTTGGTGCACGCGGCGACGGCGGTTGCCAACGCGATCGAGGTCCCCTCGGACCTCCTCATTCCCATGGAGTTCGCCGCCCGGCTGCACGAACTGGGGCGCATCCGGGACCAGCGCGTCCCCTCCCTCGGCTCCGGTTACGGCCTCCCTTCGGAGGTGACCCTCGCGGGTTCGGCGATGTTGGGCGAGATTCCAGCCTTGGCGGATGCGGCCATGCTGCTGGAGGGGATGGGAGCCAACTGGGACGGCTCCGGCGCCCCAACGGACCTGCAACAAGGCCAGATTCCCATGCGCTCCCGGATTCTCCGGGGGGCGCACGACCTGCTGGCGGCAGCGGACCGGGTGCCGGGCAACGGGAAGGGCCGGCTGGCCGTTGCCCTGTCGATGCTGGGGCAGCACGCCGGCACCTGGTACGACCCGGCTGTGCTGGCGGCGATGGAGGTGCTCGTCTCCACTGAGATGGACCCGAACTGGCTCCGTCACCAGGAGCTGGTGCCGCCGGCACGGCTCCGCGAGGGGATGATTCTCGCCGCGGACCTGCACACCGCCTCGGGGGTCAAGCTCTTGTCAGCCGGCTCGGTGCTGAACCAGGCCACCCTCGACCTGATCCGTCGACGGCACCTCTCCGACCCGATCGTGCACGGCGTTCCGATCCGACCCACCACCGGTTGACTCCGGGGTGGGCATGGCCCACTCCCCGAGGACCGCTCTCTGGCGCCGTTCTCCAACAGCACTTCCGCGACCGACCTTGAACTCCTCCGCAGCGTGCATCGCGAACGCCTCGGTGAGGCGATCGCGCGGAGCGTTGCGCACGCGCTGCGCGACCTCGCGCAGGTCGTCGACGTGGTCGAGCTGACGGCATCGCGGGGTCCCGAAGGGCTCAGGGCCCATGACCAGGCGTGCGCGCGCTTGCGGGACGCGTTGCTCGCCGAGGTCTCGCTGCTCGAGGCGTTCGCGCTCACCGAACGGCAACGGATCACGCCGCTGTCGGTCGCGGACGTCACCGAGGTGGCCGTCCGGCTGGCGCGCCGTGCAATCGGCCCGACGCCGATCACGTTGCGCACCGAAGTGCCGCGCACCCTGCCGCCCGCGATCGGCATTGCCGGCGATGTGGCCGAGGCGATGTACGCCGTGCTGGAGAATGCGATCGAGGCGGTGCGGACGCAGGGGGGCGGGGAGATCGTGGTGTCTGGCGCCGTCGAAGGCGATGCCGTGGTCGTGCGCGTCGCCGACACGGGCCCAGGGATTCCCGAGGTGCTGCGCGATGGCGATCGCGTCTTCGAGCTCTTCGTGAGTGGGGCGAACGCGGCGAACGCGCACGGCATCGGACTACCGGTGGCGCGTGATCTCATCCGTCGTCATGGGGGGGACCTGCAATTGGAGGCCGATGCGACCGCCGGCGCGGTGCTCGCCTTCCGGTTACCGCTCTGGCGGCGTGCCGCTGCCAGCCTCACCGCTCGGCGCGCGTAGCGGCAGTTGGGCGGCCCAGGCCGCCGTGTGATCGCCGGCGCTGGCCGCGCGCAGATTTTCGGATGCCACCTGCTTCACCAACTCCTCGCGCAGAATCCCCGTCGTCGCGGGCGCCTCGATGCCGAGGCGCGCTCCCCGCTTGTCGCACGAGAGCACCACGACCCGGATCCCCCCATCGAGGATGATCGCCTCACCCGGCCGCCGGTTGAGGACCAGCATCGCTCAGACCATCCGCAACAGGTCGTCCATCATTTCATTGGCCGTGGTCACCAGACGCGTCGCCGCGGCGTAGGCCTGCTGCTGGACGATCAACTTCACCATCTCTTCGTCGGTCGACACGCCGGTTTCCGATGAGCGGCGCGAGGAGGCGGAGTCGGCCAGCGTGCTGGCGACCTCAGCGTCGCGCTCGGCATCCCGCACCAGCGTGCCGACCGTGGTCACCAGCGCGGTGTAGAACTCGCCCGGCGTGCTGCTGTTGAGCGACGGGATGCCGGCGTTGCGCAGGCCGGCCAACGCGAGGGCGACGCGGTTGTCGCCCGCTGCCGAGGTCGTACCGGCGACGACATTGGACACCGAGGCGGCGACATCGGTCGACAACCGCATCGTGCCCGCCGTCACACCGGCTGGGTCGAAGAAGTTGATGCCGGTGAGCCCACCCAGCGTCGTGCCACCCGCATGGACCGTGTTGACCGCCCCCACCACGCCGGCGACCAAGCGGTCGAGCTCGGCGCGAATGCTCGGAACCGCCTGCTGCCCCAATGCGGTGAGCGCCGCCAATGTCCCGCCGACCGGATCGATCAGGCGCGCGCTGCCGATGACGCCGACGCCGACGCCGCCGCCAACCAGCGGACGGACTTCGAGCTGCTGCGCGAACTTGCCGTCCACGAGCAGGGTGTCGCCGGTGATGACGCCCACCGAACCATCGGCATGATCGATCACCCGCACCTGGATCAGGTTCGACAACTCGTCGATCAACTGGCCGCGGCGATCCTCGAGATCAGGCGCGGTCTTGTTCGGCCCGCCCTGCACGACGATGTCGCGATTCAATTCGCCGATCTGCGTGGCGAGCGCGTTGACCTGACTGACCGCGTCCTGGGTCCGCGTGGTCGTGTCGGTCGCGAGGTCGGTGAGCCGACCCGAGATCAGTCCGACCTGCTGAATCAGCGAACTGCCGGCCTGCCGGACCACGCTCCGCGCTGCGAGCGAGGAGGGATCGTTGGCGAGGTCACTGAAGGCGCTGAAGAAGGCATCGAGGGTCGCGCCGAGCCCGGTGTCCGACGGCTCGCCGAAGACGGCCTCGACCTGGCCGAGCATGTCACGCAGCGTGTCCGACCGGCCAAGGTTGCCCTGCTCCCGGCGCACGGTGGCGTCGAGAAAGACGTTGCGATTGGCGAAGACGCCGGCGTCGGTGACGCCGCGCCCCACGGTGCCCTTCGGGGTGCGGAACGGCGTCTCGGCAACAATCTCCAGGCGCTGGCGGGTGTACCCCGGCGTCGTGGCGTTGGCGATGTTGTGGCCGGTGACATCGATCGCACGTTGCTGCGTGACGAGGGCGGACCGGGCAATCGACAGAATCGAGGCAAGCGACATGGCTCAGGCCTGCGCGTCGAGAACGACGCCGCTGGGGGTGGGCGAGTCGACCAGCCCCTCCTGGGGCAGGTAGTGCGAGGCGGGCCCGCTCACCGACGAAAATAGCGACTGCAGGTACGCATCGCCTGTCCGCATCGCACTCCGGAGGATCGCCTGGTTCATCGCCAGCTCGCTCACGGCCGCCTCGGCAGCCCGGCGGACCGCGCGGCGCGCCTCGCGGAGGCCGGGGACTTCGCCGATGAAGCGATCGATTCCGTCAAGCCCGACCGACTCGCCGCCGCTGACCAGCTGGACCAGCTGCTCGCGCCGACGACGGGCTTCGTCGAGCGTCAACACGGACCGCGAAACGGCATGGGTCGCTGCATCGATGGCGGCGGTGTCGTCCTCGGCGATGCCGGCACGCTGACGCTCCAGCGCGCCACGCAACTCCGAGAGGAGCCGCTCTTCGGCCTGGATCGCCGCGATGATCTGCGCAGCGCGCAACGGCGCCGCTTCACCCACGTCGGACATTCCCGCTCCCTGCGGCCGGAGCCGCGGTCACCGCCGCGTCCTCCGGTGGGAGGTTGCGACCCAACTGCTTCGTCATCGCAGCGGCCAGTCCGCTGTCACTGCGCTCGGCGGCAAACCGCGCCACCTGTTCGTCGAGCATGCCGGTGAACATCTGTTCACCCGTCGACTGCTCGAGCAACCCGCCCTCGCTCGGCACCGACTGGCGCATCGCCTGAAAGAGCTGCGCGTAGAACACCGACTCCAACGCCTGCGCCTGCTGCTCCAATCGGTCGCGTGCACTCGGCGGCGTCGGACCTTGTCCCGGCACGGCACCGATGCTGCTCATCGGACCACCACCATCGCCGTGATCGCGCCGGCGGCGCGGAGGCCGTCAAAGACCGCGGCCACGTCGGCCGGTGCGGCACCGATCGACTGCAGACCGACCGCGATGTCCCGCACCGTCGCCTGCGGCCCCACAGCCACCACACCCTGCGTCGGGGTGGCTGGCGGTGCATCGCCGACCCGCACGGTGATCCCCTTGAGCGAGACAACCGCCGGCCCGACACGGACATCGCCCCCCGCGACCACGACCCCGCTCCGGGCGTCGATGATGATCCGAGCCACCATCGGGACCGTCACCGGGACGGTGTCGACCGAGGCGAGGAATGCCGGAAGGTTATCGGTCGCTCCGGCCGGAGCCCTGAGCCGGATCGAGCCCGGATCTTCCACCCGGGCCGTGCTGTCGCCGAAGACGGCGTTGACCGCCGCCGCCACCTTGGCCGCCAGCGGATAGTCCGGGGTCCGGAGGAGAAGGCGAGGCTCGGTCACGGCCGCGACCGCCGGGAGGGCCAGTTCGAGCAGCCCGCCGTCGACAATCCGGCCACTTGAGGCGCCACGATTGCCCCAGCGGCCACGATCATCGGCCTGCACCGGCATCGCGCCCTGGGCCGTGGCGATCGGCGCCTGATCGGGGTCCGAAACGAGTGGCGTCATCCAGAGGACGCCCCCGCGAAGGGAGGTGGCGTCACCGAGGGAGGCGACCTGCACCTCGAAGCGTCCGCCCGGCCGCAGGAAGGGCGAGATCTCCGCCGTCACCAGCACCGCGGCCACGTTGCGCAGCCGGAGCCGCTCGGGCGGCACTTCGATGTTGAAGCGTCGGAGGAGGTTGACGACCGACCGCACCGTCTGCACCGAGCCGGACGAGGTGCCGAAGGAGCGATCGCCGCTGCCGTCGAGACCAACGACCAACCCATAGCCCACAATGCGCACCGGCACTTCGCCGGTGCGCGTGGTGAGATCGCCGACACGGACCTGCGCGCCGAGCGCCAGCGGGGCCAGCAACAACGCGGCTGCGAGGGCGTATCTCACGGCCACAGCAACCCGAGGATCTTGCCGAAGAGGCCAGTCTTCGGATCGATGTTCTTCCCCTTGTAGCTGATCGAGGCGTCGGCGATCCTGGACGAGAGCACCGCATTCCCGGCGGTGACGTCTTCGGGACGCACCAGACCGCCGAGTCGCACCTCCTGCTTGCGACCATCAACGGTCACCAACTTGCCACCATCGACCCGGAGCACTCCGCTCGGCTCGATCCCGGTGACCCGCACCGTCAACATCGCCGCCAGGTCACCGGTGCGGTTGCGCTGCCCGGTCTGGTCCGACTCCGACTTGTAGCCGATGCCGACCGATTGGAGGTCGACCGGCGCGGCGTTGGCGTCGATGGTGCCCTTCTGACTGCGATCGGTCTTGGCCCTGGTGATCACCCGTTCGCTCGCGGAGGTCTGCTCGTCGACAATGACGGTCAGCAGATCGCCGACGCGGAGCGGACGTCGGTCGGAGGTCCAGCCCAGCCGGCGGCCGCCCGGCGGTGGCGCCGACGGCCGGACGCTGTCCGTATTGGCTGGGGTAACGGGCGTCTGCGCGGCCAGTGGGCCGGCCATCACGAGCATCGCAACCGCCAGCGCGCGATGAGTGTTCATCGTTCTCCTCCTTCAATCCGGGCGATCCCGGGCGCGGTCATCCGCGCCATCACGCGTCCGGTGGTCGTGCGAGCCTGCACCTTTTCGCCAACACGGGCGGCCGTCAACGCCACCGCGTCCATCTCGATCTCGACGCCATTCCGCGCCCAGACAATGCGGAGCGGCGCACCGCTGGCCACCCCGGTGGGCGCCGCCACGGCCACGCCGCGGAGCGCCTCGCCCGCGCGCAACGTCCGGCGCACTTCCCAGCCGACATCGACCAGCGACGCGGTCGCCTCCGGCGGACCCCACTGCACCGGCGACTCCCATCGGATATCCGCGGCCGTGAGGGTGACACCAGCCGTGAGCGCGCGCGCGGCCACCGGCAACGGGGCGGCGGCTCCGGCGCGCACCCGCACCGCACGCGGTGCGGCGCCACTCGGTTCCAGCGTGACCACCAGCCAGCCATCGCGCCCGATGGTGCCGAGGCGCAGCGGCGCCTCGAGGTCGCTCGCTCGCCACGCGGGCAGCGCGCCCCAGGCGAGCTGAACCGCCGAGGGCGCCAGCTGCCACTGCTCGGCGACTGCGGCCTGCACGCGCGTCGCCAGCGCCGCGGGAACCGCGGGCGCTGGCGTCGTCGCCGCAAGCTGCGCGAGGAGCGCCAGGCTAGCGAATGAGGTCATCGATCGAGCGCATCATGTCTTCGGCCGCGCGAATCGCGCGGGCGTTGATTTCGTACGCGCGCTGGGCCGCGATCATGTCGGTCATCTCCTGCACCACTTCGACATTGCTCGACTCGAGCGATCCCTGCAGGATCCGGCCGAAGCCATTCTCGTCGGGCATGCCGGTCATCGGGGCGCCGGAGGCGGACGATTCGGTGTAGAGGTTGCCGCCGGCGCTCAACAGGCCGGTGGTGTTGGCGAAGCGCGCCAGCTCGATGCGCCCGAGTTCGACCGTCTGGGCATCCTTGCCGACCGACACCGACACCATGCCGTTGCCGCTGATCGTCACCACCGTCGCATCGGGCGGAATCACGATGCCGGGGACGAGCGCGTAGCCACCCTGCGTGAGCAGCTGGCCGCTCTCGGAGAGCGTGAAGGAGCCGTCGCGCGTGTAGGCGATGCCGCCATCGGCGGTCTCGACCTGGAAGAAGCCCTCGCCCTCGATGGTGAGGTCGAGCGGACGCCCCGTCATCTCGGGGCCACCCTGCCCATCGATGCGCGTGACGGCGGCGAGCCGGACGCCGTGGCCGATCTGCATCGCGCTGATCACCGCCTCGCCGTTGGGCGAGCGGGGACCCTGGACCGTTTCGTAGAGGACATCCTCGAACGCCGCGCGACTCCGCTTGAAACCGGTCGTGTTGACGTTGGCCAGGTTGTTGGCGATCACGTCCACCATCTTCTGCTGGGCGATCATGCCGCTCGCCGAGGTGCGCATGCCGGGATTCATGTGAAGTCTCCGTGTGCCATGTGTCGCCGCATCAGACGCGGCCGATGTCGCCAGTGACCGTGCCGAGGACGCCATCCATCGTGCGCAGCGCCTCGGTGTTGGCCGCGTAGGCGCGCTGGATCATGATCAAGTCGACCGTGCCGAGCAGTGGGGAGACATTCGCCTCCTCGAGCGAGCGCTGCCGCAATTGCAGCCCGGCCGCGCCAATCGTCGCGGCGGTCGTGCGGAAGCGGCCTTCGCCCTCCTTCAACAGCGCCGTCGGGCTGGCCACCGTCTCGAAGCGGAGGCGCCCGGCGCGGGCCCCATCCACCAGCACCGTGCCATCGGCCTCGAGGACGAGTTCCTTGCCGGCGACATGCAGCGGTCCATCCTCGCCGAGGAGGAGGTCGCCGTGGCGATCGACGAGGAAGCCCTCGCGGGAGATCTCCAACGACCCGCCACGGGTGAGCCGCTCGCCCTGGGCGGTCCGTACGACGAGGAAGCCATCACCCTCAAGGCCGACGTCGAGGCCGCGGCCGGTCTCCCGGAGCGTCCCCTGACGGAGATCGAGGGTATGCACCGCCGTCGGGGAGGTGTCACCGGCGAGCGCCTGCGCCGTGATGCGGTCGCCCTTGTAGGCGTCGCTCGAGACGTTGGCGAGATTGTTGGCGGTCACTTCCTGCAGCCGGGTGTAGTAGCCGAGGGTACGTGCCGAGGTGACGATCGCAGGCAAGGTCATGGAGCCTCCAAGAGATGCAGGCCCTGAAGGTGCAAGCGATGTGCCGCGCGGGAAGCGTCCGTAACTCCTTTGCCAACAACAGCTTGCACCAACCCCATCAGCCCGCGCCGGTGGTGCGGCAGATCCGTCCGGCAAGTCGTGCCGTTCCGCCGCCGGCTCATAGCGCGAATCCGTCGGCGGTGAGCAGGTCGCGGAGCCGCTTGAGCGCGGCCGTCCGCACCTGCGAGATCCGCGATTCGGTGACGTGGAGCACCTCGGCGATCTGCCGCAGCGTGAGTTCCTCGAAGTAGCAGAGCGTCAGCACGGTGCGCTGCTGTTCGGGGAGCCCGGCGATCGCCTCGCGGAGGACACGCTTCGACTCCTCTTCCTCCAGCGGCGCATCGGGAGCCGGCCCATCGGCGTCGGGGATCATCTCCCCGAGCGTGACGTTGCCGCGCTCGCTCGAGGGAACCGGCGCGTCGATCGGGATCATCGTGGTGGTCTCGCCATCGGCATGCCAGCGCCAGTAGGTCGGGACATCGATCTGCAGCGCCGTCGCGACCTCGTCGGGCGTCGCCGGGCGCCCGAGCGTGCGCGCGAGTGCGTCCGCGGCAGCGTGCAGCTCGCGCACCCGAGTGCGCACCGAGCGCGGACGCCAGTCGGCGGCGCGAAGTTCGTCGAGGACCGCGCCGCGGATCCGCGTGGTGGCATAGGTGCTGAAGGCCGCACCCTTGGTGGCATCGAAGCCTTCGAAGGCCTGCACCAACCCGAGCGTGCCCGCCCCGATCAGATCGTCGTACGCCACCGCGTCACCGACCCGGGCCGCGATCTGCCGGACCACGTGATGCACGAGCCCGAGATGCTGTGACAACAGCTCCGCGCGCGCCGATGCATCGTGCTCGTCACGCCAGCGTTGCCAGAGGTACTCGCTGGGCGTGGTCATGTGGATCAGGCCGCCGACATCGCGGCACGCGACATCAGCTGTGTCGCCAGGCCGGCGAAGGCGCGCTGGGCGGCCGTCCCCTGACTCGGGCGGAGGAGCCGCGCCGGATCGGCGGCCAGGGCGCGCATCTCCCGATCTTCCGGGACGCCGCCGAGGTACTCGATCGGGCGGCCGAGGAAGCGGGCCGCGGCGGCACGCAGCTTGTCGAACGCCATTTCTCCTTCGTGCGGTTCGTGCAGGCGGTTCACCACGATATCGACCGGCAATCGCGGCAACTGCCCGTGCACCACCTTGATCAACGCATACGCGTCGGTCAGGGCCGTCGCTTCCGGCATCGTCATCACCACGAGGCGCGTCGCGTGAAGTGCGACACAGCGCAGCGCACTGTCGAGTCCCGCCGCGGCGTCGACGATGACGGCATCGTAGTCGGCGTAGATCCCGCTCACCCGCCGCTGGAGTCGCGCCCGATCGGTCGGGCCGAGGCGCTGCACGGCGTCGGTGCCCGAATCGGCGGGCATCAGGAAGAGGCGCTCGGCCACCGGGAGGACAATGTCCGAGGGCGCGAGCGACTCATGCAGGAGCGCCTCGGGTGTCAGCGTGGGGCGCACACCGAGCAGGACGTGGAGGTTGCCAAGGTTCTGGTCGCCATCCACCAGCAGCACGCGGTGCCCCGCCTCGGCGAGCGACGCGGCAAAGGAAACCGCAGCGATCGACTTGCCGACGCCGCCCTTGCCGCTGCCCACGACCACCGCGGGCGCGTCGCCCCCGCCCGCAGGGAGCGGGAAGCGGATCGGATCGCGGCGCGCTTCGCGCAGGGCGGCGGCCTGATCGTTCATGCGACCTCCTGCGTGCGCAACTGGCGTTCGGCCAACCGCGCCGCTGCCGGCGCGAGCCACGGCTCGGCCGCGTGGAGGTCACTGGGGACTTCCTGACCGTCGGTGCACCAGCGGATCGGGCGCCGGTCGGCGACGGCGATGTCGAAGACGCGGGAGTCGGTCGGGCACTCGTCGAGCTTGGTGGCGAGCAGGTGCGTCACGCCGAAGCTGGCGTACTGTGCCACGATCCGACGCACCAACTGCGGCATCAACCCCGCGGGGATGACCACGTGCACTTCATCGGGGGCCAGGTGCAGCAACCACCGCCGCAGTGTGGCGAGGTCATCGCCCTGCTTGGGCGAGCGCCCCGGCGTGTCGATGAGGATCACATCGCAATCGGCCAGTCGTGCCATCGCGGGCGCGAGCTCGGCCTCGCACGAGGCGGTGGCGAGCGGCAATCCCGCGATCTCGGCGTACGCGGCGAGCTGTTCGACGGCGCCGATGCGATAGTGGTCGAGTCCGAGCAGTCCGACCCGTTGCGCACCGAACGCCACCGCCGAGGTTGCCAGCTTGGCGATGGTGGTGGTCTTCCCCGCCCCGGTCGGGCCGACGAGCGCAATCACGCGTGGGCGTGTCTTGGCACGGCGGCTCGCGGTGGCGGGCGCAGGACGGGCCGGCACATCGCTCACCTGGTCGGTGAGAATGCGGCGGAAGTCCCGAGGTTCCGGCATCATCGTGCGCGCGCCAGGCGCGGGGCGGAGAGCCGGTGGTGGTTCGTCGGTGGCCACGACGGTGAAGCGACCACCCTCGCGATGGACGGCCACGATGGTGGCATCCGCGCCCAACCGCTCACGGGCCTGCTGCAGCAGCGACGGGACGTGGGTCCCGGTAAACGTTTCAAGTGGCACGGGTCAGCTCCCACATCGCGAGACTCTGGACCGGCATCTGCGGCGGCAATTCGCCGAGCGAGACCACCGGGAGGTCGGGCAGAATCGGTTCAACCAGGCGACGGATGCCCACGCGGAGCGCAGGCGGGGTAATCAGCGGCCTCGAGCGGCCGTCGCGGCGCGCGGTCGTGGCCAGCTCATTCAGGGCACGCAACAGACCGGTCAACTGGTCGGGCTCGAGCGTTTGGCCATCGCGCGTGGCCCGAGGGGCGAAGAGCATCATCAACGCCGACTCCAGTCGCGGGCCGATGGTGATGCCGCGCACGGTGCCGTCCGGATCGGCGAAGAGTTGGGCGACCACGTTCGCGAGCGCCCGCCGCACATGCTCGGTGAGCACTTCCGGATCCTTGCTCTGGTCGGCGGCGTCGGAGAGCGTCTCGAGAATGGTGACGAGGTCGCGAACCGGCAGTCCCTCGCGCAGCAGGCGCTGCAGCACGCGGTGCAGCGCACCAAGCGGCAGCTTCGCGGGGATGAGGTCGTCCACGAGCGCGGGGTGCGTTTCGCGCAGGCCGTCGACGAGCTCGCGGACATCCTGACGCGAAAGAATGTCGCCGGCGTGACGCCGAATCGTCTCCATCAGGTGCGTGGCCAGCACGGTCGGGGCCTCGACCACGCTGTAGCCACTCGCCTCCGCCTCGATGCGCCGCTCGGGCGTGATCCAGAGCGCCGGAATGCCGAAGGTCGGATCGGTGGTGCGAATGCCGTCGAGCGGCAGCCCGCGACCGCCAGCGTCAAGCGCCAGCAGGTAACGCGGCATGATCTCGCCGCCGGCGACCCGCACGCCGCGCAACCGGATGGCATACTCGGTCGGCGAGAGCTGGATGTTGTCGCGAATGCGTGCCGGCGGGACGATGATGCCGAGTTCGGTGGCGAGCTGCCGACGGAGCAGTCCGATCCGCGGCAGGAGGTCGCCCTGTTGCGCCTCATCCACGAGCGGGATGAGGGCGTAGCCGAGTTCGACCTCGATCGGCTCGACCTGGAGCAGTTCACGCATCTGTGCCGTCCCCGGCACAGCCGACGCGACCGTCGCGCTTGGCGTGGTGCTCACCGGCGCCATCACGCTCGACGGGCGACGGCCAGCCCACGCCATCGCGCCCGCCGCCCCGGCCAGGGCCAGGAACGGCAGCGCCGGCAGGCCGGGCAAGATCGCCAGCAACACCAGGACCCCGGCCGACATGCCCAGCGCGCGCGGGTTGCGCGTCAGCTGGCCGCCGAGCGCCTGACCGACACCAGGCGAGGAGGCGCCATAGGTCGTGATGATGCCGGCCGACGTGCTGACGATCAGCGCCGGAATCTGGGAAACGAGGCCGTCGCCGATCGACAGCCCGCTGTAGCGGGTGATCGCGTCGCTGGCACTGAGCCCCTGCTGCATCATCCCGATCGCGAAGCCGCCAACGAGGTTGATCGCCGTGATGATGAGCCCGGCCACGGCGTCGCCGCGGACGAACTTCGCCGCACCGTCCATCGCGCCATAGAAGTCGGCATACCGTGCCACGTCGGTGCGGCGCCGCCGCGCCTCGGCCTCGTCGATCAGGCCGGCACCGAGGTCGGCGTCGATCGCCATCTGCTTGCCGGGCATCGCGTCGAGGGTGAAGCGCGCCGCGACTTCCGCGATGCGCCCAGAGCCCTTGGTGATCACCATGAAGTTGATCACCACGAGAATCAGGAAGATCACCAGGCCGACGACGACGTTGCCGCCGATCAGGAAGTTGCCGAAGGCGTTGATCACCTCGCCGGCGTACCCGTCCGCCAGGATCAGTCGCGTCGTGCTGACGTTCAAACCAAGGCGGAAGAGCGTCAACAGGAGCAGCAGTGACGGGAAGCCGCTGAAGTCGATCGGATCGCGGGTGCCGAGCGTCACGAGCAGCACCAGCACCGAGAGGGCAATGCTCAGCGCGAGCAGCCCATCCAGCAGGATCGGGGGCAGCGGCACGATGAGCAGTGCCACGATGAGCATCACGCCAATCGCCAGCCACCCCTCGGTGCCGAGGGCGCGCTTGAAGACGTTGGGTGCGGTCGAGCCTCCGGCGCCGCTCCGCGCAGCGGGCAGCACGCCGACGCCGCGGCCGGAGGTTTCCGCCGCGGTGGTGCTGATCGGGGCGAGTCCGCCGACGGCGCTCACCGGCCGCGCACCTCAGCCAGGTGCTGCGGCAGGCGTCCGCGCACACGGTAGACGAACGCGAGCACCTCGGCGACGGCGGCGTAGAGCGCCGGGGGAATCGGCTGGCCAACGCGCGCCCCGGCAAGAAGGGCGCGGGCGACCGGGACGTTGCGCACGATCGGCACGCCGGCCTCGCGGGCGATCGCACGGATCCGTTCGGCGAGCTTGCGCTGCCCCATCGCCACCACCACCGGGGCAATCGACTTGCGCCCGTCGTAGCGGATCGCGATGGCGATCTCGGTCGGGTTGACGATCACCACGTCGGCCTGCTTGACCTGCTGCAGCATCCGGCGGCGCGCAAAGCTCTGCGCCAGGGAGCGGCGGCGGCTCCGCAACATCGGGTCGCCCTCGCTCTCGCGCATTTCGTCGAAGATCTCGCGGCGCGTCATCCGCAGCCCCTTCTGGTGGCGCCAGACCTCGAACAGGTAGTCAACCACGGCGACGGCAGCGAAGGCACCGACGGCAAAGAGCACGAGTCGGATGGTGACCGATCGTGTCGTGGCCAGCACCGCGGGCGCGGTCGCACCAACGAGCCCGGTCAGCTCGGGCCAGGCGCGCGAGAGTGCCACCCACGTCACCCAACCGATGACGCCGAGCTTCACCATGGCCTTGCCGAGGGCGAAGAGCGATTGCACCGAGAGGAGTCGGCCGAGGCCGGCGATCGGCGAGATGCGCGAGAGCTGCGGCGTGATCGGCGTGAACGAGAGGACGCCGCGCGCCTGGATCACGTTGACGACCAGCACCGGGACGACCACGGCCGCGAGGAACGGCAGCAACGCCGTGAGCGTCGTCTCGGTCAGGCCCCGCAACAGTGCCGCCGCCCCTGCCTCCGTCATCTCCGGCCCCGACAACGCGGTCACGGTCCGACGGAGCACACTGAAGGACCCCTCACCCAGCGCGCTCCCGCCAAACGCGGCGAGCGCAGTGGCACCCGACAGGAGGACGATCGCCGCGGAAAGCTCCTGGCTCTTCGGGACGCGTCCTTCGTCCATCGCCTGTTCAAGCCGGCGCTGGGTGGGGAGTTCACTCTTTTGCTGGGCATGGTATTCGGCCATGGCTCGGGCCACGCCGGCACGAAGGATTGCACCACGGCATCGGTGCTTCGCCCGAGGTCATTGGCCCAGCCGGTGACAAAGCCGGTTGCCAACGGCAGCGTCGCGCCCAGCGCGATCAAGCCGACGGCGACCGTCACCGGCACCGCCACCATCATGGTGTTGAGCTGCGGGACCGCCCGATTCACCACGGCGAGCGCGAGGTTGGTCACCAGCAGCGCGACCATCATCGGCGCCGCCACCTGCACCGCGGTGGAGAAGACGCCGCCCGCCAGCACGACCATGTAGCGGCCACCCTCGGCCACATCGATCGCCGAGCCGGGTGGGATCACCAGCAGCGACCGCGCGAGCCCGGTGAGCAGCGTGAGATGCCCGCCGACCGCGACATAGACCGCGAGCACGAACTGCCCCTCCAGCTGCCCGATCCCGGGAGAGCCGATGTTGTTCATTCCGCCGATGGCAGCGCCGAGCGACAACCCCATCTGCAGCGAGATGACTTCCGCGGCCACCGCCACGCCATAGAGGAAGCAGGCCGCGGCCAGGCCGATCGCCAGCCCCAGCAGCAACTCCGCCACCAGCGGCACGACCAGCGACGGCCCGTCGATCGGCCACTCCACCGGCGGCACGAGCGGCAGGAGCGCCAGCGACAACACCACCGCAATCGACCCGCGCAACCGCGCCGGCACCACCGTCATCGCCCAGAGCGGGGCGACCGTCATCAAGCCGGCGACGCGCGCGCTGACGAAGGCGAAGTTGGGCCAGTTGATCGGCTGGAGCGCGTCGACCAGGTTCAGCGAGTTCATCGCGCGGCCTGGGGCAACGACTGCAGCATGCCGACGGTGAACTCGACCATCGCCCGGAGCATCCAGGGGAGCGCCGCGACGAACACGACGGCGACGACCACCAGCTTCGGAATGAAGGTGAGGCTCTGTTCCTGCACCTGCGTCACCGCCTGCATCAGCGAGATCACGACGCCGACGATCAGCGCGGCCAGCAACAGCGGACCGCCCACGGTGAGCACCACCGTGAGCGAGCGCTGCAGCAGGTCGGCGGCAATCAGCGGGGTCATCTCAGCCTGGCCGGAACGAGGCGACGAGGTTCTGCATGACCAGCGTCCAGCCATCGGCGAGCACGAACAGCAACAGCTTGAACGGCAGCGAGACGAGGACGGGCGGCAACATGAACATCCCCATGCTCATCAGCACCGACGCGACGATCAGGTCGATGACGAGGAAGGGGAGGAAGATGATGAAGCCCATCTGGAAGGCGGTGCGCAGCTCGCTGGTCACGAAAGCCGACATCACCGTGGCGGTCGGCAAGTCTTCCACGGCCACCGAATCGGGCACCGCGCTCAACTCGGCGAAGACGCCGAGATCCTTGTCGCGCGTGTTGGCGAGCATGAAGCGGCGCATCGGGACGATCGCCGCCTCGTAGGCCTGGACCTGCCCGATTTCGCCGCGGAGATAGGGTTGCAGGGCATCGCGGTTCGCCTCGGTCAGCGTCGGCTGCATCACGACGCCGGTGAGGATGATCGCGATCGCCACCAGCAGCTGCGTGGGTGGCGCCCCCTGCGTGCCCAGCGCGGACCGCAGGAACGAGAGCACGATCAGGATGCGGGTGAAGCCCGTCATCAGCATGAAGACGGCGGGGAGCAGCGTGAGTGCGCCCATCAGCACGACCACGCCGACGGCACCGGTGAGCCGCAACTGCTCGCTCCCGTCGCCCACCCGCACGTCCATCGTCGGCGGGGTCGGCGCCTTCACGGTGGGTGCCTTGATCCCCGTCGCCGCGGAACGTCCCGTGGCGGCCGGCTGCGGCACCGTGATCGTCTGGGCCGATGCCATCGCAGGGAGCAGGACCAGCGCCGCGACCAGCCCGACGCGCGACAGCGCGGCCCGCCACGGCGAGCCGTCGGTGCGGGCCGCTGCAGCCCGATCGCGCCGCGCCAGCAACGCCTCCGAGGCCTCGGGGCCCAGCTCGCCCAGCAACGTGTGGCCGTCGCCCACGCCAACAATCAGCACGCGATCGGCCGCACGGAGGAGCACGACACCCTGACGCGGCCCGGTCGCAATGCGGTCGAGCACCTGCAGCGTACCGCTCTGTTCGCCGCGCGGCGCGACCCCTTGCAGGCGGCCCAGCAGCTTGAGGGCCAGCACCATCACGCCCGCGGTGATGAGAAGGGCTGCGAGCGCGCTATACACGATTCAGCGTCCCCCGGTACGCGGCGCCGTGTCGCGCGGCAACGAAAGCACCCGCGTGATCCGCACGCCGAAGTGCTCGCCCACCACGACGACCTCACCCTCGGCCAGGCGACGATCGCTGACGAAGATGTCGACGGGCTCGCCCACCATCCGGTCCAGCTGGATGACGGAGCCGGGCCCGAGGTCGAGCACCTCCTGGATGGCCATGCTGGTGCGGCCGAATTCAATGGCCACCGGCAACATCATGTCGAGCAGCGACTCGAGCTTGGCGCCGCCGGCGGCGGCGGTGCCGAGGCCGAGTTCGTCGAGTGCGGCGGGCGTGGGGGACGGCATGGACGGTCCGGTCATCCGGGACGCTTCCTGCGAGAGGGTCGAGTGGCGGGGAGAGGTTCGGTGGTCGGCGTCCACCCGGTGATGCGCAGGCCGACGAAGCCCTGCTGACGCCCGAGGTGGCCCAGCGCGAGCCGGCGGCCGTTCACGTGCAGTTCGACTTCACCCGAGGCGGACTGTCCCGTCTCGAGGAGCTGACCTTCGCGGAGCAGCGCCACGTCGAGCGCCGAGAGTCGGAACTCCGGCAGGCGCACGGCGATCGGCACGCCGGCCGAGCGGACGTGGCCGTCGATCAGCTGCCGCGCCTGGGCAATGTCTTCGGGCCGGCCGCGCGGGGCCTGCAGCTGCGGTCCGGCCTTTTCCTGCAGGAAGCGCTCGAACGCCGTGAGCAGCAGGCAGAGCGTGAGGTAGCCGGTGCTCGGCCCACCCTTCACCTCGAGGATCACGATCAGGACGTTGTCTTCCCGGCCGGCGACATGCAGCGAGTCCGCCACCGCTTCAAATCCGCTACGGCGCGGCGCAATCGGCACCGTGTCGGCGTAGGCAGTCTGCAGCTGGGCGAGGAGCCGGTCCGTCAGGTCGCCAAGCACGCCCTGTTCCAGTGCGGTCAGCGCGCGCCGCGGCCCGGGCGCCTCGCCGGTACCGCCGAAGAGCCGATCGACCAGAAACGCGGCGAGTTCGGGATCGAAGTCCACGACCCCGCTCGAGCTCCGCTCATCGCCCAGCTCGACGATGTAGGCGGCGCAGGGCGTGCTCAGGGCGAGGAGGAACTCCCCGAAGGTCGCCTGGACCACGCTGACCACGCCGATGTCGACATTGCGGCGGAGGCGCGAGGAGAAGACGCCCTGCAAGCCGCTGGCGAGCCGCTCGTGCATGGCATCGAGCGCGGCCTGCCGTTCACGCGAGATCCGCGGCGGGCGGCGGAAATTGTAGGGCACCACCTCGGTCGGCGCGGCAGGACGCGCCGCGCCTTTCAGCAACGAATCGACGTCCTGCTGCGACAGCGGGTCCGGGGTGGCCACCTACTGCACCAGGAACTGTGGAATGAAGACCTGGACCTTTTCGCCCTTGAGATACGGCGTCACCACCTTGGCGAAGTCACTGCGCAGCGCATCCCGGGCCCCGGGGGCGAGCAGCTCCTCGACCGTCCGCTTCTCGAGCACGCCGGTGACCGCATCGCGGATCTGCGTCTCGGACTCGTGGAGCACGTTGCGGATCTCTTCCGACGACACCTCGTAGGCGACGGTGGCGACGATGAAGCGCTGCCCCTGCGAGCCCGAAGGATTGACGATCACATTTTCGAGCTGGAAGAGGACCTTCTTGGGGACCTCGCCCTCCTTCCCCTCCGCCGCACCCGCCTCGGCCGCCGCCGGGGCGGCCCCAGGAAGGCGCGGCGCGATCACGAACATCCCGGCAGCGACCCCGACCAGCAGGGCGACGGCGGCGGCGATGATCGGCATCTTGCCGCCGGATGCGGCGGGAGCGTCTTCGGAGATCGGATCGGCCATCGGGGACTCCTCATGGGAACACGGGCTGCCGCGCGCGATCTATGGCAACGGCAGTGCCATGCGTTTCGACACGCCGTATCTCGCGTCAGGACAACGAGTTGACTGGGGGATCGCGACCCGGCCCCGAACGGCCCCATTCGGCGACGGGAAGAGACTGCCGCCGGGGCGGCGAGAGTTGCCGGACACGCCACGAGGGCGACCCCGGCCTGCCTGCTGCCGGAATCGCCCTCCTGAGTCTCGCTGGCGGGAACTACCGCTTGAGGTTCACCAGCTCCTGCAGCATCTCGTCCGAGGTGGTGATCACCCGGGCGTTGGCCTGGAAGCCACGCTGCGTGATGATCATCGAGGTGAATTCCTGCGAGAGGTCCACGTTCGAGTTTTCGAGGGCGCCCGGCGTGATGCTGGACGTGTCGCTCGTCCCGGCGAAGCCGAGGACCGGCAGGCCGGAGTTGGCCGACTCGGTGAACATGTTGTCGCCCTGCCGGAGGAGGCCCGACGGGTTGTTGAAGCGGGCGAGGGCGATCTGGGCCAGCGCCTGGGTCACGCCGTTCGTGAAGAAGCCGGTGACCACGCCGTTCTTGTCGATCGCGATCGACTCGAGGTCGCCCGACTGATACCCGTCCTGCGAGCGGATGACGGCGTTCGAGGCGTTGGAGAAGCCGGCCAGCCCGTCGACGTCGCCAATGGTCCCCGCGTCGAAGGTGATGTCGAACGGCGCACCAGCACCCGTCGGTGTGACGGTCAGGAAGGCGCCGCCCCCGGGATAGGTGAAGGTGAGCAGCTCACCCGCCGTGCCGAAGGTGGCCGTGCCGGAGGTCAGCGGCAGGGTCGCCGTGCCGCTGGTGACGGACCAATCCCACGCGCCTGGCGCCGTGTTGGTGAAGGTGATGTCGAGCTGGTGCGGGGTGCCGACGCCGTCGTACACCGTGACACCCATGGCGTGCGTGTCGCCGATCACGGCCGAGGCATTGAGGTTGCCCCGCATCTGGGCCACGGTGGTGATGTTCGCCGGGGTGATCTGGCCGAGCGGCAGGATGATGTCGGTGATCGACGACGACGAGGAGAAGACACCGGCCGAATTGGCGTTGATGCCCTGCACGACGAAGCCGTTCGTCGGGGCGATCATGCGGCCGTCGGCGTCGAGCTGGAAGGCGCCGGCGCGCGTGTAGAAGCGGCGGTTGCCGTTGCCCACCACGAAGAAGGAGTCGCCCTGGATGGCGAGGTCGGTGTTCTGCCCCGTCGACTCCAGCGTGCCCTGGGTGAAGAGCTGGTCGATCGAGCCGATGTTCATGCCCGAACCGATCTGGATCGGGTTCACGCCGCCGAGGTCACCGGGCGGACGGGACGCGCCCTGCAACAGCTGGGCGAAAGCTTCCTTGAACGTGACGCGCGAGGCCTTGAAGGCCACGGTGTTGACGTTGGCAATGTTGTTGCCGATGACGTCAAGTCGCGTCTGGTGGTTCCGCAAGCCGGACACGCCGGCGAAGAGGGATCGCATCATGGGGTGGTAGGCTCCTGAGGTGTGGGAACGCTCGCAGCCGCGTTCGGGGCGGCCAGCACTTCGATGACATCGAGCATCGGGACGAGCGTCCCGTTCACGCGCAGGGAGATGGTCCCCCCGCTGAAGGCCATGCCGTCCACCCGACCGCGGGTGAACGGTGTAGCCGTGACCGCCTTGGCAGCGGCGTCCTTGGCGACCACGTCGTAGCTGTACGTGCCGTCGGCGAGGTTCCCGGTGTCGAGCGTCACCGTGCGACGCCCGGAGCCGAGCGAGCCGGCATCCTGCGTGAGGATGGCCTTGCCCTTCGCATCCAGAATCCGCACCGTCACGTCCTTGGCGTCCGCGCCGAGGTCGAAGGTGACCCGACTCGGATTGTTGCCGTCCACGGTGACCTTCGATCCCTCGAGCAACACGTCGCGCCCGACCATGGTGGCGCCAAGGGTGGTCTGTGCCGTCAGCTTGAGCTCGGTGGTGGCGGCCGTGGACGCCGTCATGGCCTCACTCATCTGGATCAGCTGTTCGACCGAGGAGAACTGCGCCAACTGCGTGGCGAACTCGGTCCCCTCCATCGGATTCAATGGGTCCTGATTGCGCAACTGGGTCACCAGGATGCGCAAGAAATCATCTTTGCCGAGCACGGCCTTGCCGGCCAGACTGCTGGTGTCTGTCGACTTGGGGGCCGCGGTCCCGGTGCTGGTGACAGGAGTCGTCACAGGAGCTCCTCCTCGAATTCTGGTTGACCGCCCGCCGGCGGGTGCTCTTCCTGGCCACGGTGCCGACCGCGGGGCTGCTGCTCGCTGCTCGAGCCATCGGGCGCCCGCGATGGGGCATCACTGCGGAGCCGCAGCTCCGCCGTGGCACCCGCAATCGCCGTCGGCGTGCCGTCGCTCGCCATCCGAACCTGCACATGCGCCTCGCGGAAGCCCTGGCCCTCCAAGGCGTGTCGCAGGTCGTCGAGCTGCGGCCGCATTGCCTCGACCCCACCCCGATCGGTCACCAGCGTGGCGTGCACCACGTCACCGCGCACCGCCACCCGCACGCGCTGCACACCGGTGCGTTCGGCATCCAGCTCGATGGTGACCTGCGAGGTCGGCGACGGTGGTGCGGCTGGTGGCTCCGTCGTTTGGTGCACCGTGGTAGTCGGCGTCGCGACGTCGACGCGCTTGGACAGCGTCGGTGTCTCGCTACCCGGCCACGGTCCCCGCGCCATGCTCACTGGTGCCTCGACCCCCTCGGAGGGAGGTGTCGCCACCAGTTGGCGCTCTTCGCCAGGCGCATCCTGTCGATGGTCACCCGTCGTGTCGTGCTCGCCCTGCGGTGAGGCAGGACGCGCGGACACCAACACGCGTTGCGGTGTCGGCAACGGCGCGGGATCTCCGGCGTCGACCACCTGGGTCGCGGGGCCAGCCGGCACGCCATCGCCGGCATTCTCCGTCACGGCGGAGGCCTCGCCCTGCGTCGTCAACGCCGCGACGGCCTGCTCGGCAAACTGCACCATGGGCGCACTGGCGCGTGCGCCGTCCGCTTGCGCCACATGGGCGGCATGCATCGCGGCCAACACCCCGGCCGCCACGCTCGTGGCGTTGGCCGATGGGCGTCCTGATTCCCCGCCGGTGCGCGCGGTCGTCGGGAGCGGTGCGGCGGGTGGCGCCTCACGGCCCGGCTGGGGGTCGGCGCTCGCAGTGCGTGTCGGCGCGGGTTGTGCCTGCAGCGCGGCCTGCCACATCGTGGGCGACGGTGTGGGCGCGGGGGACACCGCGGGCACGGGAAGCGTAGCGGCACGCTCTGCGCGATCGGCGTTGCCAACCGCCGTGTCGGGTGATGGCGCCGCTTCAGTCTCAACCGCCGTGGTGGTTGGAGCTTCGGCGCGAGGCACCGCCGCACGCGGGGCGGCATGGACCGCAGGCGCCTCCGGCGCCGCCAGCTCGGCGATCAGTACCCGACGGCGGGTGCCGGGCGTCCGCTCGGTTTCCAACGCCAACGGATGCGCGCTGTCCGCTGCCGCGCCGTCAACGAGTACGCCATCACCGGTTGCCCCGGACAGCTCGCCCTCCGCACCACCATCCGAGTCGGCCTGATCCGGGGCGACCACCGCCACAGGAAGGGGAACGGGGATCGGCGGGGCGATCGGTGCAGCGACCGCGGCCGCGAGGGCCGCGAGGAAGGGCAGCGCCGCGGCCGGGTCGACCAGCGCACCGTCGACCGATGGCTGAGCACCCTGCTGCGGCAATGCGGCGCCGATCGCGGCCGTCATCACGGCTTGGCCGGCGGCGCGAGGAGCCGCTTGCTGAGCGCCGCACCGCGCGCCTTGGGGAGCGCCCCGATCAGGTCGCCTGCCTTGGCGACATCCATCGTGCGCAGCACGCCTTCCAACTCCGCGTCGCTCATCTGCGCCACCAGCGCCGCCGCATCCGCCGCCGCGAGTCGATCGAAGATCTTCGCCATCCGCTGCACGTCCGCACCGGCCGCCGGCGCCTTGGCACCGGCCGGCACCACGGGCGCGGGCGGCGGCGTCACGGGGGCCGGCGTCGCATCGAGCGGCACCGGCGTCATCGCGGCCGCCCCGCTGTCGGCGGCATGCTCCTCGGCCGGCTTCTCGGCCGCTGGGGGAGCCGCTTCCGGCTTCAGCGAGTCCTTTGCTTCCGCCCCGGCAGAATCCCCTTCGGCGGCCGGGACCTCGGGCGGGTGCAGCATGCGGCCCGCAGCGGTGCCGAGGCCAAGGCCAAGGACGAGTGCCACTGGCACGACGACGGCGATTTTCATGCGGTGCGCTCCATGTCCGGATCCTTCGGCGAAGGGCGAGTGAGCTCATCGAGGTCGCGCTGTTCCTCGCGCCCCGTCTCGAGCGCGTGGTCGGCCTCGCGACGCTCACGCAACTTTTCCAGCGTGCGGCGCGCCATTCGCGCCTCCGCGAAGAGCTGATCTTCCTCGGCCCGCCGACCCTCGGCCTCGCGCAGCGCGTCCTCGACCGCCTCGAGCCGCGCCTCGGCGGCGTCGACGGTCAGCCGATAGGCGTGATGCAATCCCGCCGCGGCCGGATGCGTCCCGGTCTGCTGCTCGACCTGCTCGTGCACGTGCTCGAGTTGTTCGGCCTGCGCTTCGGACGTGCGCCGCTGCGTTGCCTCGTGTTGCAGGGCATCGCCCAGCGCCGACGCCTGCTGCCGCTCGGCGGCGGCGCGCAGATCCAGGATGCGTTGCAGCGAGAACTTGAACGGCTTCACGGTGTGCCTCCCTGCTCGATCAGCGTGGCGCGCTGCGCCAGCGCGACCACCGCATCGCGCGCCAGCGCGAAGCGACTCGGTTCATCGGGGCGCTGTTGGAGCAGCGCCAGCATTTCGGGGCGGATCGCCAGCGCCGTGTCGACGGCGCGATTCGCGCCCGGCTTGTAGGCACCCACGGAGATCAGGTCCTCGTGCGCATGGAACGCCGCTTCGAGACGGATCAAGGTGTTCGCCGCGGCCCGGTGCTCCGGATCGACCACCGCGTCGCGCACCCGGCTCACGCTTTCGAGCACGTCGATCGCCGGGAACTGCTTCGCCGCCGCCAGGCGTCGCGCCAACACCACGTGCCCGTCAAGAATCGATCGGGCCGCGTCGGCCACCGGTTCGTTGAAGTCGTCGCCTTCGACCAGCACGGTGTAGAGCGCCGTGATGCTGCCGACGCGCCCGTTACCCGCGCGCTCGAGGAGACGCGGCAGCGCCGCGAAGACCGACGGCGGATAGCCCTTCGTCGTCGGCGGCTCGCCGACGGAGAGGCCGACCTCGCGCAGCGCCATCGCCACGCGGGTGACCGAGTCCATCATCAGCAGCACGGCCTTCCCTTCGTCGCGAAAGTGCTCGGCGATGGTCGTGGCCACGAGCGCGCCGGTGGCGCGCACCACGGCGGCCTGGTCGGAGGTGGCGACGATCACGACGGAGCGGGCCAACCCTGCCGGACCGAGGTCGCGCTCGATGAACTCACGAACTTCGCGACCACGTTCGCCGAGCAGGGCGATCACGTTGACGTCGGAGGACGCGCCGCGGGCAATCATCCCGAGCAGCACGCTCTTGCCGACACCCGAACCGGCCATGATGCCGACGCGCTGTCCCCGGCCGAACGACTCGAGGCCGTCGAGGGCGCGAACCCCGGTGGAGAATGGGGTGTCGACCGGGGGCCGTTCGAGCGGATTCGGCGGATCGCTGTACAGCGAGCGGGAGACGGTCGGCCCGACCGGTCCGAGTCCGTCGATCGGCCGACCCAGGCCGTCGAGCACCCGTCCGATCAGCCCGCGCCCTGCGGCCACGTACAGCGAGCGCCCGAGCGGTGCGACCATCGCACCCGGGTGGATCCCTTCGAGTTCGCCGATCGGCAACAGGAGAATGCCCCGGTCATGGAAGCCGGCCACCACGGCCAGCACGCTGCGCTGCGCCGTCGAGAGCCGACACACCTCACCCACGGCCACCGGCACCTGCGACGCCTCGACGACATTTCCGATCACGCGCGTGACCCGGCCGAGCTGCACCAGTCGCGGCAGCGTCTTCAGGCGACCGAGCGCCGACTCGAGCAACGCGATGTCACTCATGGCTGAGGCGCTCGTAGAGATCGAGGAGCGCGCGGTCCACCCGGCCATCGATCACCGAGACGGCGGTCTCCACCAGGCAGGACCCGCGCGACACCGTCGCATCGGCCGTCCAGCGCAGCTCAAGCGCCGTCGTCGCCAGCGCGGCCGTGCCACCAATCTCCTGCAGGGCCGCGAGGTCGCCGGGATTCAGCCGCACGACCACCGGCCCGGAGGTCGGAGCGAGTGCCAGCGCCTTCTCGACCAGGCGCTGCACGTCGATCGGCGACTGCGTCAGTTCGCGCTCCACCAGATGCCGTGCGATGGCGAGCGCCAGCGCATGGACCGTCGTGGCCAACTGACTGCGGAGCGTGTCCGCGGCCGTCTCGAGGGCGTGGACCGCCGCCTTGGCCCCACCCACCACCTGACCCAGTTCATGCTCGCGCGCCTCGGCGTAGTCGGCCTGCCCCTGCGCATATCCTCGCTGAAAGGCGGCTTCCTCCACCGTCGGACCGGCGGACACGACGCCGCCAACCGACGGCGCCGGGACAGTCCGGAGGTCGGGCGGCTGCCAGGCGAGCACGCCCGCGGCGGTGGTCTCAGGCGATGACTTCGTCATCCCCCCGCTCCACCTGGATCTCGCCAGCTTCCTGCAGGTCGCGGACGACGGTCACGATCGTGACGTGCGCCGCCTCGACGTCGCGCACCTTGACCGGCCCGAGCAATTCCATCTCCTCCCGCAACGCCCCGGCCGCACGCTCCGACATGTTCGCGAAGATGTGCTTGGTGAGGTCGTCGCTCGCGGCCTTGAGCGCCAACGCCAGCGACTTGCTGTCGACATCGCGCAGCACCCGCTGCATCGACCGGCTCTCCAGCAGCAGGAGATCCTCGAAGACGAACATCAGGTTGCGGATCGCGCTGGCGACGGTGCTGTCGCGGCTGCCCACGGCATCGAGCAGCACGGTCTCGCGGCCACCTGCCAACTGATTGAGCATCCGCGCGGCGGCACCCGGTCCACCGGCCGCCGTCATCGCCTGCGAGAGCGTCAAGTCGGCACGCGCACCGATCGAGTCTTCGACCAACTGCAGCACATCCGGCGAGACGCGTTCCATCTGCGCGATCCGAAAGAGCACCTCGCCGGCCTGCTCGGGCCCCATCGCCTCGAGGACGCCCGAGGCAAGCTTCGGTGCGATGTGGGCCAGCACCAGCGCCACGGTCTGCGGATGCTCGCCGCGCAACACGCTGTGAAGCACGTCCGGCGAGGCGCGGCGGAACCGCGACAAGCCGAGCTCTTCCGGCTCCTTGGTGATCCGGTCGAAGACCGAGCGCGCACGCGCCCCGCCAAGGGCCGTCTCCAGCATCTGCCGGGCGTACTCGGCGCCACCCTCGGCGTTCTGTTCCACCGTCCGCAACACGTCGCGATACTCGTGAAGGACGGCGTCGACCGTCTCGCCCGGGACCATGCCGGTCCGGGCGATCTCGCGCGAGAGCTGTTCGACATCCTCCGGCCCGAGCTGCTGGAGGATGCGCGCCGAAGCCTCTGCGCCGAGTGCGAGGCAGAGGATCGCCGCCTTCTGCGTTCCGGTGAGCGCACCCGCGCGCGGCGGTCGAGTCGCGACGGCACTCATGTGGTCGGCTCCGCCAGCCAGCTACGGACCACTCGCGCCGACGCTTCCGGCGCCGAGAGCGAATCACTCTGGGCACGGGTTCGCAGCTGTGCCGCCTCGGGCGTGGCGGCGATCGGCAGCACGGCGGAGGACGCATCCTGCCCGGCCAGCAGCGGCGCTCCGCCACCGGTGGCCCGACCACCCCCGCCGCGCAGTGCCTTGAGGCCGAGGAAGAGGGCGACGATGATCGCCAGCACCGAGGCGACCGGATAGGTCAACCGGCCTGCGGTCTCGATGATCGACGTCGTCGGCGCTTCCTCCTTCGTCACCGGGATCACCTTCTCCGGCGTCGGCCCGCCAAACGGCACTGCCGCCACGGTGACCTGGTCGCCGCGCAGTGAGTCATACCCAACCGCGGTGCGCACCAGGTTCTCCAGCTGCGCGCGCTGATCCTCGGGCAACCCCTTCCCCCCGTCGAGTGCGCGCGAGTTGACCATCGCCGACACCGAGAGGCGCGTCACGTTGCCGACACCGGCAATCAGCTTCTCGACCGTGCGCGAGGTCTTGTATTCGAGGTTGACGACCCGGGGGCCACCAACCGGAGCCGAGGTCGAGTCGCCGCCGTCGCTCCGACTCTCGGAGCTCAAGACGCGGCCCTGCGGATCATAGGCCTCGACCGTTCGGTCGAGCTGGTCGAAGTTGAGTCGCGCCGAGACCTGCA
The DNA here is from genome assembly GCA_016704275.1 of Gemmatimonadota bacterium. Lineage (NCBI taxonomy): Bacteria > Pseudomonadati > Gemmatimonadota > Gemmatimonadota bacterium. The sequence continues at coordinate 296,885 of JADJAK010000002.1, forward strand.
CGCGGACATCGCCCACGCCGACGGCCGTCGTCAACAGCTGCTCCACCTTGGCGCCGAGATGCTTCTCCACCGTCTGCTGCAATTCGAGCTGGCGTGACGACAGGGCCATGCCGGTGTTCGTTTCGCTCCCGCCGAGGCCGGAGAGCGGGCGCCCGCTGTCGTCCAGCACCGCGACATCCTCGACGGCGAGACGCTCGACGCTGTTGCTCACCAGCTGCGCGATCCCGCGCACCTGCTCGGGGCTCAACGGTTCGGTGCCGCGCAGCGAGAGGACGACGGCTGCCTGCGCCGGGCGCTCGAGCCGACGCAGCGCCGACGATTCGGGCAAGCCGATGTGGACCTGTGCCCGCTCGACCCCCTTCAACGTGCCGATGGTGCGCGCCAGTTCACCCTCGAGCGCGCGACGATACGTCACGTGCTGGGTGAAGTCGGTCATTCCCCACGACGGCTTGTCGAACAGTTCCAGCCCCGGCCGCCCTTCGCTCGGCAAGCCGCCCTGCGCCAGCAGGACCCGGGCGCGCGCGGCGTCCGCGCTCGCCACCAGCAATTGCGTGCCCTCGCCGTCGAGCTTGTAGGGGATCGACGCCTTGGTGAGCGCGTCGGTCATCTTGCCGACTTCGGCCAGCGGCAACCCCTGAAAGAGCGAGACGTAGGTTGGCGCGCTCGCCTGTCGACCGAGGAAGACGGCCGCAACGAGCAACACCGCGGCCAGCCCCAGCACCAGGAAGCGGCGGTTGGCATCGAGTCCGCGGAAGGCGTTGAACATCCGCTCAAACCTGCATGTTCATGATGGACCGATACGCATCGGTGAGCTTGTTCCGGGTCTCGACCAGCAACTCCAGCGAGAGCGAGGCCTCTTCGGCCGCCGCCATCACCTGGTGCAGCTCGACGGGCTCGCCCCGCAGGAAGGCGCCGATCATGTCTTCCTTCCGGTCCTGCATTCCCGTCACGTCACCCAGGGCGCGCTTCAGGAGATCGCCGAACGGGGCATCGCTGTCGCCCATCCCGATCGGCGTCCCCGTTTGGCGCATCAGCGGAGCGATGCCCGTGCTGATCGGCAGGATCGGACTGCTCATGGGTCAGGCCCTCACATCAAGACGCTGGCCGATCGGTGCGTCGGCCTCGCGGGACACGGCGCCGGTGGGCCCGTAGCCGAGTGAGCCGAGCGCTGCCGTGCTGAGGAAGAAGGCGCGCTCCTCGGCGGTCAACACGCTCCAGAGCGGCGACGGCTTGGTGGCCGGCGTCAGCGCGGACGTGGACGAGGCCGCGACCGGTGCGCTGCCGCGCGCGCCGGGCGCGGAGGGTGGTGTCGGGTAGATCGGCGATGCTGGTACTCGCGAAATCGTCACGCGTCAGGCTCCAAAACTTCGGTCAAATGTCGAGGGCGCGGCGCAACATCGCCTTCGCCGACTGGAAGACGGTCGCGTTCGCCTCGTGCATGCGTCGCGCGATCATCAGGTCGACGGTCTCGGTGGCCAGGTCGACATTGGGATAGAGCACATAGCCGGTGGCGTCGGCATCGGGGTGGCCCGGGTCGTAGACCTGCCGACCGGCCGTCTTGTCAGTGACGACTTGCGTCGTCATCGAGCCGTTGGCCGGATCACCGCCCGCCACCGCCACCTGCCGCTGGTACGGTCCGCCCTGGGCCGTCCGCGTCGTCTCGGCGTTGGCGATGTTGGTGGCAATGACCTCGATGAACTTCTGCTGCCGCGACATGCCGCTGGCACTGATGCCGAGCGGCCCGAGCAGCTGCCGGAGGGGCCGGGACGTGATCGGGAAACTTCCGCCCGGCTCAGCCACGGTCGCGCATCGCGGTCCGGAGGTCACCGTAGGACTTCTGGAGGAGCTTGGTCGTGGCCTCGTAACGGAGCTGCGTGTCGGCGAGCGAGGCCATGTCCACCTGGAGGTCGGCGTCGCGGGCGGCCAGCGAAGCGTCGAGCTGGCCAGCGAAGCCGGCGGTCGCGCTTTGCTGTGCCGCGTTCGCCACCCGAGCGGCGATCGCCTTGTGGGTCGCGCTCTGCTCCTCCAGCCCGCCGCGCAGCTGGTGGGTCACGGTGCCTTGGCCAAACAAGCCGCTGATCATCGATACTCCCGGTGATGGTCCACGGCCCACTGATGCAAGCGTCATTCCCGGATGGGAACACCAGCGCAAACCCTTTTACTGCAAAGAGTTAGCAATTGTTGCGGCAGAAAATTTCGGGGTCGTGCGGAAGAAAGTTCCCCTTGGCGCTCGGTCAACCTTGCCGAGGGGGGGTCAGGCGGCGGTGGGGGAATTCAGCTTGTTGCGGAGGGTGCGTTCGGAGATGCCGAGGAGGCGGGCGGCGCGAGTGCGGTTGCCGCCGGTGGCGACCAGGGCGCGCTCGATGGTGAGGCGGTCGAGGTCGGCGAGGTTGAGCGGCATCTCCCCGTCGGCGGTGGTGGTCGTCGGGGCCGGCTGACTCGAGCCGCTCCGGGAGATCGTGAGGGGCGCCTCGAGCACATGGAGGTGGTCGGAGAAGAGCCCGGTGGACATCGGCCGTCCGCGCGCGAGGATGACGGCGCGTTCCATGGCGTTGGAGAGTTCACGGACGTTGCCGGGCCACGAATAGGCCTGGAGGTAGTCCATCGTCGCCTCGGGCACTTCCGGGACCGGGACCCCCAGGTGGTCGGCGGCGGTCCGCAGGAAGTGCTGCACCAGGAGCGGGATGTCTTCGGGCCGTTCCCGGAGCGGCGGGGTCCGAATCGGCACGACTTGCAGTCGGTAGTAGAGATCGGCGCGGAACCGACCGGCGGCAATCTCGGTGCGCAGGTCGCGGTTGGTGGTGGCAATCAGGCGAACGTCGACCTTGATCGGTTCGCGGCCGCCGACCCGTTCGAACTCCTGTTCCTGGATGGCGCGGAGCAGCTTCGACTGCAGGTCCAGCCGCATCTCGGAGATTTCATCGAGGAGGAGCGTGCTGCCGTGGGCTCGCTCGAAGGCACCGGCCGCGCGGGCCGTCGCGCCCGTGAATGCGCCCTTTTCGTGCCCGAACAGCGCGCTCTCGACCAACCCTTCCGGCATCGCGGCACAGTTGATGGTGATCATCGGCCGATGACTGCGCGGGCTCTGCTCGTGGAGCGAGCGGGCAATCAACTCC